>NZ_VJZE01000066.1 GCF_009377205.1 Streptomyces phyllanthi
GGACCATGCGCTCCGTCCCCCGGCGCCGGCTGCTCGCCGGCCTGCTGCTCACCCCCGCCCTGACCGGCTGCTTCGCCTCCGGCGGCGACGCGTCCGGAGAGGGTTCCGCGGACGGCTCCCGCCTCCGCGTCGCCCTCGCCTTCCCGCCCGCCGAGAACCTCTCCCCGTACGGCGCCGACGCGACCCTCCTCAGCCGGCTCGGCGTCACCGAGGGCCTCACCGGACTGGACGCCAACGGCTCGGCGGCCCCCGCGCTCGCCGAGTCCTGGACCCGCGAGAACGAACGGACCTGGCTGTTCACCCTCCGCGAGGCGACCTTCCAGGACGGCACGGAGGTCACCCCGGCCGCCGTCGCCACCGCACTCACCCGCGCGACCGAGGCGGAACCCGTACCCGCCGCCCTCTCCGGCGTCACGCTGAAGGCGACCGGGGCCGGCGGAAGCAAGGTGCGCGTCACCACCGAGGACCCCGACCCCGCCCTGCCGCTGCGCCTGTCGAGCCCCGGGCTCGCGGTCCTCTCGCCCAAGGCGTACGGCAAGGGGAGCGGGAAGGCCGACCCCGTGGGCACCGCCACGGGCCCCTTCGAACTCACCAAGGTCACCGGCACCACCGCCGCCACCCTCGACCGCCACGACGACCACTGGGGCGGACGCGCCCAGGCCTCCGGCATCGACGCCCGGTTCATATCCGACGGCACGGCCCGCACCAACGCCCTGCGCACCGGACAGGTCGACATCGCCGAGGCGGTCCCCGTCTCCCAGGCGGCCGCACTGGACCAGGGCACCCGCCACGAGACGCCCACCACCCGCACCACCAGCCTCCTCCTCAACACCGGCAAAGGCGCCTTCAAGGACCCGGCGCTCCGGTCCGCCGCACGGGAGGCCGTCGACACCTCCGTCCTCGCCAAGGACGTGTACGAGGGGTACGCCGACCCGGGCGCCGGCGTCTTCGGGCCCGCCGTCACCTGGGCCGCCGACAAGCGCGTCAAGCCCGAGGGACGCGCCGGGGCCGCCGATCCGGACGGCACTTCGGTGACCGTGGCCACGTACGACAACCGGCCCGAGCTGCCCGAGGTCGCCCAGGTCCTCCAACAGCAGCTGGAGAAGGCCGGATTCAAGGTGAAGCTCGAAGTGCGCGAGTACTCGCGGCTGGAGAGCGACGCCCTGGCGGGGAAGTTCGACGCCTTCGTCGCCGCCCGCAACACCCTTCTCGACACCGGCGACCCGGTGTCCGTCCTCGCCAGTGACCACGCCTGCGACGGCGGCTACAACCTCGCGCTGCTCTGCGACAAGGGCGTGGACAAGGCCGTTTCCAAGGCCGAGGGCATGTCCGACACCGCCGAGCGGCAGCAGGCGGCGATGGACGCGGAGGCCGCGATCCTGGGGACGGACGCCCTGGTGCCCCTGGTCCACCAGCAGATCATCACGGGCGTCGGCACCGGCGTACGGGGAGTGGTCCTCGACCCGTACGAGCGCACGCTCATCGGCACGGGGACACGACGCTGAGCCGCACACTCTGGCGGGCCCTGCTCGCCGCGGCCCTGCTCTGCGGCATCGGTCTGCTGCCGTGGCTGTCGCGCACCGACCCGGCGCTCACCGTCCTCAAGGCCCGCTCGGCCGAACGCACCCCCACCCCCGAGGTGCTGGCGGCCGTGCGCGGGCAACTCGGCCTGGACGCCGGACCGTCGCGCATCCTGGGCGACTGGCTCTCGGGCCTCGCACGCGGTGACGCGGGGCGGTCCTGGATCTCCGGGGACGAGGTGGGCCCCGGAATCGTCCAGGCCCTCGGTGTCTCGCTGCTGCTCATGGCCGTCGCGCTCGTGGTCACGGTGGCCACGGCGGCGGCGGTCACCGCCCGCACGCTGTGGCTGGGCTCGCGCCGCCGCCTCGGCGAGCGCGGGGGAGGAGGTGCCGCATCAGCGGTGCTGGCCGCGCTGCCCGAGTTCCTCACCGCCTCCGTGCTGGCCGCCGTGGTCGGCGTCCACCTCGGCTGGCTGCCCGCCCTCGGCTGGTACGGGCCCCGCTGGACGCTGCTCCCCGCACTCGCCCTGGGCCTGCCCGCGGGAGCGCTGCTCGGCCGCATGCTCGACGACACGCTGCCGGGCGCCTTCGCCGAGCCCTGGGCGCCGGCCGCCGCGGCACGGGGCGTCCCCGCACGCTCGGTCGCCCGGCAGGCGCTGCGCCGCTGTGTGCCCGGACTCCTGCCGAACCTCGGCCTGTTCGCCGTCGGCCTCACCGGTGGCGCGGTCGCCGTGGAGCAGATCTTCGACATCCCGGGACTGGGCCGCACCACCCTCCAGGCCGCGATCGCCCAGGACCTGCCCGTCCTCCAGGCCGGCACGCTCGCCCTCGTCCTGCTGGCCGCCGTCGCCGCGGCGCTCGCCCGGCTCACCGCCCGCCTGCTCATCGGCCCGGCCCTGCGCGACAACGCCCTCCGGTCCCTGCACCGGCCCACGCGTCCCGCGCCCAGGACGACGCCGCTGCTGTACGGTGCGGTCCTGATCGGCGTCATCGCGTGCGGCCTGGCCCGCGACCCGCTGGTCCTGGACACCGGTGCCCGGCTCCAACCCCCCTCCTGGACCCACCCGTTCGGCACCGACGCGCTCGGCCGCGACGTGCTCGCCCGCATCGGGCACGGGGCGTTCGGCACGCTCGCCCTCGCCGTGGCGATCAGTGCCGCCGCCCTTCTCACCGGCGTCCTGCTCGGCCTGCTGCCCCGGCTGTCCGGGCCGCTCGTCGACACCGTCAACGCCGTACCGCCCGTCCTCGCGGGCCTGCTGACGGCCGGAGTGGCCGGAAGCGGCCCCGCGACACCCGCCCTCGCGGTCGCCGCCGTCGCCTGGGCCCCGCTCGCCGCACACACCACCGCCCTCCTCGAACAGGAGCGGGCCACCACGCATGTGACGGCCACGAAGGCCCTGGGCGCGGACCGGTTCCACCTGCTCCGGCGCGCACTCCTGCCCGCCGTACTGCCCCCGGTCACCCGCCACGCCCTGCTCCGGCTGCCCTCCGTGGCCCTCGCCCTGACCGCTCTCGGCTTCCTCGGCCTCGGCACCCGGCCACCGGACCCCGAATGGGGCCTGCTCCTCGCCGAGAACCAGCCGTACGTCGAACGCGCCCCCTGGGCCGTACTCGCCCCCGCCGCCGTGCTCGCCCTTCTCGGGGCGCTGGCGGTCACGGCGGCGGGCGGGGTGCGGCTGCCCCGGCCGCGTACCCCGGCCGCGGTACGACGGCCGAAGCCCGCCACAGCGACCACACTCGGGAAAACCGGATGACGACCCAGCCACCGACACCCACACCCACACCGACGCAGACCACGACCGGAGGGCGCCGCCGCACCTGGACGCGGCTGAACCCCCTCCTGCGGCTGCTGATCCTCACCCAGCTCGCCTTCAACATCGGGTTCTTCGCCGTACTGCCCTTCCTGGCCGAGCACCTCGGCACCGCGATCGGCATGGCGGGCTGGATGGTCGGCTTCGTCCTCGGGCTGCGCACCTTCAGCCAGCAGGGCCTGTTCGTGGTGGGCGGCGCCCTGGCCGACCGGTACGGCGTACGGCCCGTGGTGCTCGTGGGCTGCGTACTGCGGATCGCCGGGTTCCTGTGGCTCGGACACGCCGAGGAGTCCTGGGCGGTCATCGGCGCCGTCCTGCTCATCGGCTTCGCCGCCGCCCTGTTCTCCCCGGCCGTCGAGTCCGAAGTGGCCCGACAGGCGGTCGTCTGGGAGGAGGCGGGCGGAGGCTCCCGCACCAGCGTGCTGGCCCTGTTCACGGTGGCGGGACAGGCCGGCGCCTTCGTCGGCCCCCTCATCGGCGCGCTGCTGCTCGAGGTGGACTTCCGCACGGTGTGCCTGACCGGCGCCGGGGTCTTCGTCCTCGTCCTGGCCGGGCACGCCCGGCTGCTGCCGCAGCACATACCCGGCCGGGCGCGCGTGAAGGCCCGGGGAGGCCTGCGCGGGCTCGCCCGCAACCGCCGCTTCCTCGCGCTGTGCTGCGCGTACGGCGCCTATCTGCTGGCGTACAACCAGCTGTATCTGATCCTCCCCGACGAGGTGGAGCGCGCGGCCGGCTCACAGGCGCCGCTGGCCTGGCTGTTCGCGCTGTCCTCGCTGCTCGTGGTGACCGCCCAGCTGCCCGTCACCAACTGGGCCGCGCACCGGCTCGACCTGCGCCGCTCCATGGCGGCCGGACTGCTGCTGATCGCCGCCGGGTTCGCGGTCGTCGCGGTGGCCCGGCCCGCCGGATGGACGGGAGCCACGGGCCTGCTGCCCGCGGCGGGCTTCGTCGTCCTGCTCACCCTCGGCCAGATGCTCGTCGCGCCCGCCGCCCGCGCCTGGGTGCCCGACCTCGCCGAGGACGGACGCCTCGGCCTCTACACGGGCGCGCTGTCCTCCGTCTCCGGCCTGATCGTCCTGATCGGCAGCTCGGCCACGGGCTCCCTCCTGGACACCGGACTCCCGCCGGCGGTGCCGTGGCTGGTCCTGGCCGCGATCCCGGTCGCGTCGCTGCTGCTCCTGCCGCGTCACTCCGGCCCGCGCCAGGGACGCGGCCGGGGCCACCAGCCGGGCACGGCCCGCCGGTAGCGCTCGTACTCCTCACCGAACCGCCGCGCCAGCGCCGGCTCCTCGTACCCCCTCGCGAACGCCCACATCCCCAGCCCGGCAAGCGCGCCGTAGGCCAACAGCACCGGCCGTGCCAGCAGCAGAGCCTGCCCCGCGATCACGGCGACGACCGCGACGTACATCGGATTGCGCACATACCGGTAGAGCCCGCCCACGACGAGGTGCTCGGTGGGCGCGACGGGGGCGGGCGTGCCCAGCCCCTCCACCACGAACCGTACGAACGCGGACGACAGCACCACGGCGCCCGCCACCAGCGGCACGATCCCCAGCCCCCGCAAGGGGGGCCACCAGTCCCCGGCCCGCCACCCGGTCAGCCACCACGGCACCAGCACGGCCACCGTGCCCGGCACACACGCGAGGAACACCGAACTGCCTACGGCCGCCGCGGATCTGCGCATACCACCACCATGGGCGCCGTACGGCGGGCCGTGAACCCACCACGCGGCATTATCACGGCACGCACCGCGCCGCGGGCGTTCCCGGGATTCCCGCGTGACCTGCCATCCGCGTGGGAATACTCGTCCCGCCCGGCGGGGGAGGTGTCTCCGGTCGGCGGCCGCTCGGCGCCGTGCCGACGCGGAACACGGACACGGGGGACAGCACAGTGGGGAACCTTGGGCTCGCCGAGACCATCGCCGCCTTGCGGAAGGAACTGGCCGAGGCCGTCGCCGCCGGCTCGGACGCGGATCTCCGCTTCGGTGTCGGCGAGGTGCAACTGGAGCTGAGCGTCGGAGTCACACACCAGGCGACAGGCACGAGCCGCGCCAAGTTCTGGGTGCTGGAACTCGGCGGCGACGGACAGTACCGCAGGGAGGAGATCCAGCGGGTCCTGATCACGCTGGAGGCACCGACCGACCGTACGGGACGGCCGGTGCGCGTCACGCGTGAATTCCCCGCCGGGCAGTGACGCCGGAGACCCGGATGACGGCGGAGACGGCCCCCACCGGGCGCGCGGTGGAAGTGATCCGCAGATGGCGGGACGGAGCATGGAGTGTCGGCTCCGGCTGTCTCGTCGGCGGCCGGCTGATCCTCACCGCCGCGCACAACGTGCTCGGCGACGGCCGCGGCACCGTGCGGATCAGCGTACGGCGCCGGGAGGAGTTCGACCTGGCGGCGGACATCCTCGCCGCGGATCCCGATCAGGACCTCGCCGTGCTGCGGGTCGCCGACCACCCTGCCCTGGCCGACGTCTCCACCGTGCGGTACGCGCGCGTCGACCGCGGACGGACCGAACGGGTCACGTGCTGGGCGCTGGGCTACCCCGCCTGGAAGGAGCACCCCCGGGAAGGCACCGACGTGCCCCTGCGCGACAGCTCCCAGATCAACGGATTCATCGCACCGGGCTCCAACCTGCGACGCGGCCTTCTGGAGTTCCGCACGGACTCCACGCCGCGCGGGACGGCCGGGGGAGAGGACTCGCAGTGGCACGGCATGTCCGGGGCGGTCGTCTTCAGCGACGACGCGGGAACCGACCCCGCCGCGGTGGGTGTCATCACCGAGCACCACCTGCCCGAGGGCTCCTCCACCCTGACCGTGACACCCCTGACCGGGCTGATCGCCCTGGGCGAGGACACGCCGTGGTGGTGGGACCTGGGGGTGGGCAACTGGATCGACCTGCCCCGTCCCCGCACCGGGAACGGACAGCCCGCGACCCGGCACATGAAACTGCGCCGGGCCGCCACCGACTTCACCGACCGCGCACGCGCGATCGTGCGGGCCAGCGCCCTGCTCACCGACCAACTGGCCGACAGCGCCCCGGTCGTGGTCCTGCACGGCATGGCCGGCGTCGGCAAGACCGAGCTCGCCACCCAGATCGCCCACCGCCTCGCCCCCACCTTCCGGCACGCCCGCATCCAGGTCGACCTCGGCGGCACGGGCTTCGAGGTGTCCACCGACGCCGCCATGATCCAGATCCTCCAGGCGTTCGGGCTGAAGGGCGACGACCTGCCGCCCGACGCCCCGGGCCGCCAGAGAGTGGTGCAGGACCTGCTGCGGGGCGGGCCGAGTCTGCTCGTCCTGGACAACGTGGCCGAGGTGCCCAAGATCGTCCCACTGCTGCCCACCGCGCCGGGCAGCGCCGCCCTCCTCACCAGCCGCTCGGCCCTGCCCTCCGTCAAGGGGGCGGACCGGGTCGAGGTCGAGCCGCTGCCCGATGTGGAAGCCCTGCGGCTGTTCGAGCGGATCGTGGGCGCCAAGCGGGTCGCCCGGGAACGCGACGCCGCTCACACCATCGTTACCCTTCTGGGAGGACTGCCCCTGGCCATCTGCATCACCGGAGCCAACCTGATCGCCCCCTCCCAGAGCAGGCGGCCCCTGGGCGTGCACGCGGAGCTGCTGGCCGACGAACGGCAGCGCATCTCGCAGCTGGAGGGCCAACTGGACGGCGAGGACATCGGCGTACGCAGCAGTTTCGAGGTCAGCTACCGGGCCCTCAGGGAGGACACCCGCCGCCTGTTCCGGTACCTCGGCCTGCTCGCCGGAGCGGACTTCGTGTCCGAACTGGCGGCGGTCTGCGCAGGCATCGGACCGGAGGACGCCCAGCGGCTGCTCGGCGAACTGGCCGACCGGCAGCTCGTCGAGGTCGGCGGCTCCACCGGTGAGCGCTACCGGCTGCACGACCTGCTGCGCCTGTACGCCAGGGAGCATGCCGAGCGCACCGAACCGGCGGCGGACCGGCAGGCGGCCGTGCGGCGCTCACTGGACTGGTACGCGACCCGGATGGCCACCTGGATGAGCCGTCCGGGAGCCCACGAACTCCCGCCCGCCGACGCCGTCGACTGGTTCGCGGAGGAACACCTCAACGTCCGGGCCACCATCCGCCGCGCGTACGAGACCCAGGAGTGGGACCTGGTGCTCAGCATGGCGGAATCGCTCTACGGCCTCCTCTTCAACCGCAGCCACTGGGAGGAGATGGAGTCCGTCAAGGCCATGGCGGTGGAGGCGGCCCGCACACGGCACGACGAGAGCGCGGAGTTGGGCTCCCTCATCCATCTCGCCGAGGCGCGCCGGGCCCTCGGCCGCCACGAGGCGGCCGAACTGTACGCGCGGGCCCTGGAGATCGCCAGGGGGAGGGGCGACCAGGACAAGGAGGGCTGGATCCTGACGCACTTCGGCGACTTCCAGTGCGATCTGCATCGCCCCGGGGACGGGCTGCGCCGGTACGCCGAGGCCCGGGCCATCTACCGGCAGCGCGGCGACAAGGGCGCCGAGATCTGGCTCGCCGCCCACATGGCCGACGCCTACCGGCAACTGGAGCGGCACGAGGAGGCGGCACGCGTCCTGACCGACGCCCTGGAGGAGAGCCGACGCCGCGGCGACCCGGCGGAGATCGTGTGGTGCCAGTGGCATCTGGCCCTGGTGCACGACGAGATGGGCCGGTACGCCGACGCCGAGGAGGTCCTCGCGCCGGCCGTCGAGTTCCACCGGACCCGCGGTGACCGGGCGGGGCTCGCCACCATGCTCAAGATCCTGGGAGACATCCACCTCCACGCCGGCCGGCCCGCCCTCGCCCGGGAGGCCTACGGCGAGGCGCTGGAGCTGGTCCGCTCCCTCGACGTGCCACGACGGGTGGCAGAGCTGGAGGCGGCCCTGGAGCGTGTCCCCGGTTGACCCGGCCCCCGGCTCGCTCCGTCAGGCCATCTGCCGCCGCACCAGCTCGTGCAGCCGGCCACCCGTGTCCGCCAGAAGCTGCGCCGGAGGCCCCTGCTGGGCCACCCTGCCGTCCTCCATCACGATGACGCGGTCGGCGTCCAGCACCGTGGACAGGCGGTGGGCGATGACGACACGGGTGGCGTTGAGGGCCCGGGTGCTCTCGATGACCTTGCGCTGGGTCTCGTTGTCGAGGGCACTGGTGGCCTCGTCGAAGAAGAGGATGCGCGGCCGCCGGATCAGCGCCTGGGCGATCATCAGCCGCTGGCGCTGACCGCCGGAGACGGCACCGCTGCCCTGCACGATGGTGTGCAGACCCATCGGCATCCGCTTGATGTCCTCGGCCAGCCCCGCCATCTCGGCCGCCGCCATCGCCTCCTCGGGCGTGTACGGCTCCGCTCCGCAGATGACGTCCAGGATGGAGCCGGTGAACGGCTGCGCGTGCTGGAGCACGACCCCGCACTGGCGGCGCACGGCCGACTGGTCGAGGGCCGCCAGGTCCTGGCCGTCGTACAGGACGCTCCCCGAGACCGGCTTGTCGAAGCCGATCAGGAGCCGCAGCAGCGTGGACTTGCCGCAGCCGCTGGGGCCGACGATCGCCACGAACTCACCCGCGCCGATCCGGAAGGACACGTCGTCGAGGACCAGGGGGCCGTCGTCGGCGTACCGGAAGGACAGCCGACGCGCCTCGATGGCACCGGACAGCACACCCGGCCGGGTGTTCGCCGTACGCACCTCGGGCGCCGCCTCCAGTACCGGCTTGATCTCCTCGAACAGCGGCAGCGCCGACACCACCGACACGAACGCGCCGGTCAGCTGGGTGACCGAGGTCAGCAGCATGGTCACCGAGGTGCTGAAGGTGAGGAAGGCGGCCGCCGACATCGAGCCGCGCGCCGGACCGGCCAGCAGCATGAACATCACCAGCGTGACCAGCGGCAGATACACGGCGCCCAGCACGGCGGTGAGGTTCTTGACGCGACCGGCCTTCTGCTGGAGCTCCCGGCTGCGTGCGAACTCGCCCGCCCAGGCCGCGTACGCGTAGTTCTCGGCCGCCGCGACCCGCAGCTTCGGCAGCCCGCGCAGGGTCTGGAACGCCCGGTTGTTCAGCTTGTTGCCGAGCACCACGAGCCGCCGCTGCCAGCGCACCTGCCACAGCCCCAGGCCCAGGAACACCGCGGCGATGACCACGAGCATGCCGATCGCGGCCAGCGCCATGGGCACGCTGTACCAGAGCAGCAGCGCCAGGTTCACCGCGCCGACCGTCACGGACTGGGCGACGACCGGACCGACGCCCGCCAGCAGCCTGCGGATCGAGCTGATGCCCATGGCCGCGCTGGCCAGTTCGCCCGTGGAGCGCGAGGTGAAGAACTTCGTCGGCAGTCTCAGCAGCCGGTCCCACACGGCCGGCTGCAGCGTGGCCTCGATCCGGCCCTCCAGGCGCAGGATCGTGAGGTTCTGCAGCAGCAGGAACGCCGCCGACACCACACTCGCCACGATGATCGCGAGGCACACCTGCACGATCAGGTTCTCCTGCGCCTTCGGCACGTAGACGCCGAGCACCTTGCCCGTGGCGATCGGCACCAGCGCGCTCAGCGCGACCGTCACCAGTCCGCTCACCGCCAGGTTGCCCAGGTCGCCGCCGGTGCCCTGGAGACTGAACCGCATCAGCCGCAGCGGGCTCAGCGTCCGCTCGGGCAGCGGACGGTAGAACATCACCGCGCGCGGCTCGAACTCCGTCGCGTTCGCCTTCTCGATCGGCGTCTCGCGTCCCGACGACGGCTGTACGGCCACATAGCCGCCCCGCCGCCACAGCAGCGCGACCGGTGCGCCCGACAGGGACCGGTGGCCCACCAGCGGGCCGACGTTCTCCCGCCACCAGCGCCCGGTGAGCCGTACGGCGCGGGTACGCACCCGCGAGGCGAGCGCGATCCGCTCCACCGGGTCGAGCCGGTCGCTCTCCGTGCCGCTCTGCGCGGGCTCGGAGAGGGCGATCCCGGCCGCGCGGGCGACCAGCTCGCAGGCCGCGTACGTGGCGTCGGCGTCCGCCGCCGTCGTGCGCCGCGCCGACGACGGCTTGCCGATCGAGGCCAGCAGCGTCCGGTCCGCCTGGGCGCGCACCGCCTCGCCCGCCTTGATCCCGGCGGCCGTACGGTCCTCGTGGGTGCGCTCCAGCTGCTCGATCCACCGGTCCAGGGTGGCGAGCAGCCGGTACTGCTGGTCGACCATGCCCTGCCAGACCCCGGGGTCCATCAGCAGGTCGGCCGCCGCCTCGGCGCCGTACAGGGAGCCGTACTGGACGCTGCCCGGGGGCACCTGCATCCAGAAGACGTCGTCGTCAGTGAGCGCCGCCGCGTTCTCTGTGGCCATGGGCGCCTGGAAGAGGATCGACAGGCTCCGGCCGACGCCCAGGGCGAGCGCGTACTCCAACGGGCTCGTCGTCGGCGGCACGTACTGCGCGTTGCCGTACTCGTCGTACGACCAGCTCGCCGTGTCGACCGGCTGGTACAGCTCGCGCAGTCCGATACGGCGCACCACGCAGTCGCGCAACGGCCGGGCCACCAGCGTGTGCTGAGGCCCGGCGACCGGGCCGAGCAGCAGGGAACCCGCCTCCAGCCGACCGAGATGGTGCCAGTGGCCCTGCTCCCCGGCGTCGACCGCGAACAGGTCGAGCGCGCCCGACGCCACCAGCCACAGAACCTGCGGGCCCTCCAGATCGAGGCGGCTGTACCCGCTGCAGTCGATCGGCGTGCCCATCCCGCCGAGCGCGCCGAGGACCACGTCGCCCTCGTGCCCTTCCTGAACGGCTCTCATCTCACCGCTCCCTGACCAGCGCGGCGTACGCGCCGCCGCGCGCGACGAGGTCCTCGTGCCGCCCGCGCTCCACGATCGTGCCGTGCTGGAGCACCACGATCTCGTCGCTGTCGCGGACCGTGCTCAGCCGGTGCGCGATCACCACGCAGGCGCAGCCGCGCTTGCGCAGGTTGTCCATGACGACCAGCTCGGTCTCCGCGTCCAGCGCGCTCGTCACCTCGTCGAGGACGAGGATGCTGGGCCTGCGCACCAGGGCCCGGGCGATCTCCAGGCGCTGCCGCTGCCCGCCGGAGAAGTTCCGCCCGTCCTGCTCGACCCTGCTGTGGATGCCGCCGGGCCTGCGCGTCACGACGTCGTACAGCGCCGCGTCCTCCAGCGCGGTCACGACCGCGTCGTCCGGTATCGACGGGTCCCACAGCGCCACGTTGTCGCGGACCGTGCCCTCGAAGAGGAACACGTCCTGGTCGACGAAGGAGACGGAGGCGGCCAGCGCACCGCGCGGAATGTCCTCGAGCCGCTGCCCGTCGATGCGGATCACGCCCTCCCACGGCGCGTACAGGCCCGCGATCAGCCGGGACACCGTCGACTTGCCGCTGCCCGAGCCGCCGACCAGCGCCACCTGCTGTCCCGGGCCGACCGTCAGGTCGAAGCCGGTCAGCAGCGGCTTGTCGAGCGGGCTGTAGCCGAACGTGATGTTCTCCAGCTCGACATGACCGTGCAGCCGGCGCGTTGACTCCGTCGCGCCGCGGCGGGCGTACAGCGGGTCCACCTGGAAGTTCTCGACGTCCTTCAGCCGGGCCACGTCGGCCGCGAAGTCCTGGATACGGCCCGCGACACCGTTCAGCCGCGTCAGCGGCGCGGTGAAGCGGGTCACCAGCGCCTGGAACGCGACCAGCAGCCCGACCGAGATATGGCCCTCGACGGCCCGCATCCCGCCGATCCACAGGATCAGCGCGCTGTTCAGGGTCGCCAGGGTCGGTGCCACCACGCCCAGCCAGGCGCTCGGCACCCCGAGGCGCTGCTGCTCCTCCAGGGTGGTGGCGTGCTGTCCGGCCCACTTGCGGAAATAGCCGTCCTCGCCGCCGGTCGCCTTCATCGTCTCGATCAGCTGCAGGCCGGTGTACGAGGTGTTGGTCAGCCGGGCGCTGTCGGCGCGCAGTTTCGCCGTACGGGTGGCGCGCAGCCGGATGACCACCCGCATCGCCACCACGTTGAGCAGGGCCACGCCGATGCCCACGAAGGTCAGCTGCGGGTCGTAGGTGTAGAGCAGCACCGCGTAGAGCACGACCACGACCGCGTCCACGCCCGCCGCCGCGAGGTCGCGGGCCAGGGTCTCGGCCACCGCGTCGTTCGACTGGAGCCGCTGGACGAGGTCGGCCGGGCTGCGCTGGGCGAAGAACGTGACCGGCAGGCGCAGCAGATGGCGCAGGAAGCGGGCGCTCGAGAGGGTCGAGGAGATGATGCGGCCGCGCAGGAGGTTGGCCTGCTGCAACCAGGTCAGGATCACCGTGAGCAGCACCGAGGCGCCCATCGACGCGAACAGCACGCCCAGCAGGGACGTCTGGCCGCCGATCAGGAACATGTCGATGTAGGTGCGGCTCAGCGCGGGCACCGCCGCGCCGACCGCCACCAGCAGCAGGCTGGCCAGCACGGCGGTGGGCATCGTGCCCGACGTACCGCGCAGCCGGGCCGGCATGGCGCCGAGCACGCCGGGTTTGCGCCCGCCCCGCTCGAAGTCCTCGCCCGGTTCCATGACGAGGACGACCCCGGTGAAGCTGGAGTCGAAGTCCTCCATGGGCACGAACCGGCGGCCCTTGCCCGGGTCGTTGACGTACACGCCACGGCGGCCGAAGCGGCGGCCCATGCCGTCGTAGACG
This sequence comes from Streptomyces phyllanthi, assembly GCF_009377205.1. Taxonomy (GTDB): domain Bacteria; phylum Actinomycetota; class Actinomycetes; order Streptomycetales; family Streptomycetaceae; genus Streptomyces; species Streptomyces phyllanthi. Next base: position 12,954 of record NZ_VJZE01000066.1, read on the forward strand.
ACGTAGTGGTTGAACTCCCAGAACAGGATGGCCGGCGCCTTGACCTCGGCGAGCGCGGCCAGGTCCATCTGCATGCCCTTGGCCGTCAGACCGTAACTCCGCGCCGCCTTGAGCAGGTTGCTCGCGCGCGAGCCGTCACGGGAGACGCCGCACGCGATGCGCAGCTCCTCCAGGGGGATGTGCCGTCCGTAGTGGGCGAGCACCATGGCGAGCGAGGCGGCACCGCACTCCACGGCCTCCATCTGGAGGACGGTGGGCGTGCGGACGGCCCTCTGCCTCCGCTTCGGCCTGGGCGCGGGGCGTTTCGACGGGGCCTTGCGCCTGCCGCGCACGGGTGGGGGAGCGGTCTCCCGGGACACGCGGGAGGCGCTCACGGCAGCAGCCAATCGATCGGACGCTGATCTGCCATACGGATCGAACCCGAGGCCATGGTCATGGAGGTGAGCTTGTACGGCGGTCCGTCCTGCGAGGACCACGCGTAGCCGGAGTCGGTGCCGGACGCGCGGTCCAGGCGCACGAGTACGGCCACCGGCCGGCCCTTCCTGGTGAACTGCTCGCCCAGCTGGCTGTCGCCGAGGAACGCGCTGATCGACTGCGGGGTCTGGGCGGTGCGGTCCACGGACTTCACATGGCCGCGCAGCACGCCGTACTGCTGGGTGGGCACCGACTGGACGGTGAGGTCCACCGAGGCGTCCTCGGGGATCATGGAGGCGTCGGCGGCGGGCACGTACACCGTCGCGTACAGCGGGTCGCCCGCTTCGGCGACCTTCTCGACGGCCGCGACATCGGCGCCGGTGGAGATGATCTGGCCGATCTGTGCGGCCAGCGCGGTGACCCGGCCCGCGGCGACGGCCCGTACGACCGTCTCGCCCTGCTCGGTGCGGACCTTGAGGACGGGTGCCCTGGCGGCGATCCGCTCGCCCTGCTCGGCGAGGATCTCGGTGACCTGGCCGGCGACGGGGCTCTGCAGGACGTAACTGCCCTGCCCGTGCGTCAGGACGGCGGGCGCGCCGACCGTGGACGCCACCGAACCGGTGACGGCCCACACGGACGCGGCGGCCATCGCGATCACCGTCACCGCGAGCACGAGCCAGCCCTGGGGGCGGGCGAAGCGCACCGGGAGGTCGAGCTCCTCGGGCGACTGCAGCTTGGCGAGGGCCTGTTGGCGGAACTGCACGGACTTCCCTCACCTGGGCCGGGTCCTACAGGGGTTTTGCGGCACCCGAGAGTCCCGGAACCGGCGAACGGCTCCGGGACTCAGAGGCAACGAGGCGCGATCAGAGACCGGCGACCAGGTTGGTGACCGGAGCGGTGTCCAGGCCGGTGGTGCCCTCAACGGTGTTGACGACCTGGTCGACGGTCGAGGAGACCGGCACGATGCCGTCAACGGTGCTGGTGAGGGTGTTGACCGCGTTCACGGACAGACCGCCGGAGACGGCGTCGAGGGCGGCGTCCGAGATCTCGGCGGTCTCAACGCGGGGGGTGGAGTTCATGTGGGAACTTCCCTTCGTATGGATATTCATAAGGGGGAGAGCGGCCCCCTTCTGGAACAGACGGTCGGCCGCCACGCGGCGTCGGCACCGGCTCCCGGGGAACCTTCGGGCGACTGCCGCGGTGCGATGGATCAAAGCACGGTGGCGCTCCGCGCTTCCAATCAACGACGGCCCTCACCAGGGAAGTTGACGTCGGGAAGGGCGTAATGGTGCAGGCCCGCACACGCAGCGGTGGCCACTTCTTCACACCGCGCGCGGCATCGTTGCATCACCGTCACGGCCGCCGGGAAAACGAACGGGACACTCCCGCCACAAAGGCGCGGCACGCGGCGGACCCCTGTGCGGATCCGCCGCGTGCCGTGACTTGGTTGCGCATTCGATGTGGAGATTCGCCGAAGCCGGGATTCGGCGCCGCGTGATGAACGGTCAGCTACCGGTAGGTAGCTGACCGTTCATCACGCGGGGACGTCCGTACGTCAGGGGGAGCCCGGTCACCCCAGGAGCGCGTACACGGCGCTCGCCCGCGCCGCGATCTCCTCCGAGCCCTCCGCGGTCATCGTGATGTCGGCGAAGGCCATCCGGCGGCCGAGCTTCGTGAGGACGGCCTCCACCGTGACGTTCGCTTCCGTGACGGCTCGCTGGAAGCTGGTCGACTGCTGAACCGTCGTCATGGGGACGAAGGCGCCGCGTGCCGCGGACACCGCGATCACCGTCGCCGTGTCGGCCGCGGCCATCAGTGCCTGACCCGACAGGGCACCCCCCTCACGGGCCAGCCGATCGGACCACGGCAGTCGCAGCACCGCCCCACGCTCACTCAACTCCTGTACGGAAAGCCCCAGTTCAAGGACCCATGGGGCGAAGTTGGCGGAAAGGATCTTCTCGGCCTCGGCGAGAGTCAGGTTCATGAATTGATTCTTCCCACCGTTGAACACCCCACGCGACACGTGCGTATTCACAGGCATCCAGGCGCCCCAGTCACTGCCGGACGGTGGCCCTGGCCCCCGTCCCCAGGAGGTTCAGAGTTGAGTCACAAACGCACACCCAAGCGCAAGGCTGTCATCGCGGCAGGAAGCGTGGTGGCGCTCGGAGCGGCCGCACTGATTATCCCGAACGCTATGGCGGGACAGTCCGAGGACAACAACACCGCCGCAGCCCCGAAGACGTTCACGGCGGCCGACGTCCCGGACGTGGCCTCGCAGCTCGAAGAACTGCTCGGTGGCGCGTTCGCCGGTTCGTACTACGACGGTGACAAGCAGCAGATCATCATCAACGTGGTCGGCGACAACAGCCAGGTGATCCAGCAGATCGAGTCCGTCGGCGCCGTTGCCAACGAGGTCGAGAACAGCACCGAGGACATCAAGACCGCCGAGGCGACGCTGAAGGCGGACGCGTCGATCCCGGGCACCGCCTGGGCCGTCGACCCGAAGACCAACGAGATCCGTGTCACCGCCGACTCCACCGTCACTGGTGACACGTGGAACAGACTGCAGTCGACGGTCAAGTCGCTCGGCGAGGGCATGGCCACCGTCAAGAAGTCCGAGGGCACCTTCAAGACCTTCGCCGAGGGCGGTGACGCCATCTTCGGTGGCGGTGCGCGCTGCTCGCTCGGCTTCAACGTCACCAACTCCGAGGGCAACCCCGCCTTCCTGACCGCCGGTCACTGCGGTGTCGCCGCCGCAGAGTGGTCGGAGGAGGAGAACGGCGCTCCGATCGGCACGGTCGACGCGGAGACGGCCACGTTCCCGGGCGAGGGAGACTTCGCGCTGGTCAACTACGACGACCCGGCCACCCAGGCGGCCAGCACCGTGGACACCGGCGACGGCAACCAGGTGGAGATAACCCAGGTCGGCGAGGCCACGGTCGGCCAGCCGGTCATCCGCATGGGCTCCACCACCGGCCTCAACGAGGGCGAGGTCACGGGCCTCAACGCCACGGTCAACTACCCGGAGGGCACGGTCACCGGGCTCATCCAGACCAACGTCTGTGCCGAGCCGGGCGACAGCGGCGGCTCCCTGTTCACCGCGGACGGCGCCGCCATCGGTCTGACCTCCGGCGGCAGTGGCGACTGCACCGTCGGCGGCGAGACCTTCTTCCAGCCCGTCAGCACCGCCCTTGAGGCGACCGGCGCGACCCTCGGCGAGGGCGGCGCGGCCGGCGGCGAGCAGGGCGCCGGTGAGGAGCAGGGCGCCGGTCAGGAAGAGGGCGCGGGCGGCGAAGAGGCCGGCGCCGGTGAGGAAGCGGGCGCTGGTGACCAGGCCGGTGCCGGTGAGGAAGCCGGTGTCGGCGAGGAAGCCGGTGCGGGCGAGCAGGCCGGTGCCGGTCAGGAAGAGGGCATCGGCAACGAGCAGGAAGAAGAGGCCGCGGAGGACGACGGCGGGATCAGCATCACCATCCCCTGACCCGGGCGTCTTCAGCTCCCTGAGCCGCTGACCCGGCGTTACAGCGGTTCCGACCGGGCAGCGCAACGGTCCGGCCCTCCGGCGGGAGGGCCGGACCGCTCTGTGTCGTGGCGGGATACGACCCGTCAGGGCCGGGGCCGCTCAGTCCCCGGGCACCCGCAACAGCAGCAGCGCCACGTCGTCCAGCCGTTCCCTCGCCGTGGCGCTGTCCCGCACGAGGCCGTCGGCGAGAGCGTCCAGCGGCCGGTCCCCGGTCTCGGCGAGCCGTTCGGCGAGGTCGGCCAGGGAGTCCTCGATGTCGACGCCCGGGGACTCGATGAGCCCGTCGGTGTAGAGGGCGAGCAGCGTGCCCGGCGCGAGCGCGATCCCGGTCCCCGGGTACGCGGCGGACGCGTCGACCCCCAGGAGCGGCCCGCCGGCCGGCTCGACCACCCGCACCTTTCCGTCCGGCCCGCGCAGCAGCGGCGGCGGATGGCCCGCGCGGGCCATGACCGCCGACCCGGCCGCCGGATCGAGGCGCAGATACAGACAGCTGGCGAACAGATCGCTGCCGAGGTCGATGAGCATCCGGTTGGTGCTCCGCATGACCTCCTCCGGCGCCTGCCCCACGGCCGTGTACGCGCGTACGGCCGTACGGAGCTGCCCCATCAGACCCGCCGCCGTCACGTTGTGCCCCTGCACGTCACCGATCACGGCGGCCGCCTGCTCCTGCGCGGGCACCAGATCGTAGAAGTCCCCGCCGATCTCCATGCCCTGAGTGGCCGGCAGATAGCGGGCCGCCGTCTCGATACCCGGGAGCGAGGGCAGTGAGGGCGGCAGCAGGGCGGCCTGCAGACCATGGGCCACCTGGTGCTTCACGTCGTAGAGGAGGGCCCGGCCCAGCGCCAGGGCGATCAGGCCGCTGAGGCTGGTCAGTACGGCGCGTTCCTCCGTGGGGAACGGATGCGGCTCCGCGTACGCGAACACACAGACGCCCACCGGCCGTCCGGAGGCCACCAGCGGCAGAAACGCCCACGCCGCCATACCGTCCTCCATCCGCGGCTGTGCCGGATACAGCCGTTCGAGCTCCTCACGGGACCGGAGGAAGGCGGGCACCCCGCTGGTCAGCGCGCGGGTACCGGGAGTCCGCGCCCTGAGCGGCAGTCCGTCGAAGCGCTCAACGACCTGCGGGTCCGGGTACCCCCGCAGACCGAGCACGTGCAGGCGCCCGCCCCGTGAGCCGAGCAGGGCCACGGCCTGGCTGCCGACGGCCGGCGCGATCTCGCCCGCGACCAGCCGCACCACGTCCCGCACGCCCACCGCCTCGGTCAGCGCACCCGTCAGGCTCACCACCTGCGACAGCGTCATCAGGGAGGGGCCGCCGTCGCCGGGCTGCCGCCCGGATCGGCCCATCTCGGCGACAGCGCGGGCCGGGGAGATCCGCACGCTCAGTCCGTCCGGCCCCGGATACATCCGGAACGAGAGCCAGTCGCCGGGAGGCTTCAGCGCCGCGAACGACGTCACATGCCGGCTGATCAGCGCGGCCCGGTAGCGGTCCTCGTAGACGGGATCGTTGAGCCAGGGCACCGACTCCCACAGCTCGACGCCCAGCAGACCGTTCACCGGGACACCGAGCAGTTCGGCCGCCGCCGGGTTGGCGAAGGAGACCCTCCCGTGCAGATCGAGCGAGCACAGCCCGTACGGCAGCCGCGCCACCATCCGTGTCGCCTCCATCGAGCCGAGCGTCCCGGGCGTCACGCTCGCGGCCGGCGTCGCGAGCAGATCGGGCTCGGGTCCGACCGGGTCGCCCCCCTGCGTGGCCCGGTCCAGCCTCAGCGCGAGCCGGCCGCAGGCCCCGGTGAGCAGGCCGCGCTCCGGCTCCGACAGGTCGTGCGCGTGCGAGCCGGGCCACGTGACGAACACCGAGCCGTACACGGTGTCCTGCGTGGCCACCGGAACGGCGGCCAGGGCGAAGGGGTACGGCAGCGCCATGGCGATGTTCGGGTAGCTGCGGGCCATCTCCTCCTCGCCGCTCACCCAGACCAGCCGCCGTTCCCGTACGGCGTCGGCGACCGGGACGTGGGCGTTCAGCCCCACCCGCTCCCACGGCGCGGCGAATGCGCGGGGCAGCCCCGCCATGACCGCCATCTCCAGGACCGGCTCGCCGGGCGCCCGCAGATACACGGCGCCGGAGTGGGCGTCCACCGCGTCCATCATCGAGGCCAGCGCCAGCGACAGCAGCGGCCGCCCCGCCGGTGGCGTGACGGCGGACGACGCCTGCCCGGACGCCTGCCCCTCGGACACGGCGACCACCTCCTCGCCCGGCCGGGCCACGGCTTCCCGCATCACCAAGGCTCCCTCGCGACCGCCCCGCGCGCACGGCGAGCGACGCGGCATCCGTCTCCGGCGGACCCGGCGCCCCGGGACGGTCCCCGGCCCGCCGTGCCCCGGCCCTGTCACAGGGGCTGCGCAAAGTGTCCGGGAGGCGCTGTAATACCGGACGTGAGCGGTGAGGACGGGGTGGGACGCGCAACGAGAACGCCGCGCGCCGAGCTCGCCCTCCGGTCCCTCGTCGTCGATTCCGACCCGCCCCCGAACTCCCGGCTCTGGCCGGGCAGGGGGGACGCCCATCAGCGACTGCACCGCATCCTCGAACAGGTGCTCGTCTTCGCGAGGGCGACCGTCGCCGCCGTGTACCTCGCGGACGACGACGGCGACCTGCTGTGCCTGTCCGAGTCGGCCGGAGTACCGAGGACGCTGTACGGGCTGCGCGACAGCTACCCCGCTTCCGGGGCGTCCCCCGTGGCAGAGGCGTGCCGGTCGGGACGCCCCCTGTGGCTGCCGTTCCGGGCACTCGGCCAGGACGCCGACGTCCGGCGCTCCGAGCTCAGGGACTTCTCGCTGGGCGTGCTGCCGTGGGGGGAACGGGGCTGTCTGCTCGCCGTGCACGACGGCGCGGACGGCTTCGACGCCGACGACCAGGAGTGCCTCGCCCTCCTCGCCGAGGCCGCCTCGGACGCCGCACCGGGCCCGCGCCCCGCGGCGGGCGCCGTGTTCCACCTGGACACGGGCACCGGGCGCGTCGACGTCGACGACGAGATGCTGCGGCTGTTCGGGCTCGGGCCCGAGGACTTCGACGGCAGGGTCGAGACCCTTCTCGCCCTGACCGTGCCGGAGGACCTGCCCTCGCTGATGTCCATGGTCGAGTCGGACCCCCTGTCCCTGGGCGACCGCGAGCTGGAGTTCCGTATCCGCCAGCCCTCCGGCGAGCCGAGGTGGCTGCGGCTGCGTGCCCGGCTGCTGCCCGCGACGCAAGGCGGCGCGGCCCGGCTCGTGGGCACCGTCGCCGACGCCTCCACCCTGCGCTCCGGGCTCACCGACGTGGCCCGCGTCCAGCGCCTCGCCGCCGCGCTGGCCACCGCGGGCACCGTCCGCGACGTCAGCCAGGCCGTGGTCGCCGCCCTCCGCAAGCCCCTCCAGGCCGACCGGATCGCACTCGCCGAACTGGAGGGCGACCGCCTCGTCGTCACCGTCCTCGACCCGCCCGAACCGGAGGCCTGGCCCGACCTGTGGCGCCTGGAGTGGCGCTCGGAGTGGCCCGACGCGCCCGTGCGCGCCATGCCGACCCTCGCCGCCGCCCTGCGCGAGGGCCGCGCCGCCATCTGGCCCGCCGGAACCGCCCTGGAGCCCGCGCTCGCCGACGTCGGCCCCGGCGGCCTCGCCGTCCTCCCGCTGCCCGCAGGCAGCCGTATGGCCGGGGCCTGCCTGATCGGCTGGGACGCCCCGCACGACTTCGGCCCCGACGAGCGCGCCCTGCTGACCGCCTCCGCGGGCCTCGCGGGCCAGGCCCTGATGCGCGCCCACGCCTTCGACGCCGAGCACGAACTCGTCGGCATGCTCCAGCGCACCCTGCTGCCGCGCCGGCTGCCCACGCTCCCCGGCGCGGTGGCCGTCGCCCGCTACCTGCCCACCACGGCGGGCCTGGAGGTGGGCGGCGACTGGTACGACGTGATCCCGCTGCCCGACCACCACGTCGCCCTCGTCATCGGCGACGTCCAGGGCCACAACGCCGGAGCCGCCACCCTCATGGGACAGATGCGCACGGCCCTGCGCGCGTACGCCGTGGAGGGGCACCCGCCGGACGTCGTCGTCTCCCACGCCAACCGGCTGCTGATGGACATGGAGACCGACCTCTTCACCACCTGCTGCTACGTGGACGTGGACATGGAGGAGGGCACCGCCTGGTGCGTCCGCGCCGGACATCTGCCCCCGGTCCTGCGCCACCCGGACGGCACCACCGAGATCGCCGAGTCGGAGTCCGGCCCGCCCCTCGGCGTGATCACCCAGGCCGAGTTCCCCATGAGCCCCCTGCGCCTGCGGCCCGGCACCGTGCTCGCCCTCACCACGGACGGCCTCGTCGAGTCCTCCGACACCGACATCGAGGACGGCCTCGACCGCCTGGCCGGTGACCTGGCCGCCGCCGACCCGGCCCATCTCGGCCCCGTGGCCGACGCGCTGCTCGGCGGCGCCAACCGCGACGACGACGTGGCCCTGCTGCTGATGCGCTACGACGGCATGGACCTGCGTCCGCTGCGCGAGAGCTGGACGGTGTGGCGGCTGCCCCAGGCGGTCGGCCACGCCCGCCGCTTCACCCGGCGCACCCTGCGCGCGTGGGGCGTGGAGTTCGAGGCCGACGCCGTTCTCCTCGTCGTCTCCGAACTCGTCACCAACGCGCTCGCGCACACCGACGGCCAGGTCCGCCTCGACCTGACCCTCGTCGACGACCGCCTGCGCGTCGCGGTCGCCGACTCCTCACCGCGCACCCCGGTCGGACCGGCCAGCATCGGCTGGGAGGCCACCGGCGGCCGGGGCATCCTCCTCGTCGAGGCCATGTCCTCGGCCTGGGGGACCGTACCGGCCGGGGGAGGCAAACAGGTGTGGGCCGAGACAGCCATCGGCCGACCCCGAGCGGGAGGCCCCGCCGGATGACACCCTGAGGACGTGCGCCTCCTGCTGATGTCCGACACCCACCTCCCCAAGCGCGCCAAGGCCCTGCCCGAGCCGCTCCTCGGTGAACTGCCGCACGCCGACGTGGTCGTCCACGCCGGCGACTGGGTGGACACCGCCACACTCGACCTGCTGGAGGGCCGCGCCCGCCGTCTGGTCGGCGTGTACGGCAACAACGACGGCCCCGAACTGCGCGCCCGGCTCCCCGAGGTGGCGTACGCCGAACTGGACGGACTGCGCCTCGGCGTCGTCCACGAGACGGGCCCCGCGCAGGGCCGCGAGCGCCGCTGCGCCGAGCGCTTCCCCGATCTCGACGTGCTGGTCTTCGGGCACAGCCACATCCCGTGGGACACGACCGCGGACACCGGCCTGCGGCTGCTCAACCCGGGCTCGCCCACCGACCGCCGCCGCCGGCCCCACTGCACCTACATGACGGGACGGGTGACGGACGGCCGGCTCGACGACATACGGCTGCACCGGTTGCCGCCCCGGACCTGACCGGGGCGGCAACCGGTGCGTGAGCGGCCCTGCGGCGTCAGGCCCAGGCCGTGACCGGGACGAAGGAGCTGTCCTGCCGGAACAGGTCCGTACCGTCGGAGGGGTCCACCCGCAGCTGGTAGTTGTAGTGCCGCAGGTAGTAGCCCGGGAAGTTGTACGACTCGAAGCGGATCGACCCCGATGCCGTACCCGTGCGGGCGATGAACGTGGCGTCCTTCGCGAAGATCGACGAGCCGTCGTTCGAGTCGAAGCGGCCCCGGAAGTCCCAGTGCCGCAGGTACTTTCCGGAGGAGTCCCGGAACGAGAAGGCGTTCGAGTCGGCGAGACCCGGTACCACGGTGAACGTCGACGCCTGCTTCTCCGCGGTGGTGCTGGACGCGGTCACCACGGGCAGGTTGAGCAGCGAGGACTGCTGCTGCCAGTAGCGGGTGGAGAAGTTGGCCGACCGGAAGGACCGGGTGACATTGGTCGACAGGCTCGGACCGCCCGACACCGTCTCCCTGATCACCGTGAAGTGGCGCGCGGTCCCGGAGACCGTGGGCAGCTTCTTCGGCGCGGACCACGTGGCGAACGTGTCGTAGCTGTCGCTGTAGTAGTAGCTGCTGTCGCCGTAGCCGTCGAAGAAGATCCGCCAGGCTCCGTTGTCGAGCTGGACCAGCGCCGGCCCTTCACGGGTGCCGCCCCAGCCGGCCCAGTTGCCGGTCCTGCTGATGGTGTACGGGCCGTCGAGGCTGGAGGCGGTGGCGTACTCGATGTACTTCGTCGTCTCGTTCTTCGGGAACGCGTGGTACGTCGAGCCGATCTTCACGATGAACGTGTCGATGTGGTTCGCGCCGAGCCCGGACATGGCCACCGGGGCGCTCCACGCCGTCAGCGCGGAGTTGGTCGCCCGCAGCCGGTACGTCGAGAAGATCCACTGGTCGTTGGTGGTCGAGCACGACAGGATGATGTTCACGCTGCCGTCGCTGTCGACGAACCACTCCGGCGCCCACGCCCGCGACAGGTTCGCGATGGGGACCGTGTAGTCGTACAGGAACGTCCAGTTCTGCCGGTCCGAGCTGCGCGCGAAGCCGATCGTCGTGCTGGTGTCCTGCCAGGTGTGCGTGGTGTAGGTGATGTAGTAGAAGCCGTCCGTGTGCTTGAAGACGCTCGCGTCGCGGATCCTGTTGCTGGGCGGGGTGTACGCCGAGGCCTTGAGCAGCCGGAAGTCGGTGGCGTCGTCGGCCTGGTAGACGTTCACGGTGCCGTCGTTGCTGTTCAGGAACGGCACGATCGTGTAGCGGGTGGCGGAGCCGTTCGGCGGTGCGGCGGCCGCGGCGGTGCCCAGCAGGCCGGGCAGTTCGCCCAGGACGAGCGCGGAGGCCGGTACGGCGGCCATGGCACGCAGCAGGGTGCGGCGCGAGGGTGTGAAGGAGCGGTCGGATCTGTCGTCCCGGTCGGGGGTGCTCACAGGGGCTCTCCTCAGTACTGGGGGTGCGCGGCCCCGACCCGTGGGGTCGGGGCCGCTGATGGGTAACGGGCCGGGACTCCGGCTCACTGGGTGTAGAAGGTGGCGTCGGCCCTGTCGGTCGCCGTGCTGGGAGCCTGGACCTGCAGCAGGTAGTTGTAGTGGCGGATGTAGCGGCCCGGGAAGTTGGACGACTCGTACGAGACCCCGGCGGAGTCCGCGAGCCCGGCCCGTTGGGTCCAGGAGGCGTCGCTGCGGAACTGCGCCGTCCCGTCGTTCTTCTCCACCCACACCTCGAAGTTCTTGTGGCGCAGGAAGTAACCGGGGAAGTTGGCCGACTCCAGGGAGACCGTGCCGGTGCCGGCGAGACCGGTGACCACGCGGAACTGCGAGTCGGCCAGCGGGGACACGTTCGGCTCGATCTTCGCGCGGTACTCCCAGTGCCGGATGAACCGGTCGGGGAAGTTGTACGAGGAGAGCCGGATCGGGGTGAGGCCGTCGGCGACCGGGATACCGAAGTCGGGCGTGCCGTCGGCCTTCCAGTAGATCTTCTGGACACGGGTGCGGCGGTTGGGGTCGTTGAGGGGGTCGCCGCTGATGTCCTTGTAGCTGCGGTCGTGGTAGACGAGGATGTCCGACTTGCCGTCCTCGGAGACCGTGAACTGGTTGTGCCCTGGGCCGTACTGGCTGGTGGCGGCGTTGCTCGCGAAGACCGGGCTCGCGGACTTGCTCCAGGACGAGGCGCTGAGCAGGTTGGCCGATGCTGAGGCGGTGAGCATGCCCATGCAGTAGTTGGCGTCGGTGGCGCTGGCCGAGAAGGTCATGAAGACCTTGCCGTTGCGCTGGATCACGGCCGGGCCCTCGTTGACCGTCTGACCGCCTGCGGTCTCCCACGAGGCGGTCGGCCGGCTGAGCATGACCGGGGTGCCCGTGATGGTCCAGGGGCTTGACATCTGCGCTATGTACAGGTTGGTGCCGCTGCCGACGGCCGGGTCGTTCTGCGCCCAGCTGAGGTAACGGGTGCCGTTCACGACGAAGGTCGTGGCGTCCAGCGAGAAGGTGTCGAGCGGCAGCGCGATACGGCCCTTCTCCGTCCACGTGCCCGTGATTGGGTTCGCGGCGGTGCACTCCAGGACGTACGGCCGGATCTTCCAGATGTTGTTGGCGTCGCCGGCGGCGAAGTAGATGTACCACTTGTTGTCGATGAAGTGGATCTCCGGGGCCCAGATGTGGGCGCCCATGGTGCCGCTGGCGTGCTTGGTCCAGATGGTCGTCTCGGCGGCCGACGTGAGCCCCTGGATCGTGGTGGCCCGGCGCAGCACGATCCGGTCGTACGCCGGGACCGTGGCGGTGAAGTAGTAGAAACCGTCGGTGTGCTTGAAGATGTGCGGGTCGGCCCGCTGCTCGGCGATCGTGTTCGTGTACGTCACGCCGGGTGACGCGGGCACGGCGGCGTGGGCCGTACCGGCCGAGACACCGGTGAAGGTGGCGGCGGCCGAGCCGGCGATCATGCCGAGAACCGTTCGACGGGTGAGCTCAGGTCTCACGGACTACTCCCTCTGGGCTGGAGCTGGGGATGAAACTGGAGCTTGGACTGGAGCTGGGGCGGAGAAACTCCGACAGTTCACACTCTGTCGGTATTTCGAACACAGTTCGTAAGCTCGGCCAGAAGATAGGTCGCGGCACACGACCCAGTCAACGCTTCTGTCACACAGGTTTCACACGGCCGCAAAGAGCATGCGCCCTTTCCGTCCCGCGCAGGTGGGAAGCATCCCAAGGCGGTTCAGTCCAGCAGGGCGGCCGTGATCGTATCGCGGTGGGCCGTCAGCCAGGCCTGGAGGCGGTCCCAGCGTTCCCATCCACCGCGCTCGGCCAGCGCCCGGAGGTAGCCGGGGTCACCGGCGGCAACGCGGTGGGCGACGAAGGCCCGGCAGCTCTCGGTGGCCTCTTCGATGACACCGGGTAGCGCGGTGCGGTCCCGCGTCGCGAGACCGTAGCTGTTGGCGAGGGTCCGCAGCCGCGCAGGTACGTCGAGTCCGGCGGGGTAGAGCGCGGTGACGGACGCGGGGTCGAGGAGGGGAACCCAGTAGCGGGCGGTCATGGCGAGGTCCCAGAGGGGGCGCCCGGGGGCGGCCATGTCGAAGTCGATCAGGGCGGCGGCCCGGCCGTCGCGGAAGACGACGTTCTCCGGACACACGTCGTTGTGGCACAGCATCGTTCCCCCCTCCGGGTCGGCGAGGTCGCGGGACCACTCGGCGCGGGGGTCGACCCCGACGGCCGCACTGGCCTCGTGCAGGCGCCGCAGCAGGTCTCCCACCGATGCCAGCGCGGTCGTCGTCATCACCCGGCGCGAGAACGGCGGCAGCGCCACGTCGCCGGGGACGAAGGTCAGCTGCTCACGGCCGTCGTCGGTGAGACGGACGGGGGCCGGAGCCGCGTCGAAGCCGTGCTCCCTCAGTGCGCGAAGGTGGGCGTGGAGAGCGCGCGCGTTGCGCGGTGCCGGACGCTCGACGATCTCACCCCTGCGGAGGACCGCCCCGGCGTTCACCATCCCGCCGGCCAGCGCCTCGCCGTCCGTGACTTTCCCCTCGGCCGTCATGGCGGTCACGCTACCGCCATTAATTGGTTGCGGTCGCGGGAAGCCCTCTGATGCACTGCACGGGACCAGTCAGAAGAAAGCAGACTTCAAGGAGCCGCAATGCGTCCTGCGTTCATGTCCGCCCCGGAAGGAATGACCCCCGTTACAAAGGACATGACGCTTGGTGCACACGCTCAATCTGGGAATTCTCGCGCACGTCGACGCAGGTAAGACCAGCCTCACCGAACGGCTGCTGCACACCGTCGGAGTGATCGACGAGATCGGCAGCGTCGACAAGGGGAACACCCGGACCGACTCCCTCGCACTGGAACGGCAGCGCGGTATCACGATCAAATCCGCTGTCGTCTCCTTCGAGATCGAGGACACGACGGTCAATCTGCTCGACACGCCCGGCCACCCGGACTTCATCGCCGAGGTGGAGCGGGTGCTCGGCGTGCTCGACGGCGCCGTGCTCGTCGTCTCGGCCGTCGAGGGCGTCCAGGCGCAGACCCGCGTCCTGATGCGGACGCTGCAGCGGCTGCGCATCCCCACGCTGGTCTTCGTCAACAAGGTCGACCGCCGTGGCGCACGCCCCGAGGAACTCCTCAAGGACATCTCCGCACGGCTCACCCCGGCGATCGTGCCCATGGGCGAGGTGACCGGCCCCGGAACCAAGGGCGCCCGCTTCACTCCGTACGAGCCGTACGGCACTCTCCCGCCACGCCTCCTCGAACTGCTCGCCGAGCACGACGACGACCTGCTCGCCGCGTACGTCGACGGTGGGGCGGCCGTCCCGTACGGCCGGCTGTCCACCGCGCTGACCGCGCAGACCGGGCAGGCCCTGGTCCACCCGGTGTTCTTCGGCTCGGCCATCACGGGCGCCGGCGTCCGCGAACTCGTCGCGGGCATCCGGTGGTTGCTGCCCGCCGCCGAGAGGGACACGGACGGCCCGGCCTCCGGCACCGTCTTCAAGGTCGAGCGCGGGGCGGCCGGGGAGAAGATCGCCTACGTACGGATGTTCTCCGGGACCCTGCGCACCCGGGACCGCGTCTCCTGCCGGGACGGCGAACCGGAGGGCAAGGTCACCGCGATCGAGGTCTTCGAGCGCGGCTCGGCCGTCCGGAAGGCGGCCGTGGCGGCGGGACGGATCGGGAAACTGTGGGGCCTCACCGGTGTCCGGATCGGGGACACCGTCGGCGTCCCCCGGAAAGGAACGGAGGAGCAGCATTTCGCGCCACCGACCCTGGAAACGGTCGTCGTACCCGCCCGTCCCCGCGACAGGGGCGCCCTGCATACCGCACTCACCCAGCTCGCAGAGCAGGACCCGCTGATCAATCTGCGGCACGACGAAATCCGCCGGGAAATCTCCGTGTCGCTGTACGGGGAAGTGCAGAAGGAGGTCATCCAGGCCACCCTCGCCGATGAATTCGGCCTCGATGTCACCTTTCGCGAGACCACCCCCCTCTGTATCGAGCGCCTGACCGGCAGCGGTTCGGCGGTCGAGTTCAACAAGAAGGACGGAAATCCGTTTCTCGCCACCGTCGGACTGCGTGTCGATCCGGCGCCCGTCGGGTCCGGGGTGGAATTCCGCCTCGAGGTCGAACTCGGATCGATGCCGTACGCGTTCTTCAAGGCGGTCGAGGACACCGTGCGCGAGACCCTGACCCAGGGAATCCACGGCTGGCAGGTCACCGACTGCACCGTCACCATGACGCACTCCGGGTACTCGCCCCGGCAGAGCCACGCCCACCAGCGGTTCGACAAGAGCATGTCGAGCACGGGCGCCGACTTCCGCGGACTGACCCCACTGGTACTGATGGACGCGCTGCGGAGGGCGGGCACCCGGGTGCACGAGCCACTGCACCGCTTCCGGCTCGACCTCCCGGCGGACGCGCTCGGCGCGGTCCTCCCCGCCCTGGCGAGGCTGGGCGCCGTACCGAGGGCGACCGGGACGCCCGGCCCGGTGAGCGTGCTCGAGGGATGGGTTCCGGCAGCACAGGTGCACCGGCTGGAGCAGCGGCTGCCGGGGCTGACCCGGGGCGAGGGCGAGCTGGAGTCCGCCTTCGACCACTACGCGCCGGTAGCCCATGGCGCCGTTCCCCGGCGACCGCGGACCGGCCCCGACCCGCTGGACCGCGGGGAGTACCTGCTGAACCTGACCCGGCGGGTCGGTGATGGACGGTAACACCGCTGAGAAATTGGGTACTTACTCTGGCGTCAGATGCTATTGACGGCTCGCCTGTCCATTGGGACGGTGGGGGACATGTCGAATGTGGCGGACATGTCAAGACTGCGCACTCGTTGGCTCGGTGTCCTCGTACTCGTCACCGGCTTCCTGACCGTGGCGGGCCCCCAGCCCGCCTCCGCTCTCCCCGACGAACTGTGGTTCGACGCACCCGCCGGGGCCACCCTCACCGTCGAGAACGGACACTTCACCGACGGCCTCGGCCGCGAGGTCGTCCTGCGCGGCTACAACGTCTCCGGCGAGACGAAACTGAAGGAGAACAACGGCCTGCCCTTCGCGTCGACCGCCGACGCGAAGAAGTCGGCGACGGCGCTCCGGGCACTGGGCGGCGGCAACTCGGTCCGCTTCCTGCTGTCCTGGGCGTACGCGGAACCGGTGCGCGGCCAGGTGGACCCGGCCTACCTGACGAAGGCCACCGACCAGATGCGCGCGTTCCTGGACGCCGGGATCCGCGTGTACCCCGACTTCCACCAGGACCTCTACTCCCGCTGGCTGTTCGACTCCGACAGCTGGTACACCGGCGACGGCGCTCCCAAGTGGGCCGTCGACCTCGGCGACTATCCCGACGAGTACTGCGGGATCTGCCCGTTCTGGGGCCAGAACATCACCTCGAACGCGGCCGTGAAGGAAGCCACGTACGACTTCTGGCACAACACGTACGGGCTGCAGGACTCCTTCCTCAGCACCGCCGAGAAGATCATGACGCACCTGAAGCAGAACCTCACCGGCGCCCAGTTCGCCGGTGTCGTCGGCTTCGACCCGTGGAACGAGCCGCACGCGGGCGTCTACGACTCGGGCCAGACCAGCCGTACCTGGGAGAAGAACGTCCTCTGGCCGTTCTACGTGAAGTTCCGCGCCCGCATGGACGCGGCGGGCTGGCAGTCCAAGCCCGCCTTCGTCGAACCGAACCTCTTCTGGAACGCCAACCTGGACTTCCAGCGCGAGGAGGGCGGACTCCTCGACGCGGGCACACTCGGACCGCGCTATGTCTTCAACACCCACTTCTACGACCAGAAGGCCATCTCCGGCGTCTTCATGTGGGGCAAGGCGGAGGACGGCCAGTACGTGGGTGACTTCGGCACCGTGCGCGACCGCGCCACGGCCACCGGGACGACGGCCATCATCAGCGAGTTCGGTCACCCGCTGAGCGGCTCGGTCTCCGACAAGGCACCGACGGTCTACAAGGCGATGTACCAGGCGCTCGACTCCCGGGTGAAGGGCGCGAACTGGTGGTCGTCCCCGGCGTCCTCCGGTCCCGTCCTGTCCGGCTCCCAGTGGCAGTGGGACATCTACAACGGCCGCCACAACGAGCTGATGAACGACAACGCCGACAAGGTGCAGACCGAGGGCGACGCCTGGAACGGAGAGGACCTGTCGGCGGTCCGCCTCGACGACTCGGGCACGGCCGTGCTCCGCCAGGACGCCCGGATGCTGGACCGGGTCTACCCGAGCGCCACGGCGGGCAGGACCCTCGCGTTCACCTACGAGGACCGCTCGCGCGACGGCTCCACGACCCTGACGTGGAACCCGGTGCCGAGCTCGCTGCCCAACGTCTCGCAGCTGGTGGGCTCGGGGCAGTACTCGCTGCTGGTGTGGCGCTCGGACGGCAGCTCCGAACCCACCGAACTGCACCTGCCGGCGTCCTTCCCCACGGCCTCCACCACGGTGGTCTCGGACCTCGGTGTGACGTCCTCGCCGCCGGCGTACACGACGTCGACTCCGATCGCCGTCGCCAAGGAACCGGGCGGCACCGGCAGCCGCCGTCTGCTGCTCACCGCCGCGGACTCGGGCACCCTGCACTACGCCCTGGTCACCAACGGCGCGACCGCCCCGTCCTCGTCGCGGCTGAGCGCGGCGCGGACCGAGCTGTCGTCCTGGATGGCGTCGAGGTTCAGCTAGCCGACGCCCGACGCCCGACGCCTACGGGCCGGTGTCCGGCCGGGGAGAGATCCCCGGCCGGACAC
>NZ_VJZE01000670.1 GCF_009377205.1 Streptomyces phyllanthi
TCCCTCCCCCACGAGCTCCGGGAGCTGTCATGAAGGATGCCTTCGGTACCCCCCAGTCCCTGCTGGTCCTCGGCGGAACGTCGGACATCGCGTTGGCGACCGCCCGTCGGCTGATCGCCCGCCGCACCCGCACGGTCTGGCTGGCGGGCCGCCCCTCGCCCGACCTGGACGAGGCGGCCGAACACCTGCGCGGCCTGGGGGCCGATGTACGCGCCGTCGCCTTCGACGCACTCGCCCCCGAGTCCCACGAGACGGTGCTCGGCAAGGTGTTCGCCGAGGGCGACATCGACATGGTGCTGCTCGCCTTCGGCGTCCTCGGCGACCAGGCGAACGACGAGCGGGACCCGCTGGCCGCGGTGCGCGTCGCGCAGACCAACTACGCGGGCGCCGTCTCGTCCGGCCTCGTGTGCGCGCAGGCGCTCCAGGCCCAGGGGCACGGCTCGCTCGTGGTCCTGTCCTCGGTGGCGGGCGAACGGGCGCGCCGCTCCGACTTCATCTACGGCTCCAGCAAGGCCGGACTCGACACCTTCACCCAGGGCCTGGGCGACGCCCTGCACGGCACGGGCGTCCACGTCATGGTCGTGCGCCCCGGGTTCGTACGGTCCCGGATGACGGCCGGACTGCCGGAGGTCCCCCTCGCGACGACCCCCGAGGCGGTCGCGTACGCGATCGAACTGGGCCTCCGACGCCGCTCCGAGACGGTGTGGGTGCCAGGGGCCATGCGCCTGGTGATGTCGGCGCTACGGCACGTACCGCGGCCCTTGTTCCGACGGCTCCCTCTCTAGGACGGATGCGTCCTGAAGAGGCGCGGGACCGTGTCGACACGCGGCTCCGCCGTACGGGCGCGACAGGCCACCAGGAAACCGCAGCCGCGAGACGACGCCGGCCCGCCTCCCCGAGGCGTACCCCGCCGGAACGGGGCGCTACCGGTTGAGCGACACCACCACGGCCTTGCTCATGGGATTCCCGCTCTGGTCGACCCGGACGTGTCCGACCCCGATGCCCCTGTCCTCCCCACTGCCTCCGGGGCCCTGACGCCCCTTTGCCTTAGGTGGCGTCAGTGCGCCGGGAGGGTGGTGTCGCTCCCGGCCGACGCCGTCTTCGGCGGCACGGCCTCCCCACCGAAGCCGAACTCCCGCAGCTTGCGCCACACCCCGTCCGCGCCCTGCTCATAGAGCGCGAAACCGGTGCAGGGCCACTCCGCCTCGTACTCGGACAGTTCCTCGTACGCCCGGTCCATCGCCTCTTCGGAGATGCCGTGCGCCACAGTGACATGCGGGTGGTAGGGGAAGGCGAGCTCGCGCGCCACCGGACCCGACGCGTCCCGGACCTGCTTCTGCAGCCACGTACAGGCCTCGACCCCGTCGACGACCTGCACGAACACAACGGGCGACAGCGGGCGGAAGGTTCCCGTGCCGGACAGACACATCCGGAACGGGCGGCCGGTGGCCGCGACGTCGGCCAGATGCTCCTCGATCGCGGGCAGCTCCGAGTCGTCGACCTCTGTCGGCGGCAGCAGGGTGACGTGTGTGGGGATACCGGAAGCCGCGGCGTCGCCGAAGCCCGTGCGCCGCTCCTGGAGCAGGCTGCCGTGAGGCTCCGGGACCGCGATCGAGACACCGATCGTTACGGTCCCCACGTCGTCTCCTGTCGTCTTGTGTCGTCTGTGTGGTTGGTTGTCGTGCGGTGTGGTGCGGTGTGGTCTGTCGTCGGGTCTGTGCCCTCGGCAGGCAGGGGTGACTGCCTGCTCGGCTATCGACTGTACGGCGGTGCGGCTCGTCGCGGGGAGGGCGGCTCGACGGCTCAGTGCTTCGCGGGCAGGAAACCCACTCGCTCGTACGCCTGGGCGAGTGTCTCCGCCGCGACACCACGCGCCTTCTCCGCGCCCTTGGCCAGGATCGAGTCGAGCGTCTCGGGGTCGTCCAGGTACTGCTGGGTGCGCTCCCGGAAGGGCGTCACGAACTCGACCATGACCTCGGCGAGGTCCGTCTTCAGCGCACCGTAGCCCTTGCCGGCGTACTTCTGCTCCAGTTCCGCGATTCCGGTACCGGAGAGGGTCGAGTAGATGGTCAGCAGGTTGCTGACACCCGGCTTGTTCTCGACGTCGTAGCGGATGACCGTGTCGGTGTCGGTGACCGCGCTCTTCACCTTCTTGGCGGTGGCCTTCGGCTCGTCGAGCAGGTTGATCAACCCCTTCGGGGTCGATGCGGACTTGCTCATCTTGATCGACGGGTCCTGAAGGTCGTAGATCTTCCCCGTCTCCTTCAGGATGTACGGCTTCGGGAGCGTGAAGGTCTCCCCGAACCGGCCGTTGAAGCGCATGGCGAGGTCGCGGGTCAGTTCGATGTGCTGGCGCTGGTCCTCGCCGACCGGGACCTCGTTCGCCTGGTACAGCAGAATGTCCGCGATCTGCAGGATCGGGTACGTGAAGAGGCCGACGCTCGCCCGGTCGGCGCCCTGCTTGGTGGACTTGTCCTTGAACTGGGTCATGCGGCTCGCCTCACCGAAGCCCGTGAGGCAGTTCATGATCCAGGCGAGCTGCGCGTGCTCGGGGACGTGGCTCTGGACGAAGAGGGTGCAGCGCTCCGGGTCGAGTCCGGCCGCGAGCAGCTGGGCGGCGGCGAGCCGGGTGTTGGCACGCAGCTCCGCCGGGTCCTGCGGAACGGTGATCGCGTGCAGGTCGACGATCATGTAGAACGCGTCGTGGGACTCCTGCAGGGCCACCCACTGGCGCACGGCGCCGAGGTAGTTGCCGAGGTGGAACGAGCCTGCGGTGGGCTGGATTCCGGAGAGGACCCGGGGTCGGTCAGAGGCCATGTTCCACATTCTCTCAGGTGTCGGGGGCCGCTCCGGAACTGGCCGGAAACAGATGTGCCACAGGTGGGAACCGACGTCCTCCGACCGGTGTAACAAAGGTGTGAGAACGCGGGAGGGGGGCCGCATCGTCGATGAGGCCGCGGTGATCGCACGCGTACGCGCTGGTGACCCGGAGGCGTACGCGGACCTGGTGCGCGCCCATACGGGCATCGCGCTCAGGGCGGCCCGCGCGCTGGGAGCGGGTGCGGACGCGGAGGACGTGGTGCAGCAGGCCTTTTTCAAGGCGTACTGCTCCCTGGGGCGCTTTCGGGACGGCATGGCGTTCCGGCCGTGGCTGCTGTCGATCGTCGCCAATGAGACGAGGAACACAGTGCGGGCGGCGGGCCGCCGCCGGACGCTGGCCGGCCGGGAGGCGGCACTGATCGAGGCGGAGCCGCTGATACCGGAGTCCGCGGATCCCGCGGTCGCCACCCTGGAGACGGAGCGGCGTGTCGCGCTGCTGCGCGCGCTGGAAAAGCTGAGCGAGGAGCACCGGCTGGTCGTCACCTACCGCTTTCTGCTGGAGATGGACGAGCCCGAGACCGCGGAGGCCCTCGGCTGGCCTCGGGGCACGGTGAAGTCCCGCCTGAGCCGGGCCCTGCGCAAGCTGGGACGGTTACTGCCGGAGTTCGAGCTGCGGGGAGGAGGTGACGAGGGTGAGTGAGCGGTACGGGGACGGGGACGGCGAGGTCCACGACGAGGAGGGCCGGGCCGTGGACGGGGGCCGGGTCGAGGAAGGC
>NZ_VJZE01000671.1 GCF_009377205.1 Streptomyces phyllanthi
CTCCGCTCCCTCCCCCGCCCCCAGCTGGGCCACGGCGCCGCCCTCCTGACCGCGCCCTGGGCCCCGGTCGGCGTGCGGGCCGCGCTCACCCGGGGGCTCCGCAGGGCAGCCGCCCCCTGGACGTCCACCACGCTGCTCAGCAACATCGGCCGTGTCCCGTACCCGCTGGACTTCGGCGAGGAGGCGGGCCGCGCGAGCGCCGTGTGGTTCTCGGCCCCGGCCCGTATGCCGCGCGGCCTCACCGTCACCACCGCCTCCACGGCGGGCCGGCTCCACCTCGCCCTGCGCTGGTCGCGCACCCTCCTCGGCCACGGCGACGGCGCCCACCTCCGCGATCTCTTCGAGCACTACCTGCACACCACGGAGGTCACCCGGTGACGACCACCGCACCCCCGCGACACGGACTGCGCGACTTCTACGAGAACCCGGCCGTCCCCGTCGCCTCCGGCACCCGCCGCAGCCTGCGCCAGGCCCGCATGCTGGCCGAAGCCCTCGGCCCGGCCCCCACGGACGGCACGGCCCCCTCGGACGGCACGGACGGCACGGACGGCGGCGTGAAGACGGTCCTGGACATCGGCTGCGGCGACGGCACCGCGGCCGCCACCGCCGCCCCCTTCCTCTCCGGTCACCGGATCGTCGGCGTCGACTGGTCCCAGGACGCCCTCAGACGCGCCCGCACCCGGCTGCCGTACACGGTCCGCGGCGAACTCACCGACGGCGGGCTGCCGTTCGGCTCCGCCACCGCCGACGCCGTCCTGTTCAGCGAGGTGATCGAGCATCTCGTCGACCCGGACGACGCCCTCGACGAGCTCCGCCGCGTACTGCGCCCCGGCGGCCATCTGATGCTCTCCACCCCGAACCTCGCCGCCTGGTACAACCGCGCCCTGCTCCTCGCCGGTGTCCAGCCCGTCTTCTCCGAAGTGAGCCTGCGCGCGATCCACGGCCGCCCGGGGAGGGAGGTCGTGGGGCATCTGCGGCTCTACACCGCCCGCGCGCTCCGGGAGTTCGTGACGGCGGCGGGCTTCGAGGTCGTACGGCTTCGGGGGGCGCCCTTCCACGGCGTACCGCGACCGCTGCGCCCCCTGGACCGGCTGGCCTGCGCGGTGCCGTCGGCCGCGTCCATCCTGCTCCTGCACGCACGGAGGACCTAGCCCATGTGGTGGGGAGTGGCCTCCGCTCTGCTGGCGAACATCCTGTACAGCACCGGATTCGTCCTGGAGAAACGGGCACTGGGGTCGCTGCCCCGGGTGACGGTCCGGCAGCCCGCCCGGCTGCTGCGACTGGTGCTCGGCAGCCCGCTGTGGATCGGCGGATCACTGGCCCTGGCCGCCGGCTTCGCCGCCCAGCTCGCCGTCTACCGGACGCTGCCGATCGCCGCCGCGCAGGGCATCTTCGTCTCCGGGCTCGTCCTGCTGGTCCTGCTCTCCGCGCGGCTGCTCGGCGAGGAGACGACGGGCCGCGAGAAGTACGCGATCGGCGCCATCCTCCTCGCGCTGCTGATGGTCGTGCTGTCGCTCGACGAGACCGACGACACCGTGAGCCGCGGCGCGCCGTACGTCCTGGTCCTGACCGTCTGCCTGCCGTCGCTCGCCCTCGGCGTCTGGCTGTACACCTCGGCCGAGCGGCGCGCCCGCCACCGCCACCGGCTGCCGACGACAGGCGTCGACTACGGCGTGGCGGTGGGCCTGCTGTACGGGGTGAGCTCACTGGCCATCAAGGGCGTGTCCGGCTACGTGACGACGAGCGGCGTGGCTGACGCGCTCCTCGCCCTGCTGCGCTCCCCGTACCCGTACCTCCTCCTCTTCACCGGCGCCTTCGGTCTCGTCATGTCGCAGGCCGCGCTGCAGCGCTCCCGCGCCTCGCTGATCGTGCCGGTGTGCACGACCGTGACCTGCCTGTTCACGGCGGTGCTCGGCACGCTGTCGTTCGGCGAGGCGCTGCCGGACGACCCGCTGCGGCTGGCGCTGCGCGTGGCGGGTACGGCGCTCGCGGTGACCGTACTGCTGTCGATGCCCAAGCACGACGCACCCCGACCCGCACCCCTACCTCCCGTGGGTGCCAAGGAGTTGACGCCACCATGAACCCCGAGGACCCGCTCCTGAAGATCCTGGCGTGCCCCCTGGACAAGGGCCCGCTGCACCTGGTGACCGAGAGGGAAGCCTCCGGAGCCCGAGAAATCCCCGACTCCCCCGAGGCGCTGTACAACCCGCGGCTGCACCGCCGTTACCCGATCGTCGACGGCATCCCGCAGCTGCTGCCGTCCTCGGGCGAACAGGTCACGGAGGACGAACACGAGGAACTGATCAAACGGATCAACCGGATCAACCGGATGTCGCCATGACCCTCGCCGCCCGTCTCGCCCCCTTCCTGCCCACCCGGCTGATCGCCGCCGCGGCCGGACTCGTCTACCCGCGCTTCGAGCCGGAGCTCGCGCGCCTGGACGACCTGTGCCCGCCGGGCTGCGGCACGGCGGTGGACGTCGGCGGCTGGTACGGCCCGTGGACACGCCGTCTCGCCGGCCGCGCCCACCAGGTGGTGACCGTGGAGCCGGTCC
The DNA here is from genome assembly GCF_009377205.1 of Streptomyces phyllanthi. GTDB lineage: Bacteria > Actinomycetota > Actinomycetes > Streptomycetales > Streptomycetaceae > Streptomyces > Streptomyces phyllanthi. Next base: position 2,555 of record NZ_VJZE01000671.1, read on the forward strand.
CCCACCTGGCTCGCCTGCTGACCTCGACGGCCCCCGCGAACGTCCGTGTCGTCCGGGCCGCCGCCTCCGACCACCAAGGCACAGCACGGCTGTGGCTGCCGTCGGGCGACGAGGGCGAGCGGGGTGTGTCCTCGCTGGTCCGCCGGGACATCCACGGCCGCGCGCTGGAGGTCCCCTGCGTCACCCTCGACGGCCTCGGCCTGCGGGACGTCGGCTTCGTCAAGATCGACGTGGACGGCAGCGAACTGGCGGTGCTGCGCGGTGCGCGCGGCATCCTGACCCGCGACCGCCCGGCCCTCTTCGTCGAGCTGGAGTCCCGGATCCAGCCGATCGCCCCGGTCGTCGACCTCCTCGCCGGCCTCGGCTACGCGGGCTGGGTCCTCCCCGGCCGCACCTGGCTCCCCCTGGACCCGGCCGCCCTGGAGGCCCACCAGGCGAGGGCGTCGTACGTGGTGTCGCAGGGACTGCTGCGCCGGGTACTGCCCTTCCTCGGAGGCCCGCGCTACGTGAACTCGGTCCTCTTCCTCCCGGACGGCCGCCGCCCGGGACCACGGCCCGAAGGCGTACGCGACCATGGAGCGCATGCCCTCCGCAAAGCCCCCCGCTAGGCCCTTCACGCCGCTCGACTTCCAGCTGGTGCTCCTGCGCCGCATGGCCGACCACAACCCGGAGCTGGTGGCGGACGCCCGTCGTGAGCTGGGCGTCTCCATCGCCGACATGCGCGAGGCGAACAAGCGCTGGCAGGCGATGCTCCGCTCCCCGCGCTCCCGCTCGGCGGTCTCCTGCTACCGCTCGATCCTGGGCGCCCCGGAATCGGCGACCCTCCGAAAGATCGGCGACCTGGAGTGCGAGGCCCGGAGCTGGCCGGTCCCGCTGTGGCCGGACCTCCGTTTCGAGGTGATGGTGGCCCCGAACGGCACGGCCTGGAACGAATGGCTGGTCCGCGCCCCGGGCGCCACCGCGCCTGAGTTGCACACGCTGGACGACCTGACCCCCTGGTCCTGCACGGTCGACGAGGCAGCCCGCGCCTTCCCCCCGGCC
>NZ_VJZE01000672.1 GCF_009377205.1 Streptomyces phyllanthi
CACTTCCGCCGCCTCCCCCGCCGACCGCGACACCGTTCCCGGCGCCCTCCGGGGCAAGCGGTTCACCCTCGTCACCGGAGACCGCGTCACCGTCGACGCCTCACGGGGGACGACCCACATCGACTTCCAGCCCGCCGAGGGCCGCGAACGCGTCGGCTTCTTCCGCACCGGGACGGGCGGGGACCTCAACGTCATCCCCACCGACGTCGCCCCGCTGGTGGCCTCCGGTCAGGTCGACGAACTGCTCTTCAACCTCAGCGCGCTGGAACGCTTCGGTCTCGACGACGAGGCACGGGAGAAGGCTCAGGAGGAGAAGGCCCGGGAGGAGAAGGCAGGGCTGCCGCTGATCATCCGGCACAGTGGCGAGAGCCTCCCCGCCACCACCCGAGCCGAGGCCGTCCAGAAGGGCACCGTCCCGCTCGAATCCATCGACTCCACCGCCGTGACCCTCCCCGACAGCGACCGGGGCGAGCTGTGGAAGTCCCTCTCGGCGCCCAGGAAAGCCACAGGCCCCCGACTCCGCCCCGCCATCAAGAAGGTCTGGCTGGACACCCCCGTCCAGCTCACGGACACACAGGCCGAGGATCCCACCGCCGCAGCCACCGACGCCCCCGTGGACGACCTGATCACCCAGATCAACGCCACCGCGCCCAAGGCACGCGGCCTCGACGGCACCGGAGTCAGGGTCGCGGTCCTCGACACCGGCGTCCGCACCACCCACCCCGACCTCAAGGACCGGGTGTCGAAGTCCGTCAACCACATCTCGTGGGACGACGAGACCGGTGACGTCGACGGTCACGGCACTCACGTGGCCGGAATCATCGGTGGTACCGGTGCCGCCTCGGACGGGAAGTACGAGGGTGTGGCGCCGGGCGTCGAGATCCTCAGCGGGCGGGTGCTCTCCGGACCCCTCGGGCAGCTCTCGCACATCATCGACGGCATGGAATGGGCGGCCGACGAGGGCGTCGACATCGTCAACATGAGCCTCGGGTCGTCCGTCCCAACCGACGGCACCGACCCCTGGTCGCTCGCCACCGACGCCCTGCTCGCACAGGGCGTCCTCCCCGTCGTCTCGGCAGGCAACAGCGGACCGGGCTCCTTCACCGTCTCCCCGCCCTCCGCCGCCGCGGGCGCCCTCGCGGTCGGTGCCGCCGGGGGCGACGACGCCGTCGCCTCCTTCTCCAGCCGCGGCCCGCTCTTCGGCAACTACACCGTCAAGCCCAATCTCAAGGCCCCGGGCGTCGCCGTCACCGCCGCCCGCGCGGCGGGAACCGACATCGGCGACATCGACCCGGAGGGCCCGCAGGGCCCGGTCGACGAGAACTACACCCGCCTCTCGGGTACGTCGATGGCGGCTCCCGCGGTCGCCGGAGCCGCGGCCCTCGTCATGCAGGCCCACCCGGACTGGACGCCCCGGCAGGTCAGTCAGGCCCTGGTCTCCAGCGCCACGCCCAGCCCGGGCGAGTCGGTGTACGACCAGGGCTCGGGCCTGATCGACGTGGAGCGCGCCGTCACCCAGGACGTCCAGGCCACTGCCCACGCCGCCGACTTCGGCCGTCTCACGTGGCCGCGTGACAAGGACATCGCACGGAAGGTCGCCTTCACCAACACCTCCGACGAGCCGGTCACCCTGGATCTGGACCTGGACGTCACCTCGACGCGAGGCGATCTGCCCACCGACCTGCTGGGGCTCTCCGAGACCCGGCTGACCGTGCCCGCTCACGGCTCGGCGGCCGTGACCGTCGAGTTCCGGGACACCGGCATCCGCACCGGCGGCGCCCTCTCCGCCCTGCTCACCGCCACCGGCGGGGAGACAACGGTCCGCGTCCCGGTCGGGCTCACGCTCGAACCCGAGAGCTACGACCTGACCGTCCACCTCCGCGACCAGCGCGGCGACCCGGCGAGCGACATCTCCCTCGTCAGCCTCATGCCGCTCGACCGCGCCCTGGTGCCGTTCGAGCGGCCGATCGTGGCGACCGCCGGCTCCACCGTGACCCTGCGGGCGCCCGCGGGGACGTACGGCATCTCGGCGATCATCAGCCGCTACGGGCCGGACAGTTACTGGTTCGCCAGCGACCACGTCCTCGCGGGCGAACCCTTCGTACGGGTGACCGAGTCGGCCGAACTCACCCTGGGCGGCACCGCGGCCCGCAAGCTGGGCAACACGGTCGACAACGAGAAGGTCGAGCGGATCTACCAGGCGTCCGGCATCCTCCAGAAGCAGACCAGGATCCCGTCCGGGCAGACCACGCCGACGAGCACCCAGATCTCCGTCGAGTACCCGCACCTGCCCCCGGACTACTGGGCGGTGCCCTCCACGACCCGTACCGAGGCCTCCACCTACACGACGTACTACCGCGAGGACCTCGCCGAGGGCTACCGGGTCGGCGAGATCCCCGACGGCGCGCCCAGCGACGGGTACGACTACCCCACCGCCACCGGCCCGGTCTACTACCTGGCCGGCATCCGCGAGGGCGGCATCCCCGCCGACCTCACCGGCCGGGTCAGGGACTCCGAGCTCGCGCGGACAGAGGCCCACTACGGCGCCTCCGAACAGGCCGGGCGGTTCGACCGGCCCTTCCCGCTGAAGTCCAAGCTGGCCACGGCGACCCTGAAGGGCATCGCGCTCGACGGCCGCCGCGTCAACGTGCCCTCGCCGGGCACGCGCAGGGAGTACTACACCGCCTCGAAGGACATCACCTGGTCCCAGGAACTGCGCTGGTCCTGGCAGAACGCCGACCCCGTCGACCCGCTCCAGGCCCGCGCCCTGTTCACCGAACCCGAGGCGTTCCGGCCCGGACCCCGTACCGAGTACTGGAACCATCCGGTGGGCGCCCCCGCCCTCGCCCCCGACGGCCGTCAGCTGACCCGCGACGGCGACACGGTCACCGTCGACCTGCCCATGGGCGGCGACTCCGAGGCGCGGCACCTCTTCAGGAGTGACGACGTCTACGCCGAGTACGACTACACCCTCAGCCGGGACGGAGAGAAGCTCCCCAAGAGCAGGAACGGCGCCGCGGAGTTCCCGCGGAACACCGCGCTCGCCGCCTGGAAGGTCCCGGCCGACACCGGCACCTACACGCTCAAGGCCCGCGCGGACCGCTCCCAGTGGAACGGTCTGTCCACCGAGGTCGAGGGCACCTGGACCTTCCGCTCCGGCCCGGTGACCGAGGAGGAGCCGACCGCTCTGCCACTCACCAGCGTCCGCTTCAAGCCGCCGGTCGACGAGTGGTCACGGGCCGGCGACGACCGCACCCTGGCCGTCCCGTTCCGGATACAGCGCACCGGCGACCAGCCGCGCGGGAGGCCGCGCGGGCTGACCGTCGAGGCCTCCTTCGACGGCGGCACGACCTGGCAGAAGGTCCCGGTCGTGAAGAACCGGGCGCTGATCAAGCACCCGGCGCTCTCCACCCTGCCCACGGAGCACATCGACCGCAACGGCCACGCCTATGTCAGCCTGCGGGCCAAGGGCTCCGACCGCGCTTCCTCCTTCGAAGTGACGGTCAAGAAGGCGTACAAGATCAAGGCGTACAAGATCAAGAAGTCCTGACCGCTTGTGGGAGGCGTCCGGTTCGCCGTCGTACAGGTT
>NZ_VJZE01000673.1 GCF_009377205.1 Streptomyces phyllanthi
CCCTGGGATGGGACGGGTAGGGGCGGCGGGGGCGAAACTCCTAGTCGCGCGCCAACCGCTCGCCGCGCTGCTCCCTCGCCTGGTCGTACGGCAGACGAGAGGCCACGGGAGTCGCGTCCAGGCGGGCGGTGATGACGAGGGTGCCCTCCTCGATCTGGTAGTCGAGGGGCAGCCCGAGCCCGCGCATCGCGGCGACCATCCCGGTGTTGGAGGACTGGGTGACCGCGTACACGTTCCCGCAGCCCGCCTCGACCGCCATCGTCACCAGACGGCCGAGCAGTTCGCCGCCGATACCGCGCCGCTGCCATGCGTCCTCGACCAGCAGCGCCACCTCCGTCTCGTCACCGTCCCACAGGAGATGGCCGAGGCCGACGATCTTCCCCGACGGCGTCTCGACGGCCAGGGTGCGGCCGAAACGGGGGCTGAGCAGGTGGTTCAGATAGCGGTGGGCGTCGCCGAGCGGACCGTGGTACCGCATGCGCAGCGTGCGCGGCGTGCACCGCGCGTGCATCGCCCTCGCCGCGTCGAGGTCGCCGGTGTCGGCACGCCGTACGGTGATGTCGCCGCCCTCCGGCAGGGTCAGCACGTCCTGGCTGCGCGGGATACGCGGACCCAGCCGGGCGTCCAGCTCCACCAGCGCCCGCGCCCGCGCGAACTCCGTCGGCGTGAACGGCAGATACGGCCGCTCCACCGTGATCACCTCGCCCTCCGGCGCCCGCAGCCGCATCACCGTGTCCTCCAGGGCGCCCTCCACCGGGGCGCTGTCCTGGGCCGGACCGGAGCCAGGGGAGCCAGGGGAGCCAGAGGAGCCAAGGGAGGTGGGTGAGCCGGAGGAGGAGCCGGCGGGAAGCGAGCGGATCGTGCACCGGCCGAGCAACTGACGCAGGGCGAGCGGGAGTTCTGCGGCGTCCAGCGCCGTCCGGGTGGCCAGGCCGAGCACCCGGGTCGGTGCGTCGACGAGGTCATGGGCGTCGGCCCGTTCGATCCAGGTGCCGGTGCCGCCCGCCTCCGAGACCGCGCCGGTGATGTCGGACGCGGCCAGTTCCCCGGGTGCGCGCAACAGGAACTCGTCCACCGTGCCCTCGGCCAGCGGATGCGTCTGGAGGCTCAGGATGTCCACCCGGTGCCGGGCCAGCGCCGTGCACAGCGCGGCCAGCGAGCCCGGCTGGTCCCTCACCGTCGTCCTCATCCGCCACAGCACGGACGCTCCGTCGACCGCGCCGGCTTCGGACGGCCCGGCCCGCTCACCCTCGGGGAGTGGCCGGGTGCCGGTATCACCCTTCGGAGGGGCATGACCGTGGCGGCGTGACCACCACGAGTGGAAGCCGGCCGTGAACAGCGCGGCGAGTTTCGTCGCTTTACGCCGCCGGGGGTGCACCGGGCGACCGTTCTGCGCCCGCCTCACATCAGACATGTCTGTAGTCATGCAACCACTGTGCAGGAAGGGCGTTGCGTGACCACGAACGCTCTGTGACCGATGGGTAAAGCCGCGTTCCGCACCTTTTGCCGCTCTTCACGTACTCCCTATGGGCGTCGTGGCGTCGTCGCCTCGTGGGTACAGGGCCGCGGCCTCGCCATCGGTGTCCGGCCGCGGCCCCGCGGTCACTGCCCGACCCGCCCCGGTTGCAGCACCTGGGTGAACAGCACGGTCCCGTCCTGCTCGCGCAGCCGTACCGTCAGCTCCCCGCTGTCGCCGTCGATGTCGACCTCGCCGAAGAACTGGTAGCCGCCGGCGGGGGAGACGTTCGCGGTGGTCGGCGCCTTCACGAACACCCGCTCGGGACCGAAGGTGTTGTCCAGCGCGTTGGCCGGGAACGCGCCCGCGTTGAGCGGACCGGAGACGAACTCCCAGAACGGCTCGAAGTCGGTGAAGGCGGCCCGCGAGGGCTGGTAGTGCTGGGCCGAGGTGTAGTGCACGTCGGCGGTCAGCCACACCGTGCCGGTGATCCTGCGGTGCTTGATGAACCGCAGCAGCTCGGCGATCTGCAACTCGCGCCCGAGCGGCGCGCCCGGGTCGCCCTGCGCCACGGCCTCGATGTTCGGCCTGCCGTCTCCGGTGTCCGGCACCACCAGGCCGAGCGGCATGTCGGAGGCGATCACCTTCCACGCCGCACGCGACCTCGACAGCTCGTGCTTCAGCCACTCCAGCTGCTCGGCGCCGAGGATGCCCTGCGGGTCAGTGGTCTGGGTGCCCGCCGAGTTGGCGTTGCGGTACGTGCGCATGTCCAGCACGAAGACGTCCAGCAGCGGACCGTGGCGCAACACACGGTGGACCCGGCCGTCCCGCGCGCCCGGCCGCAGCGTGGAGATGGGGAAGTACTCGCCGAACGCCTGCCGAGCCCGCGAGGCCAGCACGTCGACGCTCTTCTCGGTGTACCGGGCGTCGGTGAGGATCTCACCCGGGTACCAGTTGTTGATGACCTCGTGGTCGTCCCACTGGACGATGGACGGCACCCGCGCGTTGAACTTCCTGAGGTGCTCATCGAGCAGGTTGTAGCGGAAGTTGCCGCGGAACTCGGCCAGGGACTCGGCGACCTTGGCCTTCTCCTCGGTGGTGATGTTCCGCCACACACTGCCGTCCGGCAGCTTGGCCGTCGCCGCGATCGGTCCGTCGGCGTAAATGGTGTCGCCGCTGAAGAGGAAGAAGTCCGGGTCGAGCGCGCCCATCGCGTCGAAGATGCGGTAACCGCCGAAGTCCGGGTTGATGCCCCAGCCCTGTCCGGCCAGGTCGCCCGACCACACGAAGCGCACTCCGTCACGGCGCTTCACCGGTGTCGTACGGAACGTGCCGGTGACCGGTTCGCCGGTGCGGCGCGGGTCGTCCGGGTCGGCGAGCAGGACGCGGTAGTGGATCTGCTCGCCCGGCGGCAGGCCGCGCAGCCGGGTCGTCCCGGTGAAGTCCGTGCCCGAGTCGAGCAGCGGGCCGTGCCATCTGCTCGGGTTGCGGAAGGACTCGGTGGCGGACGTCTCGACGATCATCCGGGCCGGCCGGTCGGAACGTACCCACACGAGTCCGGAGTGGGCCGTCACGTCCCCGGTCTGCACACCCCAGCCCGCCTTCGGCCGCCCCGACAGGGCGAACGCCGGCGCCGAGCCGAGCGTCGCGGGCAGGGCCACGGCAGCCGACGCGGCGAGGGAGCCGCGCAGCACGCTGCGGCGGCCGGGCAGGTGGCTCGGCGGACGGTGTGACATGAAAGGGCCTCCAGGGACGGGTTCCGGCCGATGTGCAACGCCACACCTACTGGTGCACCACGGCGCACACGGAAACCCCAAGTGAACAACTGACCTTGGCGGCAAGGGAACTGGTACGCGAAACCGGGCGCGTCGCGGCGGCGGGAACCAGCCGATGGCGGGGAGCGCGTGGCGTGACCGGGACCCTGTGGGAGGTACCGGGCGCGTGGCGCGACCGGAAACGCCTGGGAGGCACCGGGCGCGTCGCGTCCCTCAGGAGCCGGTGGCGCGACGTGTGCCGGTGGCGCGACGTGTGCCTGCGGGAGACCTGTCCCTGCGGGCGAGGCGGCCAGGCGTACGCCCCACACGTCACCAGCCACCCCCGCCACCAGCCCCCCCAC
>NZ_VJZE01000674.1 GCF_009377205.1 Streptomyces phyllanthi
GAACTGCTCTCGCCCCCACCCCTTCACCGCCGCCACGCGGCCTGGGCGGTCCTGGCCGTACGCCCCGCCCGTGACGAGGATTTCGATACGACGCTGGGTCGCGTCCGGGGCCGTGTACGGGCCCTGCTCACCGATCTGGAGAACAGCGGGGTCCCCGACGCGCACGCCTGGCCCCGTCCCTTCGACACCGGTCCACGGTCTGCCCGGTACGCGATCGGCCTCGGTCACACCCCACCGGACGCGTCCCGGCTCGCCGAGATCTTCAACAGGTGGACCAGAGGTCTGCCGGGGGTCGACATCACGTGCGCGGAGTGCGGTGCCATACCGACGCCGTCCACGTGGCCGTGACACCCAGAAATGCAAGAAACCCCTGATCAACAGGGGTTTCGCTGGTGTCCGAGGGGGGACTTGAACCCCCACGCCCGATAAAGGGCACTAGCACCTCAAGCTAGCGCGTCTGCCATTCCGCCACCCGGACTCAGGTGTCTGCCGCCTTGCCAAGGGTGTTCCCCGCGGCGACAGACACAACAATACCAAGCTTTCGAAGTGGCTTTCACCTGCATATCCGCGCCCCGGGCGGGGTTGCCGGGGGTGCACGGAAGGTACGCCTACAGTCTCACCATGGGTGACTGGAAGACTACGGTCGGCTTGCCGCCGGGGCGGCGCCCCCGGGCATTGTCGCCACTGCGGGAGCATCTGCGGGACACATTCTGGTTCGCTCCGACCGTCGCGCTGGTCCTGGTCGTGGGGGTGTGGACGGCTGCCTCGGCGGCCGACGACGCGATCCTCACCGCACTGCGCGACGCGGGCGACGAGGACGCCGTCCGTGATCTGCTCAGGATCGCCGAGGACGCGAAGGCCGTGGTCACCACGGTCAGCGCGGCGATGATGACCTTCATCGGTGTCGTCTTCAGCATCTCGCTGGTCGCCGTGCAGATGGCCGCCGGTCAGTTCAGCCCACGTGTCGTACGGATCTTCGTACGAAGCCGCATCACCAAGGCCACCTTCGCGGTGTTCCTGGCCACCTTCGTCCTGTCCCTGCTCGTCCTCACCTCGTACGACAGTCAGCCCGACCCCGCGCTGGTGTCCTCCACCCCGCTCGTCCAGTCCGTCCTCACCGTGATCATGGTGGGGCTGAGCGTGGTCCTGTTCGTGATGTACGTGAACTCGATGCTGCGGCTGATGCGGGTCGTGCACGTCATCGACCGGATCACCGCGGAGTCGTTGCGGGTCGTCGCGAGCATGCCGCTCGACATGGCCGCGGATGAGCCGGTCGCCCTCGGCCCTGAGATGGCCCGCCTCACCCATCACGGGCGCGCGGGGGTACTGCGGGACGTCAACATCGCGCGGCTCGTCCGTACGGCGCGGCAGCAGGGCGTCGTGCTGCGGCTCATCCCCCTGGTCGGGGACTTCGTCACGCCGGGGACGCCGGTGTTCACGGTGCACGGCGGGCACGGCGGTCCCCTAACGAAGGGGCGGCGAACGCTGTACTCCAAGGTGTCGGTGGGTGCCGAGCGCACCTTCCACCAGGACCTCGGGTTCGGACTGAGGCAGTTGTCGGACATCGCGCTGCGCGCGCTGTCGCCCGCCGTGAACGACCCCACGACGGCGGTGCAGGCCGTGGACCGCATCGTGCAGTTCCTGGCCGCGGTGGCGCGGCGCCCGCTCGGCGCCTCCCTGTACCGGGACGGGCAGGGCACGGTACGGCTGGTGCAACCCGTGCCGGGCTGGACCGAGCTGGTCGACCTCGGCTTCACCGAGATCCGGGTGTACGCGGTGAACAGTCCCCAGGTCACCCGCCGTCTGATGGCAGGGCTCGACGATCTCCTCGGGGCCGTGCCCGAGAACCGTCGCGAGCCGTTGATCCGGCACCGGGCGCTGCTGACCGAGGCGGTGGAACGGGCTGTGCCGGAGGCCGCGGACCGGGCCTTCGCCCTCCGCCCGGACCGGCAGGGCATCGGGTAGACGCGACCCGCCGCCTCCGGCACGACGCGGGTCACGGCATGAGGTGGTACTCCGGGAAGTTCCCCGGCAGCCGCTCCCCCGTCGGCCCCTGCGTCACGGCGCGCACCAGCAGCTCGCCGCCCACGAACGCGCCCCGCCAGGACGCGCCGAAACCGCCGAACAGCTCGTCGCGGTCGCCTCGGGAGCGGGGCTTGCCGTGGCCGACCTTGAACGCGCGGATCTGCGGGGCGAGCCGGTCGAAAGTCGCCCGGTCGTCCGTGGACAGCGTGGCGACCAGTGCGCCGTTCGACGCGTTCATGGCGGCGAGCAGCTCGGCCTCCGTGTCGACCAGGACGATGGTGTCGACCGGGCCGAACGGTTCCGCGTGGTGCAGGGGTGAGGACGGGGGCGGGTTGAGCAGGGTGACGGGCTGGACGTATGCCTCCGTGTCCTGGCCTGGCAGGAAGCGGGCGCCGGCGAGCTTCCCGCGGTGCAGCGGGACGGCGCCGCGGTCGATGGCCTCGGTGACCTGGTCGGTCAGCTCCTTGGCCTTGGCCGCGTTGATGACGGGACCGAAGTCCAGATCCGGGTACGGGTCGTCGGGGTGTTTCACGGCCAGTGGGTGGCCGACCCCGAGTGTGCGGACCGCTGGGAGGTAGGCCGCCAGGAAGTCGTCGAACAGGTCACGCTGGACGACGAAGCGCGGGTACGCCGTGCAGCGCTGTTTGCCGTAGTCGAAGAGCTTGGGGATGGCGGCGGAGAACGTGTCCCAGTCCGTGTGGTTCCAGATGCCCCAGGTGTTCAGTCCCTCCTGTTCGAGTATGTGTCGTTTGCCGAGGTCGGCGACGGCCGTGGCCACCGCGGCGCCGGTGTCGCGACCGCCGACGAAGGAGACGCAGCCGATCTCGGGCGCCCTCACGAGCGCCTCCGACAGCTCGCCTCCGCTGCCGCTGACGAGGGTGACGGGAATCCCTTCGCGCGAGGCGAGCGCACTGGCCAGGGTGAGGCAGGCGACACCGCCGTCGGTCGGGGTCTTGGCGATGACCGCGTTGCCGGCCAGGGCCTGTACCAGCATTGCGTGAACGAGCACGCTCATCGGATAGTTCCAGCTCGCGATGTTGGACACCGGGCCGTCCAGTGGGGCACGGCCCTCGATCATGGGGTCGATTCCGTCGACGTACCAGCGCACGCCGTCGATGGCCCGGTCCACGTCGGCCTGTGCGAGCCGCCAGGGCTTGCCGATCTCCCACACGAGGAGGAGGGCGAGGAGCCTGCGGTGCTGGGTGAGCGCGTCGAGCGTGGCCGCGACACGGGCGCGGCGTTCGTCGAGGGGGATGTGGCGCCAGGCGCGGTGCTGGTCGAGTGAGGCGCGTACGGCTTGGTGGGCGGCGGCGGTGTCCAGGCGGGGCGGGCCGGCGATCGGGCTGCCGTCGACCGGGCTGATCGCGGGCAGGGCCCGGCCGTCCTCGTGCCAGGCGGCGCCCCAGAGGTTGAGGACACGGTCGTCACGGAAGGCCTCGGGGGCGACGGCGAGGCACTGCTGCCAGGCGTCCGACCAGGACGTTCCGTTCTTGAGGGTGAGGGTGGATGTCATGCGATTGCTCCGCTCTCGGTGCACGGTCGGGGGC
>NZ_VJZE01000675.1:2500-3549 GCF_009377205.1 Streptomyces phyllanthi
CTCGTGACTGCGTGCCTTTTGAAGAATGAGCCTGCGAGTTTGCGGTGTGTTGCGAGGTTAACCCGGGTGGGGTAGCCGTAGCGAAAGCGAGTCCGAATAGGGCGATTCAGTAGCGCGCTCAAGACCCGAAGCGGAGTGATCTAGCCATGGGCAGGCTGAAGCGCGGGTAAGACCGTGTGGAGGGCCGAACCCACCAGGGTTGAAAACCTGGGGGATGACCTGTGGTTAGGGGTGAAAGGCCAATCAAACTCCGTGATAGCTGGTTCTCCCCGAAATGCATTTAGGTGCAGCGTCGTGTGTTTCTTGCCGGAGGTAGAGCACTGGATAGGCGATGGGCCCTACCGGGTTACTGACCTTAGCCAAACTCCGAATGCCGGTAAGTGAGAGCGCGGCAGTGAGACTGTGGGGGATAAGCTCCATGGTCGAGAGGGAAACAGCCCAGAGCATCGACTAAGGCCCCTAAGCGTACGCTAAGTGGGAAAGGATGTGGAGTCGCAGAGACAACCAGGAGGTTGGCTTAGAAGCAGCCACCCTTGAAAGAGTGCGTAATAGCTCACTGGTCTAGTGATTCCGCGCCGACAATGTAGCGGGGCTCAAGCGTACCGCCGAAGTCGTGTCATTGCAGTACATACTCCTAACGGGGACTGTGATGGGTAGGGGAGCGTCGTGTGCCGGGTGAAGCAGCCGCGGAAGCGAGTTGTGGACGGTTCACGAGTGAGAATGCAGGCATGAGTAGCGATTCACACGTGGGAAACGTGTGCGCCGATTGACTAAGGGTTCCTGGGTCAAGCTGATCTGCCCAGGGTAAGTCGGGACCTAAGGCGAGGCCGACAGGCGTAGTCGATGGATAACCGGTTGATATTCCGGTACCCGCTGTGAAGCGTCAAACATTGAATCCAGTGATGCTAAGCCCGTGAAGCCGCCCTGATCTCTTCGGAGTTGAGGGGAGTGGTGGAGCCGGTGGCCCGAGCTGGTAGTAGGTGAGTGATGGGGTGACGCAGGAAGGTAGTCCATCCCGGGCGGTGGTTGTCCCGGGGTAAGGGTGTAGG
>NZ_VJZE01000676.1 GCF_009377205.1 Streptomyces phyllanthi
GGCAATATCGGCGTTCATGTCACTCAGCGTGGTCGCCCGCTTCTACGCTGACCAGTAACGACGGCGGTACGCAGCGTCACTGTCCGGCCGTTGTCCGGTTCTGTCCGGGCGGCGTGGCGTTACGCGGTGTGTCGGCGGGGAGTTGGGTACGGGCGGAACATGGAGGTGTCCGGGCATGGGCGGTGACGGGATGGAGCCGTACGGCGCCGACGACGAGGAGTCGGCGGCGGTACTGCGGACGGTGGGCAGGGTCGTCAAGTCGTGCCGGGAGCGGAAGGGGCTCAAACAGGCCGAGTTGGGGGCGGCCATCGGCTACAGCGAGGAGCAGGTGTCCTCGGTGGAACGGGGGCGGCGGGCGCCGAGTCCGACGTTCCTGGAGAAGGCCGATGAGGTGCTGGAGGCGGGTGGGCTGATCGCCGGACTGAGGAAGGACACCGAGGAGGCCCGGTACCCGAAGAAGGTGCGGGATCTGGCGAAGTTGGAAGCGGATGCGGTTGAGCTGTGCGCCTACGCCAACTCCGTCGTCCATGGCCTGCTTCAGACGCCGGAGTACGCAAGGGCGCTGTACGGCATGCGTCGTCCGCCCTTCGCCGAGGAGGAGGTTGAGCGCCTTGTCGCCGCACGCCTGGCGCGCCAGGAGATCTTCGACCGGCAGCCCGCTCCTGTCTTCAGTTTCGTCCAAGAAGAGGTGACGCTGCGGCGCCCACTCGGGGGCAGAATGGTGATGCGGAAGCAGCTCGAACGCCTGTTGGAGGTCGGCCAGCGACGGAACGTGGAGATCCAGGTGATGCCCACGGATCGTGAGGACCACGCCGGCCTTGACGGGTCGCTCCAGTTGCTGCGGCTTCAGAGGGGAGAGACGGTGGCGCACAACGAGGTGCAGCTCACCAGCCGCCTGATCTCGCATTCCAAGGAGATCCAGGTCTTCGAGGTCCGCTACGGCATTATCCGGGCCCAGGCCCTCACGCCCTGTGAGTCGCTGACCTTCATCGAGAAAGTACTGGGAGAGACATGATGACCAACTCCACGACGGGGAACGGTTCCGAGCTGGAGTGGTTCAAGAGCAGCTACAGCACCGCCGACGGCCCGGAGTGTGTGGAGGTCGCCTTCGCCCCCGAAACCATGCACGTACGGGACTCGAAGCGGGCGCAGGGCCCCCAGCTCGCCTTCGACGCCCAGCAGTGGACGGCCTTCGTCTCGTACGCCGCCGATCACTGACGTACGGCCTTCTGACGCATCGCGTCCGGTTCCGCACCGGGCGCGGGACGTCGGCGTATCCCGGTTTGACCCTGAGGACGAAGCCCTCATCCGGGCCGCTCCGGGGCGGGGGCGTCTCGTCACGCAGCCGTCAAGGGAGCCACAGAAGCGCCCTCCCTGCGTGTTTGCCCAGGTCATAGCGTTGTGGTACCTCTGCCCGGACGGTCTGCTCGATTCGCCCTGAGATGTCCGAGTCTGTCTCCTGCTGCCAGGTCGGCAGGTCATCCCAGTCGGCAACGCATCCGGGACAAAAGCCTGGCGGTGTCGAAGCATGGCTGGACGAGCAGAAACGGACCGATTCGCCGCCCAGACCCCGGAGAAACACCGGCGTAGCCAGCAAGAGTCAACACTCCGCTCGCTCCGCCCTAAAAGGCCCTGGGCCAGGCAAGCACCTTCCGGGGCTCCCCCACCCGCCGACGCCACGAGGCATGGCTACCTTCGCGGCTACGTACGCCGACGCACGGCCCCGTTTGCACCGGTGCGGACCAGGGTCCAGCGAGACCCACCCATACATGGAAAAATCCTCTGACGTGCTTTTCTACTGGTCAGAAGCCCTGAGCGGCAGACGAGTCGGGCTGTACGCCGGGTTCTGTTCCCCGGGGTCCTCGCGGGCCCCGGGGCGACGGCCATCCATCTAGGGCCGGCGTTGCCGCCGGCCTCGTGCGGTCTACCCGCGGACTCGGGCGGGCAGCCCTCGAACGTCCGCGCAGAGCGCGCCTTTTACAGCGGCTCCTCTTGACCTTGCTCCGGGTGGGGTTTACCTAGCTGCCCAGGTCACCCTGGGCACTGGTGGTCTCTTACACCACCGTTTCACCCTTACCGAGGACCGAGATCCCCGGCGGTCTGCTTTCTGTGGCACTGTCCCGCGGGTCACCCCGGGTGGCCGTTAGCCATCACCCTGCCCTGTGGAGCCCGGACGTTCCTCGGGAAGCCCCCTAGGGGGACTCCACGCGGCCGTCCGCCCGGCTCGTCTGCCGTGTCGACCATGTTACCGGGCGCCCGGCGGTCTTCGGTGCGGGCGCCGTGGCCAGGAACGAGCCCGCCAGGATCAGGGCGAAGGAGGCGAGTACGGCTGCCGTCAGCTGTTCGTCCAGGAACAGCGCGCCCGCCGCTACCGCCACCGCCGGGTTGACGTACGTGAAGACCGTCGAGCGGGTCGGGCCCACCTCTCGGATCAGTTCCAGGAAGACGACGAAGGCGAGGGCCGTGCAGATCACGCCCAGGCCGAGGAGGGAGGCCAGGACCGAGGGCGTGGGCATCGATGTCGGCCATGTTGCCGCCGCCGCGGGGGCGTAGACGAGAGCCGACAGTGCCAGGCAGGGGGCGATCAGCTGGAGGGTGGGGACC
Source organism: Streptomyces phyllanthi (assembly GCF_009377205.1). Taxonomy (GTDB): domain Bacteria; phylum Actinomycetota; class Actinomycetes; order Streptomycetales; family Streptomycetaceae; genus Streptomyces; species Streptomyces phyllanthi. The sequence goes on from NZ_VJZE01000676.1 coordinate 2,605, forward strand.
TGCTTGAGGTAGCGGGCCATGATCAGTGGGGCCGTCGCGTAGCCCAGGACTGTCACCCCCACCTCTGCGAGGGACCGCGCGTCTCCCCCGGTGAGGTGCGGGGCCGTGAGGACCGCTACTCCGGCCAGGCCCAGGGCCAGGCCCACCATCCTGCGGGCGCCCAGCCTCTCCGTGTCGCCGAAGAAGCGGGCCAGGAGTACGCCGACGATCGGTACGCCCGCGATCAGCAGACCCGCCGTGGAGCTGGAGAGGTGGCGTTCGGCGTCGGTCAGGGTCCACCAGGGGCCGATGACCTCGATCAGGGAGAAGGCGAGCATCGGGCGCCAGTGGGTTCGTATCATCCGGGCCAGTCCGCCTTGGCGTATGGCGAAGGGGAGCAGGAGGGCCGCTCCCAGCGCGCAGCGTGTGAACACCACCATCGACGGGGACATGGTGTCCACCGCCACTTTGATCATCAGGTAGGGGATGCCCCAGAGGACTCCCATGAGCGAGAAGAGCAGCCAGCCTCGTGCAGTCATGGGGTGAGTTTCGGGCGGGGTGGTGGTGTTCGTCTTGAACGCTGTTGCGCCCGGTTGCTCTGCCGCCCGGCCCTACGGCCTCGGGGACACGCTCGCGCGGTACGCCGCCGGCGTCACCCCCAGCACCCGGCGGAACCACCGCGTCAGGTGTGCCTGGTCCGCGAAACCCACCTGTCCGGCCACCTCCGCGGGGCGCCCACCCGCCTCCAGCAGGGCGCGGGCCCGCCCGACCCGGTACTGGGCCAGCCAGGCGTACGGGGGCATCCCCATCGTCGTACGGAAGGCGCGCAGGAGCTGGTAGCGGGAGAGGCCCAGGTCGGCGGCGAGGTCGGCGAGGGAGGGCGGGGAGAGGAGTTCGTCGGCGAGGCGGTCGCGTACGACGCGGGAGATGCCGCTCGCGCCAGGGATCGTGTCCGGGGC
>NZ_VJZE01000677.1 GCF_009377205.1 Streptomyces phyllanthi
CTCGTGGCCGTGGGGCTCGGGGACTTGGAAGGGCTCGAAGTCCGTTCCGGTCCAGGGGACTTGCCGGTGCCGGACGGCGAGGCGGACGGGCGTGCCGAGGCCGTGGCCGGGGCCGTCGCCACCGGCGGACGGTCCGGCGTGTGCGCGGCGGCTGCCGGCGCCGGCTCCGAGCCGCCCGAGGCCAGCAGATACAGCAGCGGCACCGCCGCCACGGCGAGTGCCGCGGCGACGAGGGCGAGGCGGCGGGACGGCCGCCACCGGGCGTCGGTCACCGTGGCGGTACCGCCACGGGACCGGGTCTCGGCCGAGCCGCCCATGACGTACGCCGTGCCGCGCCACGCCAGCAGCCCCTCCGCCAGCGCCGTGCGGGGCGTGTCGCGCAGGGCGGCCAGTTCCCGGTACCCGCCCGCGCAGTGACCGCAGTGCGCCATGTGGTCCTGGAGATCGGTGCTGTGCCGGGGGTTCTCCGGGTGTGCCGCCTCCTCGATGAGGCGCCGGAAGTCCTGGCAGGACGGGTTGGCCGAACGGGCCAGGAGCGCGGTGAGGACGGAGTGGCGCAGGGCCTGGAACGCGGGTTCGGACTCGTAGGTGACGTCCTCGCGCGTACAGCCCAGGAACAGGGCGGTCCGCTCCTCGGGCTCCTGCTCCACCAGGCCGTACCAGACCAGGCCCTGGACCCGGGCGGGAAGTGACTGGAAGGCCGCCAGCAGCCGTGGCCCGGTGGCGGGGTCCGTCTCGCCGAAGTGCGCGGTCAGGCCCGGCGCGAGGCGGTCGGCGCGCTCGTCCGCGGCCCAGGAGGCGGCCACCCGGCCCGTCAGGATCAGCAGATGGTGCCGCCACGGGCCGCTGGGGTCGAGCCCCCGCACCGTCTCGCCGACCGCCATCGTGAAGGTCTGCGCGGTGAGCTGACGGGCGGCCGGTTCGTCGGCCGTGCAGAGGCGGGCGTACCGGAGGACCGCGCGGCGGTGACGGGTGCGGAGTTCGGCCAGCGCGGACTGCGCGGCCGAGGTGTCCCCGCGGAGGAGGTCGGTGAGGCGCGCGTCGGGTGCGGTGGCATGGACGCCGTGCTCGTCGTCGCCGCCGCTGTCGCTGCTGTCGGCGCAGTTGTCGCCGTCGCCATCGCCGTCGTCGCCGCTGTCGTCGTTGTCCGGCTGGTCCTCCGCGCCGTCTCCCGCGCCCTCGCCCGCGCCCTCCCGCAGGCCTTCTACGTCGTTCCCCGCCTCGTCGCCCGGCTCGGCGTGGCCGTCGCCGTCGTGCTGGTCCCGCGCCATCCCCCTGCCTCCTCGCACCCCGTGCGTTCCCGCCGCGCTGCCGTCCGGTCGGTCATACAGCCGTACCGGCGAGTATTGGAGGCTCATAGTGGTGGAAGGAGGCCAGTGGGGAAAGAGGTGTCCTGGAGTAACCCTGTGAGCTCGTTGTCGCTCGCGTCACAAACGCGCAGCACAACCGCAGAGCCCAACCCGCCTACGACGAACGCCCGGTGACCGACCGAAGCCGGAAGACCAGGCGTTCGCACAGCACAGTCGAGGACCGGTTGCCCCCTCCTACCCCCGGGCCCCTGTCACTCGACTCCTGCTACTCCTCGACCGTCAGTCCCTTCCGCAGCCGCACCAGCGTCCGGGACAGCAGCCGGGACACGTGCATCTGGGAGATACCGAGTTCGTCGCCGATCTCGGACTGCGTCATGTTGGCGACGAAGCGCAGCGAGAGGATCTTCCGGTCACGCGGCGGGAGTTCGGCGATCAGGGGCTTCAACGACTCGACGTACTCGATGCCTTCGATGCCGTGGTCCTCGTAGCCGATACGGTCCGCCAGCGCGCCCTCGGAGTCGTCCTCCTCCGGCTGCGCGTCGAGCGACGACGCTGTGTACGCGTTCGACGCGGCCATACCTTCGACGACCTCGTCGTTGGAGAGGCCCAGACGCTCCGCCAGCTCTCCCACCGTCGGAGCGCGATCGAGCTTCTGGGCGAGTTCGTCGCCGGCCTTCGCCAGGTCGAGACGGAGCTCCTGGAGCCTGCGCGGGACGCGCACCGACCAGCTCGTGTCGCGGAAGAAACGCTTGATCTCGCCGACGATGGTCGGCATCGCGAAGGTGGGGAACTCGACGCCTCGGCTGAGCTCGAAGCGGTCGATCGCCTTGATCAGGCCAATCGTGCCGACCTGGATGATGTCTTCCATCGGCTCGCTGCGGGAGCGGAACCGTGAGGCGGCGAACTTCACCAGGGCGAGGTTCAGTTCGACCAGCGTGTTGCGCACGTACGAGTACTCGTGGGTGCCTTCCTCGAGGGACTCCAGCCGCTCGAAGAGTGTCTTCGACAGGGCCCGTGCGTCCACCGGCCCCACTTCGTCGTACGGGGGTATCTCGGGGAGGCCCTCGAGTCCGTCGGTGGGATCGTGGGCGGGCTCGTCCCGGGTGTCTTCCGGAGGGAGTGTCGACGTCGCCCTCTGGGTATGCGATGCGTCGAGCCGGGGTGACATGATGTCCTCCATCGTTCTCGGCATATGGCCGCCGATGCCAATACCTGCACTGCGGTGTGCGGCGCCTCCAAAGCCGGCCGTGTTGTTGGGTGTCTCTACTAGCCCTACCCGCTTTCCGGAGCTTGCCGCAAGTGCGTTCCGCGGTGAATTGTCCTTTTACTGGGGATTGTTCGGGTGTTGGAGCGGGTGGGGAAGGCGTAATGTTCGATGGCGAGTCACAAGCCACGACGGTCGGGAGAGAGACGGCATGGACCGCGGGACGCTCGGCAGCGCACAGTCGGGCCGGCTTCTTGTCGAGGTGCGGGAAGAAGGCGCCAGCGCCGTGGTGACGCCTGCGGGTGAGCTGGACCATCACACCGCCGATGTGTTGCGTGAACCACTCGACGAATGCCTGGACAAGGGATTCACTCGACTGGTTCTGGACTGCTCGCGCCTGGAGTTCTGCGACTCCACCGGGCTCAACGTCCTGCTGGGCGCACGCCTGAGGGCCGAGGCGGCGGGTGGCGGGGTTCATCTCGCGGGGATGCAGCCGGTGGTGGCCAGGGTGTTCGAGATCACGGGGGCGGATGCCGTCTTCACCGTCCACGAGACGCTCGACGCCGCACTGTCCGACCAGGTCTGACTGGTTCTGGTCGGCCCTGACTGGCTCCGGCCGGCTATGACCGGTTCCATTGGTTCCACTGGTTCCATCGGCCCCGCCCCGAACGGACGGCACTCGGTGGCCGACTCGATCGCCCCTGTGTGACCGGTGCGTTACTCCCGTCACATGTTCCGTGTCGAATAAGTGGGTGTTCGGACGGTTCGGTCGGGCAGAAGACATCCTGAATATGTCGGCAGCCAAAACGGCTGACAGCCACAACGGCGGGTGCGCCGCGGAGATCAGGGGAGATCTCCGGATCCATGTACTGAGTCTTGAATCGTGAACTGGTGAATCGGTGAGGTGAAGCGCTGATGAGCACCACCCGGCCTTGCTCGCCGGGCGACCGCGGCCCGGAACCGGGGGCCGGTGGCGCTTCCGGGGCGTCCGGAGGGGGCACGCCCGCAGAAGCTGCGAT
>NZ_VJZE01000678.1 GCF_009377205.1 Streptomyces phyllanthi
GGGTGGGGCCGGGGGTGGTTCGGTGTCTGCCTGAGGCGCGGTACTGGCCGGCACGGTCAACTCCACCTCAAGCTCCGTCAACTGGATCCGTCAACGCATCCGTTATTCATCCCTCAAAAGCGGTCATAGCATCACAAAACATGCGCACTGTGTGCAAGCACCGCATAACTCCGTGTTGAGGGGTAGTTGGAGGTGCGTAGAGGCCTGAAGTACGGGCCTGACGGGGGAGCCGGATCGGCTCAGAACTCGTAGTCGGCGATCACCCAGGTGGCGAATTCACGCCACAGCGCGACGCCCGCCTGGTGCGCCGGGTGCTCCAGGTACCGCTGGAGCGCGTCCCGGTCGTCGACCGCCGAGTTGATCGCGAAGTCGTACGCGATGGGGCGGTCGGTGATGTTCCAGTCGCACTCCCAGAAGCGCAGCTCCTCGATCCGGCCACCGAGGGCGCGGAAGGCCTCCACGCCCTTCACGACGCGCGGGTCGTCGCGCTCGACGCCCTCGTCGAGCTTGAAGAGGACCAGGTGGCGGATCATGTGCGCTCCGGACGTGTCGTACGGCGTGGGAGTTCTAGTCGCCGCCGTTGACGATCCACGTCATGAAGTCGCCTATGGACTGGGCGGCGCTCGAGATGCCCTCGAACCCTATCTGGACGTAGTCGGCGGCCAACTCCGGGTCGGTGACGATCACGTAGACCACGAAGACCGCGAGCGCGAACACCGCGATCTTCTTTCCCTGTACAGCCACGAGGCCTCCCCCGTCTCCCGTGCCCCATGGGCCTCTGTTGCCGCCGGTGAGTGTATCCCGGTCACGTGTTCGCAGGAATGGACCGACCTGGCATGCACACCAGGTCCACGCACAAAGGGCCCCGTCTCTCGACGGGGCCCTCCTTCAGCGGTAGCGGAGGGATTTGAACCCTCGGTGACTTGCGCCACACTCGCTTTCGAGGCGAGCTCCTTCGGCCGCTCGGACACGCTACCGAGGGAGACCCTACCCCAAGGTGGGCCATGGTCTGAAATCGGTTGTTCCGGCCGACGGCGCGGAGTTCAGCGGGTGCGGAAGAAGTCCGTGAGGAGCCGGGCGCACTCGGTGGTGAGTACGCCCTCGATCACCTCGGGGCGGTGGTTGAGGCGCCGGTCGCGGACGACGTCCCAGAGGGAGCCCGCCGCGCCGGCCTTCTCGTCGCGGGCGCCGTAGACGACCCGGTCGACCCGGGACTGCACCAGGGCGCCCGCGCACATCGTGCACGGTTCGAGGGTGACGACCAGCGTGCAGCCGGTCAGCCGCCACTCTCCCAGCCGGGCTGCCGCCCGGCGGATGGCGAGCACCTCGGCGTGAGCCGTCGGGTCGCCGGTCGCCTCGCGTTCGTTGTGCCCGGTGCCCAGCACGGTCCTGCCGTCCGCGGCCAGCACGACGGCGCCGACCGGGACGTCTCCGCCCGCGGCCGCGCGTCCTGCCTCGTCCAGGGCGAGCCGCATCGCGGCCCGCCAGCGGTCACGTACCGGGTCCGGATCGTCTGTCAGCGGACCGTCTCCAGGACCTCCGAGGCGCCCAGGGCCTCGGCGATCGCGCTGAGCGCGTCGTCCGCGTCGAGGGAGCGCAGCTCCTTCTCGCTGACGCCCAGGTCGTCGAGGACCTCGCTGTCCCCCACGGGGCCGTGCGGTACGGCGCTGTCGGCGGAGGCGCCGTCCTCGTCGTCGGCCTCGGGCTCACCGTCCTCCGTGCCGTCGAGATCGAGGGAGTCCAGGTCGGCGCCGTCGTCGCCGGGCTCCCTTCCGAGCAGTTCGTCCGTGAGCAGGATCTCGCCGTACGAGCTGCGGGCAGCGGCGGCGGCGTCCGAGACGTAGATACGAGGGTCGTCCTCGCCGTCCACACGGACGACACCGAACCACGCGTCCTCCTGCTCGATGAGTACGAGCACCGTGTCCTCGTCGGCCGAGGCTTCCCGGGCCAGATCGGCCAGATCCGACAGGGTCTCCACATCGTCGAGCTCTTTGTCGCTCGCTTCCCACCCGTCTTCGGTGCGCGCGAGCAGTGCGGCGAAGTACACCGTGACTCTCCCACTGGTCATAGGCGTGCCGGTTGGGGGTCCCCCCGGCGGAGGTAGCGGGCGGGGACTGTGTGCTCCGAGCCCCACCCACTCGGAATCGTGGCAGAAACGGAGCGCTCAGGGGCCATCTTCGGCCCGCTGTGTCCCCGCTGTCGATCGCGCGTCTCGGTTTGCCCGATCGCCTGGGGGACGCGCCCTTTCGGCTCACTCGGTCTCGGAGGGGTGCACCTGGGCACTCGTTCACTGCCGTGGTGATCGTACGCGGACTTCGGCGCGGCCTTCGCACATGGGCGTGATGTGGCTACCGGCACCCGACCGCAGGCCCGTCCAGTGGTACGTGGCTACCAGCGGAACGTGCGCATACGCAGGGCGTGGCGCAGGCGGGCCGTCTTGGCGCGGCGGGGCCGGACGCGGTCCCGCAGTTCCCGGGCCTCCGCCAGCTCCCGCAGGAACTGTGCCCGGCGCCTCCTGCGCTCGGCCTCGGTCTCCCGCTGCTCCGGGGACCCCTCGTCCACATCCGGCATAGACACACCACCCCAGCTACGTTCTTCCCACATTCCCTCGGATGGGCGTTTTGATGCAGACGGGGCGGTGGGCCCGAGACGGTGCCTCACGAGCGGAAGCCGGAGGGCGGAGCGGGGCGGTGGAGGCCCGCGGTGGCCCGGATACCCTGATGGGCATGCGTCTCCACGTCGTCGACCACCCCCTGGTCGCCCACAAGCTCACCACGCTGCGCGACCAGCGCACCGACTCCGCGACCTTCCGTCGGCTGGCCGACGAACTGGTCACCCTGCTCGCCTACGAGGCCACTCGTGACGTGCGCACCGAGCAGGTGGACATACAGACCCCGGTGGCCCCCACCACCGGCGTCAAGCTCTCCCACCCGCGCCCGCTGGTCGTGCCGATCCTGCGCGCCGGCCTCGGCATGCTGGACGGCATGGTCCGGCTGCTGCCGACCGCCGAGGTGGGCTTCCTGGGCATGATCCGCGACGAGGAGACGCTGGAGGCCTCCACGTACGCCACGCGCATGCCCGAGGACCTCTCCGGGCGTCAGGTGTACGTGCTCGACCCGATGCTCGCCACGGGCGGCACGCTGGTCGCGGCGATCCAGGAGCTGATCAAGCGCGGTGCCGACGATGTGACCGCCGTGGTGCTGCTCGCCGCGCCGGAGGGCGTCGAGGTCATGGAGCGCGAGCTGGCGGGCACCCCGGTCACGGTCGTGACGGCGTCCGTCGACGAGCGCCTGAACGAGCACGGGTACATCGTGCCGGGCCTCGGCGACGCCGGGGACCGGATGTACGGGGCGGCCGAGTAGGAGCCGGCCGGCGGATCACGGCCGGGGGCGGGGCTGCGCCCGGCACGCCTCGCCACGCTCGGCTTCCGCTCGTGCGGGTCCCACCGCCGCGTTGCCGAAACGTCCGGACCCCGTGACGCCGCGGCTCGGGGCGTCACGGGGTCCGGACGTTTCGGC
>NZ_VJZE01000679.1 GCF_009377205.1 Streptomyces phyllanthi
CCCCACTTCCCCCGGATCGTCCCGCACCGCCTCCCGCGGGTCGTCCAGCTGATCGTCTGCTCATGTCCCTGACACCCCTGACAACCCTGCTCAGGCCTTGAGCTTGTAGCCGAAGCCGCGAACCGTCTCGATCCGGTCCTGGCCGATCTTCGTCCGCAGCCGCTGCACATGGACGTCCACGACCCGGGTGTCACCGCCCCAGCCGTAGTCCCACACACGTTCGAGCAGCTTGTCGCGCGACAGCACCGTGCCGGGCGCCGACGAGAACTCCAGCAGCAGCCGCATCTCGGTCGGTGTCAGGGCCACCGGCTGCCCGGACCGCCGTACCTCCATGCCCTCGGTGTCCACTTCCAGATCACCGAAGGACAGGACGCCGCCGACCGCCCCGGCCCCGGAGTCCTCCCCCTTGGCCGCGCCCCCGCTCGCGTGCCCGAACCGGCGCAGCACCGCACGGATGCGCGCGACCAGCACGGCACCGTCGAACGGCTTGGTGACGTAGTCGTCCGCGCCCGCCTCCAGGCCCAGCACCACGTCGATCGAGTCGGCGCGCGCCGAGAGCATGATCACGGGAACGGTCGACTCGTCCCGGATACGACGGCAGAGACTCACCCCGTCCAGGCCCGGCACCATCACGTCCAGCAGCGCGATGTCGGGTCGGTCGGCGCGGAACGCCTCCAGGCCCGACAGTCCGTCGGGCATGGCCGTGACCGCGAAGCCGTCGCGCTCCAGCGCGAGCTGGGTGGCCTCGCGGATGACGTCGTCGTCCTCGACGAACAGGACATGGGTCTGCTCTGCCATCCGGTGCTCTCAGTCGCTCTCTGTCTGTGTCGGGTTCCGTGCGGGTTCGGTGCGGGTGCGGCGCGGGCGCCGATGCGGATGCGGATGCGCGTCGGGCGTCAGTCCTCGGTGGGTACCGGAGACGGAGCCTTCGAGGCGCCCACCGCACTGCCGTACTCGTTGTGTATACGGGATTCTTCCCTGAAGCGGTCCGTGGCCCAGCGGTAGGTGATGACGTCCTCGCTGGACGGGAACTCGACCGGGTCGCCCTTCTTGTACAGCTGCTGGGTCACCACCAGGGCACCCCGGTCGATCTCCGCGTAGACCGGGGGCTCCTCGGCCTTGAAGACGTTCTTGTATCCGCCGTTCTGCTCGCGGTACACGAACACGCCCATGCCCACGGGCTCCTCGCACGTCAGCACGTTGACCACGATGTCCTGGGCGGAACCCCCGGTCAGACTGCCGTACGACCAGTCGATCGGGTACTCGTCGGCCACGCACGGCTGGAGGTCCTGCTTGACCACCTTGCTGACCGAGGGGTCCGACTTGACCAGTTCGACCACCTCGGCCATGCTCCTGCGGCTCTCGGTGGGTGAGGCGCTGGGTGAGACCGAGGGGGCGGCGGTGGCCTCCTTCAGCGAGCTGCCGCCCGCCGGGCCCTCGTCACGGGCGCCGGTGCCGCCGGTCCCGCATGCGGCTACGAAAAGCCCGAGGGCGGCGATCACGGCCATCGCCGTGAACGCCGCCTTCGGGACCTGACCCGTCCCGGACGGGCCGGGCCCGGGGGGCCGGGACTCGGGGATTCCGAGTCCCGCCACCCCGGGCGGAGGGCCGTCCGGACCGGGCCGGTTGCTCAGGCCGCGCAACGCTCCCGCTCCTCACGTTCCAGCGCGCGAGCGCCCAGGTCCCGGCTCTCCAGCTCCTCGCGGAGCCGGGCCAGCGCCCGGTGCAGCGTGCTCTTGACTGTTCCGGCCGACATGCCGAGGGCGGCGGCCGTCTCCTCCGTGGACATCTGCTCCCAGTGTCGCAGCACCACGACACTGCGCTGCTTGGGAGCCAGAACCTTCATGACGTCCATCAACAGGGCGCGGTCCGCGTGCTGTTCGGTGGCGTCGTCGACGGAGGCGTCGGGGAGCTGCTCGGTCGGCACCTCCTCCAGCTTCCGGGCACGCCACCACTCGGTCCGGGTGTTGATCATCACGCGTCGGAGGTAGGCGTCCGCCAGCCGTTTGTCAGCTATGCCGTCCCAGCGCCCGTACGTCCGTACCAGCGCCGTCTGCAACAGGTCCTGAGCATCGACCGGGTCCGGAACCAGTCGGCGTGCGCTGCGCAGCAGCGCGTCCTGCCGGGTGCGGACGTACTCCTCGAACTCGAGCACCTCGCCCTGCGCCATTCCAACCGCCTCCGTCCCCGTCTTCCCGACCGCTTTCCAGCCCGCTGCCGGTTTGCCTGTTGCCTGTGGCTTGTCTCCGCACCGCTGTCTGTGCGGTACGGCATCGAAGCTACGGAGGCGTTGTCACGGGGCTGTCCGAGCCAGCCTTCGGAGAACGCTCGGCTGTCCGTCGGTTGTGTAACGGAAGTAGGGCCGGGATAAAGAGAGATGCTCTTTGAGGCAGAGATGGGGTGATTTGACGGGCGGTGTTCATGAGGCAGTGGGGTGCCGGCTGTGACACAGCTGAGCGCGGGCGTGACCGTGGCGGCGACGATGTCGCCACGCTGTCGCCGGTCACGCCCGCGGATTGCAGCCCAGGCCGGCCCAGCCCAGGCCGGCCCAGCCCAGGTCAGGTCAGGCCAGGTCAGGTCATCGGCAGGCGGTAGAGACCGCCCGGAAGGGGCTCCACCAGACCGTCGGAGACCAGCCCGTCAAGCGCGCGGGCGCGCTGCACGGGCTCGTCCCACACACGGTCGAGGACGGCCTGCGGTACCGGTGCCACGGCGTCCCGCAGTACGGCGAGGAGCTTGCCGCGGACCTGGCGGTCGGTACCGGCGTACGTCTGGCCGCGGCGGGCCGGGCCCTCGTGCGCGGGTTTCCCGGCGAGCCGCCACGCGCACTGCGCGGTGATCGGGCAGCGGTGGCACGTCTCGTTCTTCGCCGTGCACACCAGCGCGCCCAGCTCCATGGAGGCGGCGGCCCAGCGGGAGGCGGTGCGCTCGTCCTCGGGCAGCAGCGCGCGGGCGAGCCTGCGCTCGGCGGCGGTGGTGGCGTTGGGCGGGTACTGCGTGCCGGTGACCGCGCGCGCGAGGACGCGGCGGACGTTGGTGTCGAGGACGGCGTGCCGCTGCCCGTACGCGAAGGAGGCCACCGCGGCGGCCGTGTACTCCCCGATGCCCGGCAGCGCGAGCAGCTGCGGGTGCTCCGTCGGTACGTCGCCGCCGTGCCGTTCCGTTATGGCGACCGCGGCCCCGTGCAGACGGAGGGCGCGGCGCGGGTAGCCGAGGCGGCCCCAGGCGCGTACGGCCTCACCGGGCGCCTCCTTGGCGAGGTCGGCGGGGCGGGGCCAGCGGGCCAACCACTGCTCGTACACGGGCAGTACGCGGTTGACGGGGGTCTGCTGCAGCATGAACTCGCTGACCATCACCCCCCACGGCCCGGCCTCGGGCCGCCGCCACGGCAGGTCGCGGGCGTGTGCGTCGAACCAGTCGATGACCGGCCCGTGCAGGTCGCCGCCGACGGTCACGGGGGTGGTGGGAGTGGGGGCGCTCGTGGTGTGCGTGGGTGCAGTCATGGCACAGTCGATCC
>NZ_VJZE01000067.1 GCF_009377205.1 Streptomyces phyllanthi
GCCCCCGCCCATTCCGCCTGCGCGATCAAGTCGTCGACAGGGTTTGATGCTGTCCGTTGTCCGACTGGTTCGTGTCGAAGAGCTGGTTCGTGTCGAAGAGCTGGTCCTACGGCGTGCAGGCCAACGGCCGGCCTCGGCCCGCTCCCGCCGACATCACCGAAGCGGGCATCAGCGCGTGCGGGGAGATCGGCGCACGACTGCCCGGCGATCGAGGAGGTCCCGGAACGGTCGCTGGTGGCGGCGTTCGAGCTCTGGGGCATGATCGAGGACGCGCTCCGCGTCGCCATCCGGCAACTGGCGCGTCTCCAGCGTCGTTACGGCCTGTGTCGGCCGTGGGAGGCAGAGCTCCCCCGCGCGCAGTCCGGGCGGCGCGCGGTTCCTTCCGGCTGCTGTCAGTGGGTGGCGCTACCGTGCGTGGACACAGCAACTCCGCATGCGCAGGGGGAAATCGTGACCACACTCGACAACCGGCCGACCACCGCACTCCTCGTCGTCGATGTGCAGAAAGGAGTCGTCGCGGGGGCCCACGAGCGCGACACGGTCGTTGCGAACGTGGCCGCCCTGGTCGAAAAGGCACGGCGGGAACGGGTCCCGGTCGTCTGGGTCCAGCACTCCGACGAGCAACTGGTGAAGGAGAGCGACGACTGGCGGATCGTGCCGGAGCTGACTCCGGACGACACCGAACCGCTCATCCACAAGAACTACGGCGATTCCTTCGAGGACACCACCCTCGAGACCGTGCTGTCGGCTCTTGAAGTCGGCCGACTCCTCGTGGTCGGCGCGGAGAGCGATGCGTGCATCCGCTCCACACTCCACGGCGCGCTCGTCAGAGGGTACGACGCAACGCTGGTCAGCGACGCCCACACCACGGGGGACCAGACGGCGTGGGGGGCGCCTCCGCCGGACCAGGTCATCGCCCACACCAACCTGTACTGGACCTACCAGACGGCGCCGGGGCGGACAGCCGGGACCGTCACGACCAAGGACGTCGACTTCGGCATGTCCTGAAACCGCGAGGGCTGAACGCGTTCACGTGGGCTGAACCGGGGCGCGTCAGCCACGTGCCTTCAGAGCCGCAGGGATGCGGTCGAGCACGGGGAACGGGACCAGGCCGTAGTGGTAGAAGTCGACGGCGTCCGTGCCGCCGGGGCCGGTGGCCGCCGCCGTCTTCTCCGCCAGCGCCTCGGCGGACGCGGTGTCCGGGGCACCCGGGCGCAGTACGGTCCGAAGGCCGCAGCCGTCCGGCAGTACGGCCCGGTAGGCGGCGGTGTCGGCCGCGATCCGGGCGGGGTCACGGGCGTAGGCGAGGACGCCGTAGCCGGGGACGACCGCGCCGACCGCCGCGGGGTCCACGCCGATCCGCCAGGCCTCGTCGGCCGCGAGCGCGCCGGCCGGACGGCCGTCCGCGTAGCCCTTGACCGCGCCGGTCAGATCGAGGAAGACCAGCCGGGAGCCCTCGGCCGTCACGGCGTCGGCGACCGTCGCCGCGAGCGAGGTGACGGTGTCGCGGCGGGCGCGTGCGTACGCGGCGACAGACTCCCCGGCCCGATCGGCCAGTTCTCCGGGACCGAGCGGGCCGGGCTCGGGGCCCGCGCCGTCGAGCAGCCGGGCGACGGTCCGCGTGGCCTCGGCGCGGGCGGCGGCGGAGTCCACTCCCGCGGTCTCGGCTTGCCGCGTGCAGTACGGGCAGAAGCACAGGCCCAGGAGGAACTCCTCCACCGGGCCGAGGGGTACGAAGCTGCGCTCGTGGTGGTAGCCGTGCCCGAAGGTGCCGAAGTGCAGCGACTCGGCCACCACCGCGTCCACGCCCTGCCGGGCCACCGCACGGGCCAGCGCCACGGCGTACGCCCGTACGTCCGGGTGGGCGGGGCACAGGTCGGCCGGGGCGGCGCGGTCGCCGAAGCAGTTCTCCTGGGTGACGTCGGGGTGGGCGAGGCCGAGGGTGGTGTTGTGCAGGAAGACCGTCCAGCCGTGGAGGGCGGCGCCCCGTTCGGCCGTACGCAGGCGCAGGTCGCGCAGGGGGTCGTCTTCGGCGCCTGGCTGGACCGGCGGGGCAAGGCGTATGCCGTCGAACAGGTCGGCCGGCGGCGGGAAGTGGACGCCGTCGTGGCGCAGGGTGACCCGGGCGGGGCCGTGCGGGGTCACGTCGCGGGCGCGGTGGTAGGCGGCGGCGACGGTGAGGGTGTCGCAGCCGTACGTGCCGAGGACCCGGTCGAGGACCGGGTCCACGCCCTCGGCGCGCAGGTCTTCCACGAAGGTGTAGACGGAGGAGGTCGACGAAGGCGTCGGTGGCGTCGGCGCCGTCCGGGGGCTCGTGTGCATGGTGCTCCTGTCGCGCTTCGGAAGGCATCGGAGGCCTCGGAGAGCCGGGGCTCTTCGAGGGGGCGAGGGCTCCTGGGAAGGTTGAGGGCTCTTCAGCAGCCGGGGGCCCTGTGCTGGCCGATGTCCCGTGCCCGGGGAGAGCCGAGGACATGGGAGATCTCCAGACCGGTACGGACGACCATGGGGCCGACCTCGCGGACCCGGGCCGGGGTCATACGGGTGGTGAGACCGGAGACGCTGAGCGCGCCGACCGCCGCGTCGGTGTGGTCGAAGACGGGCGCGGCGACGCACCGTACCTCCGGCTCGTTCTCGCGGTCGTCGATCGCGTAGCCCTGCCTGCGGACCCGGGCGAGTTCGGCGCGCAGACGTTCCGGGTCGGTGACGGTGTGCGGCGTGACCGGGGCCATCCCCGCGGCCACCACGGCCCGGAACGCGTCCTCGCCGAGCCAGGCGAGGATGGCCTTGCCGACGGCGGTGCGGTAGGCGGGGACACGGCTGCCTATACGGGAGGCCATACGGACGTTGGTCTCGTTCTCGACCTTGTCGATGTAGACGACGTCCGGTGGCTCGTACACCACCAGGTGGCAGGTCTCCCCCACCGCGTGCTGGAGCAGCCGGAGCGGTTCCGCTGCGACGCTGCGCAGGTCGATGGAGGAAAGGTACGCCTGGCCGAGCCGCAGGGTGCCGTGGCCGAGCCGGAACCAGCCGGTCTCGCGGTCGCGGTCCAGCAGCGCGGTCTCCATGAGGGGCGTGGCGAGCCGCAGCACCGTGCTCTTGTTGATACCGAGGTCCTCCGCGATACGGGTCAGGGAGACGCCGCGGCCGGTGCCGGCGTGGTCGCGGATGTACTCGAGGACGGTGAGCGCGCGGCGCAGCGAGGATGCCTGGTTGCGGCGGGGCGGTGCGGTCATGTGGTGCTCCTCGGCGCAGTCATGTCGTGCTTCTCGGCATCAGGCCGCGGGCGACGGTGTCGCGGGCGGCGGCCAGGTGCCGCCCGGCCCGGGCGAGTGAGACCTCGTGGTGGCCGGGGAAGAGCGCGTCGACATCGAGCGCGGCCAGCCGGGTCAGACTGGCCGCGTACTCGGGTACGCGGCAGTCGTGCAGATTCTGCAGGGAGATACGTCCCCCGGTGAAGACGCAGTCGCCGGAGAAGAGCGCCCGGTAGGCGGGCGTGCGCAGGTGGTAGCAGGTGTGGCCGTCGGCGTGGCCGGGGGTGGCGACGGCCCGGAGCACGACTCCGCCGCCCAGGTCGATCTCCGTGCCGTCGGCGACGGGCTCGACGCGGGGGCAGGGCCGGAAGGCGTAGTCGTCCGGGTAGACCCCGGCGGCCCTGCCCTTGTCCACGCTGAGGCCCTCCTCATCGCCTTCGGCGATCCAGCGGACGGCCGCCGCCCCGGCCAGCACCCGCAGACCCGGCAGGTGCTCGGCGAGTGCGGCGGCCCCGCCCGCGTGGTCGGCGTGGCCGTGGGTCAGGAGGAGGTGGTCCGGCTCGGTGCCGGCGTTCCGCAGGATGCTGTGGACGGACCGCCCGGCCCCGGCGTCCACGAGCACGCTGCGGCGGCTGCCCCGCACGAGGTAGGCGTGACAGTCCAGCGGATCGCTGAGATCGAACCCGGCGGCCCCGCTGGCGACGAGGGTGACGTGATCGGTCAGGCGCACGGCAGCCCCTCCGGGACGGGAACGGTCGACGGTATCGGTCGCCACCACCGGGCCGGGCGGCCGGTGCTGTTGACGGCGGCCTCGGCGGCGACAGCGACGCGAGCGCTCAGGCACATGACGTCTCCCGCGGCAGCGAACCGGACGACAACAGCCGTCGCCACCAGGCCGGGCCGCCCGTCGCGTTGACCGCCGCCTCCACAGCGACAGCAACACGAGCACTCAAGCGCACGACAGCTCCCCACGGCATCCGAACCGGCCGACAACAGCCGTCGCCACCAAGCCGGGCCGCCAGTGGCGTTGACGGCGATACGGGCGGTCAGGTGCATCACGCCTCCTCCGGTGTGGGCGCCGTCGAGTGGGATCCGGGCTCGCGTTCGCCGGGGTGGGCCGATGCCGGTTCTCCCCCTGCCTCCGCGGGCTCGGTGTCGGCTCGGACGGTGGGTGGCTCCCCCATTCCGCGGATCGCCGCGACCACGACCCCTGCGGCCAGTGCCACCTCCCCCAACTCCACGGACTCGGCCGCCGCGTGCGCGTCCGTCACCGAGCCGGGGCCGAACACCACCGACGGGATGCCGGCGCGGGCCAGTTTGCTGGCGTCCGTACCGAAGGGCATGCCCTGGACGCCGGACGGGAGGCCGTGGGCGGCGAGGGCTTGGCGCAAGGCAGTGACGACGGGGGTGTCGGGCGGTGTGTCCAGGGCCGGGTCGACGGTGAAGGGCGGGTCCAACTCGGCGCCCAGCGCGGCGAGTTCGGCGCCGTCCTGACGCCAGACGGTCTCGGGGTCCTCGCCGGGGAGGGTGCGGCGGTCGACGTCCACCTCGCAGGTGCCGGGGATGGTGTTGGGGCCCGTGCCGCCCCGGACGCGGGTGACCGAACGGGTGGCGGGGCCCAGGAGCGGATGCGGTGCCGTGGCCGGGGGCGTCGCGGCGAGGTGGGCGAGGACGGGGGCCATCAGCGAGACGGCGTTGACGGCGTCCTCGGGGCGCGAGCTGTGACCGGCCCGCCCCCGGACGCGCACGGTGTAGCGCACGACGCCCTTGTGCGCGACGGCCGGGACCAGTCCGGTGGGCTCGCCGACCAGCGCGCCGACGACCGGGCGGTCCCCCAGCGTGTCCAGCAGGTGCAGGACGCCCCGGTAGGCGTGCTCCTCGTCGCAGACCCCGGCCAGGACGACCGTGTAGGACGGTGGCTCGCCGCGTGCGAGTTCGGCGGCGGCCAGCATGAACGCGGCCAGCGCCCCCTTCGCGTCGCAGGCGCCCCTCCCGTACAGACGGCCGTCGCGTACGTCGCCGTCGTACGGCCGGACGCTCATGCCGTCCGTCTCCACCGTGTCGAGGTGCGTTTCGAGCAGGACGGCCTCCGGGCTGCGCCCCGGCACAACGGCGACCACGTTGGACCGCCCCGGCAGCACCTCGTGCAGCTCGGCCCGTACGCCGTGCCGCGCCAGCCAGTCGCGTACGTGCACGGCGACCGCCGTCTCGCCCCCGTCGCCCGCCGCGTCCCGGGGGTTGACGCTGGGGATGCGTACGAGGTCGCGGGCGAGCCGGGCGGCCTGGTCCCTCATGTGCGGCGCTCCCTCGCGTAGACCAGCAGCAGGCCGATGATCAGGACGCCGAGGACCACCTGGCGTACGCCCTCCGAGAGGTTCCAGGAGGTCAGCAGCGCGGTGAGCAGGGTGAGCAGCAGGGCACCGCCGACCGTGCCGAGGAGATGGCCGCGGCCGCCGAGGATGGATGTGCCGCCGAGGACGACGGAGGCGATGGACAGGAGCTGGTACGGGTTGCCCATGGTCAGCGAGCTGGTCCCGGTGAAGCCGAGCAGTACCAGTCCCGCCACTCCGGCGAGCAGCGCGCAGGAGACGTACGCGGTGAACGCGGTCGCGCCGAGCGGTACTCCGGAGGCGCGGGCCGCGCTCTCGCCGGCACCGAGCGCGAACGCGTACCGGCCGGTCCTGGACAGGTGCAGCAGCCAGCCGGCGACGGCCGTGATGCCCAGCCACAGCACGAACGCCCAGGGGACGCCCAGCAGTCGGCCGTTGGCGAGGGAGTCCAGCAGGGGCACCGCGGCCGAGCTGGGCGATCCGTCGGTGTAGACGAGGAGGGCACCGGCGAGGATCGTGCCTGTGGCGAGGGTCATCACCATCGGCGGTACCCGCAGCCACACCACCCCGGCCGCGTTCACCGCGCCCACGAGCGCGCTCAGCGCGAGCGCCGCCGTGATGCCGGTCGCGCCGCCTCCCGTACCGGAGGCGACCTTGGCGCAGACGACCGCGGACAGGGCGACGACGCCCGACACCGACAGGTCGATGCCGCTCATGATGACGACGAGGGTCTGGCCGACGGCGACGATGCCCAGGAACGACGCCGTCTGCACGAGGTAGCGGAAGTTGGAGACACTGTCGAAGCCGTCGGCGAAGAGGATCGCCGCGAGCCAGGTGAGCGCGAGCACGCCGAACGCCCAGGCGGCCCGGCTGCCGCGCAGCGCGGCCGCCGATACTGCTACAAGGCCGCTCATTCGGCCGCCTCCCTCGTGACGTAGGTCTTCAGGGCGAGCGCCGCCACGAGGATCACGCCCTGTATGACGAGCTGGTAGAAAGGCGAGATCCCGGTGAACAGCAGCAGGTTGGTGAGCAGGCCGATGACCAGTGCGCCCAGGACCGTACCGCGCATCCGGCCGACCCCTCCGAAGAAGCTGATGCCGCCGAGGACCGAGGCGGCGATGGAGTTGAGCGTGTACGGCGTGCCGATCGTCGGGTCGGCCGAGCCGGTCTGGACGGCGAGCCCGATCCCGGCGAGCCCGGTGAACGCGCCCGCCAGCGCGTACCCGCCGATCTTCACTCCCCGGGTGTGCAGTCCGCTGGCGTAGGCGCCGTGCTCGTTGCCGCCCACGGCGTAGAGCGCGAGCCCGTGCCGGGTGGTGCGCAGCAGCTTCCAGACGGCGAGGACGAGAGCGAGGGCGGCGGCGGGCAGGGCGATCCCGTACCAGCCGTTGTTGTACGCGTCGACCAGCCCGGCCGGGACATGTCCGCCGGGCTGCGGCAGGACGACCAGGGTGACACCGCTCCACAGGAACGACGCGGCGAGCGTCACGACGATCGGGGGCAGTCCGGCGTACGCCACGAGGGTCCCGTTGACGGCGCCGGCCGCGACGGCCACGCACAGGGCGAGCGCGGCGGCGGTCATGACTCCGCCCGCGCCCCGGGCGTCGTAGGTCGCGAACACGGCCATGGCGAGCCCGAGCACGGCCCCGAGCGAGAGGTCGATCCCGCCGAGCAGCATCACGGTCGTCTGCCCGGCGGCGGCCAGGATCAGCGGGAGGAACTGCGCGGACAGGATGGTGACGGAGGCCGGGCTGAGCAGGCTGGGGTCGTAGTGCTGGTAGGCGACGAGCAGCACCAGCAGCAGGGCGAGCAGCCCGAGGAGGTCCGTGTTCCCCCGGGCGGCCGTGGTGATCCGCTCACGCATGGGCCACGCTCCCGGGCTCGGGCCGGTCACCGTCGTCGATGTCGTCGATGGCCTGGGCGACCTGCTGGGGCAGGAGGGCGGACGGCTCGTCCGCCTCTGTGTCCTTCTCTGTGTCCTTCTCTGTGTCCGTCTCCGTCGCCGTGCCCATCACCGAGGCCCGTACCAGGCGTTCTTCCGTCAGGGCGGGGCCCGCTAGGCGGTCGACGACCCTGCCCTCGTACAGGACGGCCACTTCGTCGCAGAGGCCGACGAGTTCCATGGTGTCTCCGGAGGTGACGAGGACCGCCAGGCCCTCGTCGGCGAGGCGGCGAAGGAGGTGGTAGATCTCGCGTTTGGTGCCGATGTCGATGCCCCGGGTGGGTTCGGCGAGCAGGAGGACGCGGGGGTCGGCCGGCAGCCATTTGGCGAGGGCCACCTTCTGCTGGTTGCCGCCGGAGAGGCGGCGGGCCTCCTGCGCCGGTGACGCGGCCCGGATACGCAGCCGCTCGGTCAGTTCGGCGACCAGCCGGGTCTCGGCCGTGCGCGAGACGGTGGTGAGACGGCTGCCGGGGGCGAGGGTGCGCAGGCTGGGCAGGGCGAGGTTGTCGCGGACGCTGCGCGCGGTGTGGACGCCCTCGGTCTTGCGGTCCTCGGGGACGTACGCGACGCGGTGCCGGATCGCGTCCCGTGGCGAGGAGAGCCGCACCGGCCGCCCCTCGAGCGTGATCCGCCCCGTGTGGCGGGCCAGGCCGAACAGGGCGCGCAGCACCTCGCGCTGTCCCTGGCCCTGGAGTCCGCCGAGGCCGACGACACGGCCCGGGGCGAGGTCCAGGTCGACGGAGGAGCACGCGCCGGGGACGGTCAGGTCCCGTGCCCGGAGCAGGGGTTCGGGCGCCGTACCGGTCCCCTTCTCGGGGAACAGGTCCGACAGTTCGCGTCCGACCATCAGCCGCACGATGTCGTCGTGGTCGGTCCGCTCGCGCTCCCGGGTCGCCGTCACCGCCCCGTCCTTCAGGACCGTCAACCGGTCGCTGACCGCGAAGAGTTCGGCCATGCGGTGGCTGACGAAGATCACCGAGCCTCCCTGGTCGCGCAGTTCGCGGACGACGCGGAAGACGGCGCCCACCTGCTCCTCGTCGAGCGCGGAGGTGGCCTCGTCGAGGATCAGGAGGCGGGGCTCGCTCGCCAGCGCCTTGGCCAGTTCGACCAGTTGCTGGCGGCCGAGCGGCAGCCGCCCGGCGCGGGTGCGCGGGTCGATGTCGAGGCCGACCCGTTCCAGCAGGGGCCGTGCCCGCGCCGCGAGGTCGCGGGCCCGTACCAGACCGCGCCGGCTGGGCCAGGCGCCGAGGAAGACGTTCTCCGCGACGCTCTGGTGCGGGTTGAGGCTCAGCTCCTGGTGGACGGAGCCGATCCCGGCCGCCCGGGCGCGGTGCGGCGACCACGCCCGGGGTACGGGAGCGCCCTCGTGGACGACCCGGCCGGAGTCGGGCGTGAGGAGCCCGGTGACGAGGGAGAGCACGGTGGACTTGCCGGCCCCGTTCTCGCCGACGAGTGCCAGCACCTCACCGGGCCCGACCGTGAAGCTCACCTCCTTGAGCACCTGGTTCCCCGCGAACGACTTCGACACCTGTTCCACGCTCAGCAGCGGCGCCATGGTCACCTGCCCACCGCTCACTTGCCGATGAGCTTGTCGATCTCGGACTGCGGCATGTCGTTGATCGGGTACGAGTCGTCCGGCTGGTCCGTCTGCACGTACTCGGAGAGGTTGTCGTCGGTGATCTCGGGAAGCGGGACGGTGATGTCCTGCGGCACCGACACGCCCTCCACCTTGGCGACGGCCGCCTCCAGGGCGATGACGGAGAGGTAGTTGGGCTGCGCGGTGGCGATGGAGGAGAAGCCCTCCTTCTGCTTCGACTTCCACAGCTTCAGGAAGCCGTTGTAGTTCTCACCGGTGATGGGGACGAGCTTCTTGTCCTGCTTGATCAGGGTCTGGAGCGCGGCGGCCGAGAGTGCGCCGCCCTGCGAGAAGACGCCGTCGATGTCCGGGTGCGCGGAGTAGGCGGAGGCGAAGGACTGCGCGGCCGGAGCGAGGTTGTACTCGCTGTGCACATTGCTGACGATCTTGATGCCGGGGTACTTCTTGAAGACCGTCTCGGCACCGGCCCAGCGGTCCTCGCTGACGGCCACGCCGGCCGGGCCGTTCATCGCGATGACGCTGCCCTTGCCGTCCAGCTTCCCGGCCAGCCACTCGGCCATCATCGAGCCCCACGCCTTCTGGTCCGTGCCGACTCTGATGACCTTCTTGCTGGTCGGCAGGGAGTCGAAGGCGACGACGGTGATGCCCGCGGCCACGGCCTGTTCGAGCGCCGGGTTGAGCGCGGTGGAGGAGCCGGCGTCGACGAGGATCACGTCGTACTTCTGCTGGATCATCGCCCGGATCTGCGAGATCTGCTGCGAGGTGTCGCCGTTGGCGTTGAAGGTCTTGAACGTGGACACCTTGCCCGCCGACTTCAGCTTGTCCACGTCGGCCTGAAGCATCTTCAGGGTCTGCTGCATCCACGACGGCGTCAGATAGATGGTCGACCAGCCGACCTTGAGGTCCTTGGCCGCCGCGGCGGAGGCGCTCGCCCCGCTCTTGGCGGTGTCGCTGTCGGACTCGACGTTGCACGCGGTGACACCGGCGAGCGCGCACAGGGAGGCCGCCAAGGCCACCACACCACGTACGGAACGTGTGTTCATCGAAGCTCTCGATTCCCTCGGGAGGCACCCGGGCCGGGCACGTGGCCCGGGTGACGGTGAGTTGGGGAGGGGGCTTTCACCGGACCCGCGCACCGGATCATCACTGCTCCGGGTGGTAGGGGAGCGCATCGCCCGGTGAGGACCGGTCTGTTGAGAGGGCAACGTAGGAGGTGCGTACGGCCGCGCACCACTTCTGCACCACAGAATTTCGCATTGCACAACATGCCAGCTCGCAGGAGCGTGGCGGCGGTGTTCGGGGCATCGGTGATCGCGTCTGCTGAAGGCGCGTCACGATCGGTCCGCCCGATGACACACTCTGGTCTCCGGGGCGCGGGTCACCGCGCCCCGGAGACCGGCCACTGGCCCGAGGCGGGGAGAGAGCATGGGAGCAGAGGGGGCGCCGGCCGTTCTGGTGACCGGCGGCAGCGGCTTCGTCGGCAGTCATCTGGTGCGGCGGCTGCTGGAGCGGGACTACCGGGTCCGGACGACGGTACGGTCCACCGCGAACACGGCGAAGGTGCGGCCGCTGCTCGACATGGGGGAGGCGTTTCCCGGCCGGCTGGAGCTGTTCGAGGCGGATCTGCTGGCCGAGGGCTCCTTCGACGAGGCGATGCGGGGCTGCGCGGTGGTGTTCCACGTGGCGTCGCCGTTCTTCATGGTGGAGAAGATCAAGGACGGCCGCAGGGACATGGTCGACCCGGCTCTCCTCGGCACGCGCAACGTGCTGGCGGGTGTCGAGCGGACACCGACGGTCGAGCGACTGGTCTTCACGTCCACCGTCGGCGCGATCTTCGGCGACTACGCCGATGTCCTGCAGATGGACGGCCAGGTGCTGTCGGAGGCCTACTTCAACACCAGCAGCACCGAGGCCGACAACCCCTACCACTATGCGAAGACCCTCGCGGAGCGCGCGGCGTGGGAGGCGGAGGCGGCCCAGGACCGCTGGCGCATGGTGTCCGTCAACCCCGGTCTGATCCTGGGCCCTTCCCTCACCCCCGCGTCGGAGTCCGGCAGCCTGTTCCTGCTGGAGGAGCTGTTCAAGGGCTACTTCTTCTACGGCGCGCCGGACTTCAGCTTCACGACGGCGGACGTACGGGAGGTGGCGGACGCGCATATCGCGGCGGCGGAGAACCCGGACGCGCAGGGCCGGTACATCGTCGCGGCCGAGACGATGACGTCCTTCCGCGACATGTCCCGCATCATCCGGACCCGGTACCCCCGCGATCTCCGCCTCCCGCGCACCGCGCTCCCCCACTGGCCGGTCCGCGTCCTCGGCCCGGCCTTCGGGCTGACCCAGGACTACATCCGCAAGCACCTCGGTATCCGCTTCCGGGTGGACAACGGCAGGAGCGTGCGGGAGCTGGGCATCACGTACCGTCCGATCGAGGAGACGGTCCTTGACCACTACGAGGCATGGCGGGCGCAGCGGGGTGCTGCCGGGGGCGCCCCGGCAGCAGTGAGACCAGCAGTTCGGTGAACTGCGAGGCCGCCCAGGGGAGCCGACGGCCCGGCATCGTCTGGATCTGCGCCTCGCGCTGCCGGAAGACCGGGTGGTCGACCCGGACGTAGGTGACGCCCTCCGGGGACGGCCCTCCGTCCCCTTCGGCCCCCTCATCCAGGTCGCCGAGATCGCCGACCAGGGCGATACCGCCCCCGGAGCGTACGAACTCGTACTGCGGGGTGAGCGCGTCGCAGACGAGGGCCGGACGGACCGTGAGGCCCTCCAACTGGACGCCGATGTCGAAGAGTTCGCGCTGGCTGGTGCCCGCCGTGCCGAGCGCCAGCGGATACGCGCACAGCTCCGCCAGGGTGATCCGCTCCCGCCCCGCCAGCTCGTGGCCGGGCGGGACGATCGCGGCCACGGGGATGACGACGGCGCGCTCCACCCGTACGTCGTGCTGCGGGCCCATCGTGTAGGTGGCGGCGACATCGGCGATGCCCTCGGCCACCCGCCGCGTGGCCTCCTGGCGGTCCACGATGTCGAGGCGGAAGGTGACGTCGGGGTGCTCGCGGCGGAAGGCGGCCATCGCGCGCGGTACGACCCGCCGCGCGAACCCCTCCGAGCAGGCGACCGTGACGCTGCGGACGTCGGCCCCCCGTCCCGTGCGCAGCTCGTCGACGAGTGAGGCCGACTCCGCCTCGCTGCGGCGGGCGTGCGCCAGCAGCCGGGAGCCCTCGTCGGTCACGGTCATCCCGCGCGGGTGCCGGACGAAGAGCGGCACCCCGATCCCGGACTCCAGCTTGGCGATCTGGCGGCTGATCGCGGACGGGGCGACGTTCAGCGTCTGCGCGGCCTCGCTGATCGATCCGGTCCGGGCGACCTCCAGGAAGTACGTGAGGCTCACCGGCACGAGCTGCATGAGGACTCCGTTCCTCTCCACCTCACGGTTTGCCGAAAGTAGAACGCACAGGCCCACAAACGGCAATGGTGGTCGGCCGGAAACCACCCTACGCTGCTGAGTCGACACCCCTTCCCCCAGAGGGTTTCCCGCCCTGCCGCTCCCTTCCGTCTTCGTCACCGCTGGGTCCGATCGTCCCCCGATCCACCGCGACATCCGGGAGAATCACCGCCTTGATCCCCGCGCAGCTGCTCCGCAAGGCCGAGGAGTTCATCGACTCGGGCGCCTTCTTCGCCGAACTGGCCGCCATGGTCGCCTATCCGACCGAGAGCGTCCACCCCGAAGCGAGCGTTGCCGTCACGGCATACCTCGACGAGGTCCTGACCCCGGCTCTGACGGGCCTCGGATGCTCCGTGAGGACGTACGGCAACGAGGACCCCCGCGGCGGACCGTTCCTCGTCGGCCGGCGCGTCGAGTCGCCCAAGCTGCCGACGCTGCTCTGCTACGGGCACGCGGACGTGGTGGACGGGCAGGCGGACCAGTGGGGCGAGGGCCGCGGCCCGTGGACGCTGACCGCGGAGGGCGAGCGCTGGTACGGGCGCGGCGCGGCCGACAACAAGGGCCAGCACCTCGTGAACCTGGCCGCCCTGCGGCTGCTCCTCGCCGAACAGGGCCGGCTCGGCTTCAACCTGACCTGTCTGTTCGAGACGGGCGAGGAGATCGGCTCCCCGGGGCTCGCACGGTTCGCCGCGGCGCACCGCGAGGGGCTGCGGGCCGACGTACTGATCGCCTCGGACGGCCCGCGCGTGGACGCCGCGACACCGACGCTCTTCCTCGGGGCGCGCGGCGGGGTGCAGATCCTGCTCGACGTGGATCTGCGTCCCGACGCGTATCACTCGGGCAACTGGGGCGGTGTCCTGCGCAACCCCGCGACCACCCTGGCGGGGGCGATCGCGAGCCTGGTGGACGGCCATGGCGGCATCCGGGTGCCGGAGCTCCTGCCGCCCGGGCTCCCCGACGCCGTACGGCGGTCGCTGGCCGGAGTCACGGTCGCGAACAGCCCCGGCGACCCGGCTCCGGACGAGGGCTGGGGCGATATCTCGCTGACCGCCGCCGAGCGCCTCTACGCCTGGAACACGCTGGAGGTGCTGTCGCTGGGCGCGGCCGACATCGACCGCCCGGTGAACGCGATTCCCGGGCGGGCCCGCGCGGTCCTCCAGCTCCGCCACGTCGCGGGCACGGACGTCAGCCGCGTGGGCGAGGTCCTCACCGAGCATCTCGCACGGCAGGGCTTCCCCATGGTGGACGTGACCGTGCTCGGGCGGTTCCCGGCCGCCCGTACGCCGCTGGACGACCCGTGGGTGGACTGGGCGCGGGCCGCGCTGGAGCAGGTGGCCGAGCGGCCGGTGACGGTCCTGCCCAACATCGGCGGCTCCCTGCCCCACTCCGTCTTCACGGAGGTCCTCGGCCTGCCCGCCCTGTGGCTGCCGCACTCGTACCCGGGCTGTCTCCAGCACGCCCCCGACGAGCACCTGCTCGCGCCGATCGCCCGTGAGGGCCTGGTCCTGGCGACGGCGCTCTTCCACGCCCTCGGCAACCCCACCGCCGAACTCCCGCTCCCCGCGTACGCGAAGGGCCCACGATGACCGTTCAGCAGTCCGCCCCGGTACCGTCCGCGACGCCCACGGCCACGAAGCGCGCGATCGCGGCGGCCACCGTCGGCAACGCGCTCGAGTGGTTCGACCTGGCGCTGTACGCGTTGCTGGCGTCGTACATCGGCCGCACGTTCTTCCCGTCCGACGACGCGGGTGTCCAGCTGGTGCAGACGTACGCGGTGTTCGGCATCACCTATCTGATCCGCCCGGTCGGCGGGCTGGTGCTGGGCGCGTACGCGGACCGCCACGGCCGCAAGAAGGCGCTGATGCTGTCGATCCGCCTGATGGTGGCGGGCACGCTGCTGATGGCGTTCATGCCGGGGTACGCGACGCTCGGGATCGCCGCGCCCCTCGGTATCGTCCTGGCCCGGCTGCTCCAGGGTTTCGCGGCGGCGGGCGAGTTCGGGGCGGCGACGTCCTTCCTGGTCGAGCAGAACGCGGGGCGCAAGGGCTTCCTCGGCAGCTTCCAGTTCGCGAGCCAGGGTCTGTCGACGCTGATGGCGGCGGGCTTCGCGGCCGGGCTGACGGCGGTGCTGTCGGACGGGCAGATGACGTCGTGGGGCTGGCGGGTGCCGTTCGTGTTCGGGCTGCTGATCGGGCCGGTGGGGTACTTCGTGCGCCGGTACGTGGAGGAGTCCCCGGCGATGGCGGAGACGCCCGGGGTGCGCTCGCCGGTCCGCGCGGTCTTCCGCGACCACTGGGGCGGTCTGCTGGTCGCGGGCGGCGTGCTGATCGTCTCGACGGCGCTGAACTTCATGCTCCAGTACCTGCCGACCTTCGGGATCAAGGAGCTGGGTCTCGACGACTCCCTGGCGTACGTGGCCCTGTTCGTCACCGGGGCCATCCTGACCTTCGGCACCCCCGTGGTGGGCCTGCTCGCCGACCGCTACGGCCGGGTACGCATCATGCTCCCGTCCGCGCTGCTGATCGGTGCCGCCGCGGTGCCGCTCTTCGTCTGGCTCACCGCCTCGCCGTCGTTCCTGACCCTCATGCTCTGCATGACGGTCCTCGGCCTGCTGAAGGCGGCGTACTTCGGCGCGCTCCCCTCGGTGATGTCGGACGTGTTCTCGGCGCGGGCACGGGCCACCGGTCTGTCCTTCAGCTACAACACGACGGTCGCCGTCTTCGGCGGTTTCACCCCGACGATCGCGGCGGCCCTCGTCACCGCGACCGGCTCGCAGGTCTCACCGGCGTACTACCTGCTGGCGGTGGCCGTGCTGAGTGTGGGTGCGCTGGTGGCGGGGGCCCGCCGGCACGGCATCCGCTGACGGACGCCAGCGAGGGGGCCACGGGGGAACAGGCCGCTCCCCCGGCTCCCGTCAGGCCCGGCCATGCGCCTCCTGGGTGCGCCGGGAGAGCGAGTCGATGACCACGGCGGCGAACAGCACGCCGCCGGTGATCATGAACTGGACTGCGACGGGCGTGTCCGTGATGGCCATGCCCGAGGCCACCGACTCGATGACCAGAATGCCGAGCACCGCCGACCAGGTCGTCCCGCGCCCTCCGAACAGGCTGGTGCCCCCGATGACCGCCGCCGCGATGGCGTTCAGCAGCAGGACGCCCCCGCCCGAGGCCTGGCTCACCGAGGTGATCCGCGAGGCGAGGAACAGTCCGCCGATCGCCGCCATCGTGCCCGACACCGCGAGCACCGCGGTCTGTACCCGTACCACCCTGAGGCTGGCGCGGCGGGCCGCCTCGACGCCGCCGCCGAGGGCGTAGACCTGCCGCCCGTAGCGTGTGCGACGGAGGACGACGTCCAGGCCGGCCACCGCCACGAGGAAGATCAGGAAGGCCAGCGGCAGTCCCTGGAACCGGTTGAGTACGAACGCCGCGACGAACGCGACCACCGCCAGTCCGCCCGTGCGCACCCCGATCTCCCGGAGCGAACGGTGCGGCATGCCTACGGCCTTGCGGCGCCGCCTGTCCTGGTAGGAGGCGATGAAGACCAGCCCCGCGCCGACCGCCGCGAGGCCGTAGGCGGCGGCGTCGTTGGTGAAGTAGTAGCTGGTCAGTTTGGCCACGAGGCCGTTCTCGTCGAGGTTGATGGTGCCGCTGGTGCCCAGGATGTAGAGCATGAGGCCGTTCCAGGTCAGCAGCCCCGCGAGCGTGACGACGAACGCGGGCACGCGGGTTCTCGCGAAGGAGAAGCCCTGGATGGTCCCCACCGCGGTGCCCGAGACCACCGCGATGATCAGGGCCAGCCATTCCGGCACGCCGTTGTTCACGTTCAGGACGGCGAAGAGGGCCGCCGCCAGACCGCTGATCGAGCCGACCGACAGGTCGATCTGCCCGATCAGAAGCACGAAGACGACACCGACCGCGATCAGGCCCGTACCGACGATGTCCACGCTGAGATTGGACAGGTTCCGTGGTGAGAGGAAGTTCTCGTTGAGGATCTGGAAGACGACCCAGACCGCGACGAGGACGAGGACGACCGGGAGCGAGCCCAGTTCGCCGGCGTTCAGCTTGAGCCGGAACGCGGCGGCCCAGCCCTCCAGGGCACGGACGACCGCCCGCCCGCGGCGCGGCCGGCGGTCCTGGGTGGTGGACGTGGAGGGGCCGGCCCCGGTGTCGTCCGCCGTGTTGCGGGTCCCTTTCACCACTCCTCCCGGAAGGCCGTACGGCGGGGCACGTTCTGCGTGGCGCCGGTTATGGAGGAAATGATCTGCTCCTGGGATGCGGTGTTCACGTCGAAGAATCCGTTGTTGCGGCCCAGCCGCAGCACCGCGGCACGGTCCGCGAGGGCTTTGACATCACCCATGTTGTGGCTGATCAGCAGCACTCCCAGGCCGCGGTCGCGCAGCCGGTCGACGAGGTCGAGGACCTCGGTGGTCTGCTGGAGACCGAGGGCCGCGGTCGGTTCGTCCAGAAGGAGGACGCGCGGGTTCCCGAGCAGCGATCGGGCTATGGCGACCGTCTGCCGCTGACCGCTGGACAGGGACACGACGGGGGCCCGCAGATCGGGGACACCCGTCGCCAGGTGCTCCAGCAGGTCCCGGGTACGGCGCTCCATCTCCACCTCGTCGAGGAACCCGTACCTGCGGATCTCCCGTCCGAGGAACAGATTGCCGACCACGTCGAGGTTCCCGCACAGCGCGAGGTCCTGGTACACGGTGGCGATGCCGAGGTCCCGGGCATCGTGAGGGCGCCTGATGTGGACGGTCCGGCCCTCCCACTCGATGACGCCCTTGTCCGCGGGGGAGACGCCCGAGATCACCTTGACCAGGGTGGACTTCCCGGCCCCGTTGTCACCCATGAGGGCGACGACCTGGCCGGCGCGGATCTCCAGCTCGATGTCCTCGAGGACATGGACGACGCCGAAGCGCTTGGACACGCCGCGCAGCGCCAGCAGGGGTGGAGCCGGCACGGAACCATCTCCTTCCACTTCTCGGTGCCCGCCGGTGGGGGAATCGGCCTGTCCGGTCCATCCGGCTGCCCGGTCCATCGGCTTCCCGGTCCATCGGCTTCCCGGTCCATCGGCTTCCCGGCCCATCCCGATATCCGGCCTATTCAGATGTCCAGTCTGTCTGATTCATCCGGACCTCCGCCTATCCGGTGAGCCCGGCCCGGGCGCAGGCCGCCATGAGCTGCGGGGTGCAGATCTCCTCGACCGTGTACACGCCGTCCTTGACCACGGTGCCCTCGATCGTGTCGACGGTCACGGACACCGGGGCGAGCAGGGCGGCCGGAACGGACTCCCCGCTGCTGTCACTCACCGTGCCGGTGGCCGCGTCCTCGAGGCTCTCGCCGCGGGCCGCGGCCACAGCCATGGCGGCGCCGGCGGCGGCCTCGGGCTCGAAGGGCTTGTAGACCGTCATGTACTGGTCGCCGGCGACGATGCGCCGCAGCGCCTCCAGTTCGGCGTCCTGGCCGGTGACCGGGGGCAGGGGGCTGACGTTGTTCGCCCGGAGAGCGGAGATGCTGCCTGCGGCGAGGCCGTCGTTGGCGGCGTAGACGCCGTCGATGGTGTCGGCGCCGAGTGCGGAGATGGCCGCGGACATGTTCATGTTGGCGATCTCCGCCCGCCAGACAGGGGTGTCGTACATCTTCCCGATCTTGACCCTGTCGCTGAGCACGGACAGCGCGCCCTTCTTGAACTCGGCCGCGTTGGGGTCATTGGGGTCGCCGTTCATCATGACGATCTGGCCACCGTCCGCCGCGGCGCCCATGCCCTGCAGGAGAGCCCTGCCCTGGAGCCTGCCGACCTCCTCACCGTCGAAGGAGACGAATCCCGAGATCGGGCCCTGGGCGAGCCGGTCGTATGCGATCACCGGGATGTCCGCCTGCTCCGCCTTCCTGACCGCGGCGCCGAGCGATCGGGCGTCCACGGCCACGAGCACCATGGCGTCGACCCCCTTGGTGATCATGGAGTCCACCTGCTGCCGCTGGGTGGCGACGTCGCCCTTGGCGTTGGCGTGCTCGACCGTGCAGTCGCCGCACAGCTCCTTGATCTCGCTTTCGATCAGGGGCCTGTCCTGGGTCTCCCAGCGCGCTGTGGTGGTGTCCGGCAGC
Organism: Streptomyces phyllanthi; assembly: GCF_009377205.1. Lineage (GTDB taxonomy): Bacteria > Actinomycetota > Actinomycetes > Streptomycetales > Streptomycetaceae > Streptomyces > Streptomyces phyllanthi. The sequence continues at coordinate 18,670 of NZ_VJZE01000067.1, forward strand.
AGCAGGCCGACCTGCGGGCCATCGCCCCCGCCGGCACTGCTCCCGTCGGCCTGCCCACAGGCGGTCAGGGCAACGGCCGTCGCCACCGCAACCAGGGCGACGGCGACGTCCCGGATACAGGTCTTCATGAGAGAGACCTCCAACTCGTCCTTCCCCCGGGCGAGGCCCGCGCCCGGTCACCGCCCGGCGCCGGGTCCGGGTACAGCGCCCGTACGCCGTCGGGTGTGCGCAGCGGGGCCTTGGCGACCGGCTCGGGAACGACCAGCGGATTCACGTCGTCGGCCCTTCCGTCCCGTTCCGGGGGCGCGGCAGGCGCCCGCTGACACACGGCGCGTACACGGCCGCGCCGGGGACCGCGCGACGGCGGTGCCCGGCACCCGTGTGCACCCCCGTATGGAGACCGACGTCTCGCTCAGCGCGTGCGGCGAGGCCCGGCCTCCTCACCATGCCGCTCGTACCGGCAGGCAGAGGTCCGGCGGAAGGCAGACAGCCACGCCGCGGACGCCGTCCACGCGGTGCCCGGAACGTGCCGCCCCGGAGTGGCAAGACGGCCACGTGGTCAGTCTGGCACCGGCTGCGGCGACCTGCGAGCGCAGGGGCCGCCCGTGATCGCGGCGGTCGCGGCGCCGGGTCCGGCCACAGCGGCCAGGCGCCGCCGTACTCCGGTCCGATGCCATGTCCCGGCCCGGATACGGCCGCACCCGGGCGAGCCGTGCGGCCACGACCGGACCGGAGTACGGCCACGACCACCCGCACACGCGACCGTGTACGGCGTGACGATCAGCGGCAGGCGCACGGGCACCCCGATCTGCCGGCCCCGCACCCGGCCGCGCACGCCGCCGCGACCACCCGTGGGACCGGCGCCCGCGCCGCACGGACCGGCCTGACGAGCGGCACCGCCCGTCAGGCCGCCTCCACGGCGCCCCGTTCTCCCCCGTCCCGGTGGATCGGCGTTCCCGAATCCGTCAGGGGGAGGCCCGTGCCGCCCCTGCGGGCCGCGATGATCTCCGCCGCGATGGACAGGGCGGTCTCCTCGGGCGTACGGGCACCGAGGTCGAGGCCGATCGGGGACCTCAGCCGGGCCCGTTCGCGTTCGGTCAGGCCCGCCTCGCTCAGCCGCCGGTCACGGTCCGCGTGGGTGCGGCGCGAACCCATCGCGCCGACGAACGCGACCGGCAGCCTCAGGGCCACCTTCAGCAGGGGCACGTCGAACTTGGCGTCGTGGGTGAGCACGCACAGCACCGTGCGCGCGTCCGTCTCCGTGCGCCGGAGATAGCGGTGCGGCCAGTCGACCACGATGTCGTCGGCCTCCGGGAAGCGGGCCCGGGTGGCGAAGACGGGGCGGGCGTCGCACACGGTCACGTGGTAGCCGAGGAACCTGCCCGCCCGCACGAGCGCCGCGGCGAAGTCGATCGCGCCGAAGACGATCATGCGGGGCGGCGGCACGCTCGACTCGACCAGCAGTGTGATCCCTCCGGGGCAGTGCGATCCGTCCTCTGAGAGGACGACCGTCCCGGTGCGGCCGGTGTCCAGCATGGCCCGTGCCTCGGCGGCCGCCGTCCGGTCGAGCTCCGCGTGCCCGCCGAGACCGCCCTCGTACGCCCCTTCGTACGTCCCGTCGGGGCGCACGAACAGCGTCCTGCCGAGGAGCTCGGCCGGGCCCCGGACGACCCGGGCCACGGCCGCCGCCTCACCCCGGGCGGCGGCGGACAGCGCCCGCGCCAGCACCTTTCTGACCGGGGCCTGGGCGCCGACCGGGGTGACCATGACGTCGATGACCCCACCGCAGGTCAGCCCGACCGCGAAGGCGTCCTCGTCGCTGTAGCCGAACCGTTCGACGACGCTCTCGCCGACCCCTCCGCCTTCGAGTGCCTGGACGCACAGGTCGTACACCGCTCCCTCGACGCAGCCGCCGGAGACCGAGCCGATGGCCGTGCCCTCACTGTCGACGGCGAGGGCGGCGCCGGGGCCGCGCGGCGCGCTGCCCCCGACGGCCACGACGGTGGCGACGGCGAAGTCCCTGCCCTCCTCGATCCAGCGGTGCAGTTCCTCGGCGATGTCAAGCACGCGGGGCTCCCGTGCCCGCCTCCGCCGTACCTCCCAGCAGGACGCGGTCTGGGCGGATGGGCAGGTTCCGGTGGCGTACGCCGGTCGCGTGCCAGACCGCGTTGGCGATCGCCGCCGCGGCGCCCACGATGCCGATCTCGCCGATGCCCTTGATGCCGACCGGGTCGTCCGGGTCGGGCTCGCCCACCCAGTCCGCCTCGATGGCGGGTATGTCGGCGTGGGCGGCGACGTGGTAACCCGCGAGGTCGGCACCGTAGAGACCGCCCGAGGCCCGGTCCCTGACCGCCTCCTCGTGCAGGGCCATGGAGATGCCCCAGATCATCCCGCCGAGGAACTGACTGCGGGCCGTGAGCGGGTTGACGATCCGGCCCGCCGCGAAGATGCCGAGCATCCGCCGCACACGCACCTCGCCGGTGGTGGGGTCCACGGCGACCTCGGCGAACTGCGCCCCGAAGGAGTGCCGTTCCTTCTGGGCGAGGGCGCCGATGGCCGCGGTGGTGTCGGACCGTATCGTGATGCCCTCCGGTGGGATGCCCGTGTTCAGGGCGAGCCGTTCCCGCAGCTCGGTGGCCGCGGCCGTGACCGCCCAGGCCCAGGAGCGGGTGCCCATCGAGCCTCCGGCGATGAACGCCGGCCCGAAGTCGCTGTCCCCGATGCGTACGCGGACGCGGTCCGGTGTCACCTCCAACGCGTCGGCGGCGACCAGGGTGAGGGCGGTCCGGGCGCCGGTTCCGATGTCGGCCGCGCTGATCCGTACGGTGAAGGTGCCGTCCGCCTCAGCCGTCACGGCCGCCGTGGACGGTGCGGCCCCCGCACCGAAATGAGCCGCCGCCGTGCCGGTGCCCAGCAGCCAGCGCCCGTCACGGCGCAGACCGGGCCGCGGGTCCCGGTCCGCCCAGCCGAACCGGCGGGCACCCTCCCGGAAGCAGTCGAGCAGGTGGTGGCTGCTGAACGGCAGCCCGGAGACGGGCCCCCGCTCGGGCTTGTTGCGTGCGCGCAGCTCGATCGGGTCGATACCGCACTTCTCGGCGAGCTCGTCGAGCGCCGACTCCAGCGCGAACGACCCCGGAGCCTCGCCCGGCGCGCGCATGAACGTCGGTGTCGGCACGTCGAGCCGTACGAGCCGGGTGGCCGTGCGGTGGGCGTCGGCGTCGTACATCGTCCGTGCCACCCCGGCGCTCCCCTCGACGAACTCGTGCACGGTCGAGGTGAGGTTCAGGGAGTCGTGGTCCAGCGCGCGCAGCCGTCCACCGGCGTCGGCGCCGAGCCTGATCCGCTGTGCGGTCGGGCTGCGGTAGCCCGCGAGCGAGAACGTCTGGCGGCGCGTCATGACGACCCGGACCGGACGCTGCAGGACGGTCGCGGCCATCACGGCGGCCACCTGGTGCGCACGGAGGCCCTTGCTGCCGAAGCCGCCGCCGACGTGCTCCGACCGTACCCGCACCGAGCCCGGGTCGAGGGAGAACATGTTCGCGAGCTCGCTCGCGACCCAGGTGGTGCCCTGGTTCGAGTCGACGACCTCCAGTCGGCCGCCGTCCCAGAGGGCCGTCGCCGCATGGGGCTCCATCGAGTTGTGGTGCTCTTCCGGCGTGGTGTACTCCTCGTCGACGACGACGGCGGACGCGGCGAGTTCCGCCTCCAGGTCCCCCTTCTCCGTCACCGCCGGCCCGAAGCCGGCCGCCTCGTACGCGTCCGGGCGTCCGGCCGAGAACGCGACGTCGTGCGGCTCCTCCTCGTAGTGCACCAGCAGCGCTTCGGCGGCCTCCCTGGCCTGCTCGGACGTCTCGGCGACGACCAGCGCCACCGGCCAGCCCAGGTGTGGCACACGGTCGTGCTGGAAGACGGCCGCTGTCGGGTCCGGGGCGCCCAGCATGCCCACGTAGTCGGTGTCGAGGCGCGGGGCGTTCTCGTGGTGCAGGACGGAGAGCACGCCCGGCATCCCGAGGACGGGGGCGGTGTCCAGCGAGCGGACGCGTCCGCGGGCGACGGTGGACAGCACCAGCCAGCCGTGGGCGAGTTCGGCGAAGGGGATCTCCGCCGCGTAGCGGGCCGCTCCGGTGACCTTGTCGCGGCCCTCGAGACGGGTGTGCGCGGTACCGACGGCCCCCTTCACCGCCTTGGTCCCGGTCGTGGCGGTGGTCATCGGGCGGCCTCCTCGGCGAGTCGGGTCAGCTCGGCCACCACGAGATTGCGCATCAGTGTCACCTTGTATCCGTTGTGCGGCAGCGGCTCGGCGGCCGCCAGTTCGGCGTCCGCCGCGGCGGCGAAGGTCTCGGCGTCGGCCGGTGCCCCGGTCAGCGCCAGTTCGGCGGTCCGGGCGCGCCACGGCCGGGACGCGACCGCCCCGAAGGCCAGGCGCACCTCGCGTACGACGCCGTCCCGGACGTCGAGCGCGGCGGCGATCGAGCCGATGGCGAACGCGTACGAGGCGCGCTCGCGGACCTTCCGGTAGCGCGAGCGGGCGGCGACCGGGGCCGGCGGCAGGGTGACGCCGGTGATCAGCGCCCCGGGCGGCAGGGCGGTCTCCAGGTGGGGGGTGTCGCCCACCGGCAGATAGAACTCGGCGAACGGCAGCTCGCCGGACCCGTCGGCCGTCTCGTAGGAGACGACGGCGTCGAAGGCCGCCAGCGCCACGCCCATGTCCGAGGGGTGGGTGGCCACGCAGTGGCCGGAGGCGCCCAGGATCGCGTGGTTGTGGTGCTCCCCCTCGATCGCGGGGCAGCCGCTGCCGGGCACCCGCTTGTTGCACGGCTTGGTCACGTCGGCGAAGTAGCCGCAGCGGGTGCGCTGGAGCAGGTTCCCGCCGACCGTGGCCATGTTGCGCAGCTGCCCGGAGGCACCTGCCAGTACCGCCTGGGTCAACGCCGGGTAGCGGCGCCGGACTTCGGGGTGCGCGGCGAGGTCGCTGTTGGTGACGGTCGCGCCGATGCGCAGACCGCCGTCGTCCGTCGACTCGATGCGGCCGAGGGGCAGTTCACGGACGTCGACGAGCCGGGCGGGCCGCTCGACGCCGGTCTTCATCAGATCGACGAGGTTGGTGCCGCCGCCGAGGAAGCGTGCGTCCGGATCGGCGCCGAGCAGCGCGACCGCGCCGGAGACGTCGTGGGCACGCTGGTATCCGAACTCCCTCATGCCGCCGTCTCCGTGGTCTCGGTGGTCTCCGTGGACTCGGTGTCCTGAGCGCTCTCCGTCCGGGTGGCGGCCGCGCGGGCGACCGCCTGGACGATCGACACGTACGCTCCGCAACGGCACAGGTTGCCGCTCATGCGCTCCCTGATCTCGTCGGCGGTCAGCGGTGGCGGTCCCGCTTCGGGACGGACGTCGTCGGTGACGGCGCTCGGCCAGCCCGCGGCGTGCTCCTCGATCACCGCGACGGCCGAACAGATCTGCCCCGGCGTGCAGTAGCCGCACTGGTAGCCGTCCAGGTCGAGGAAGGCCTGCTGCACCGGGTGCAGTTGCTCACCCTCGGCCATGCCCTCGATGGTGGTGATCTCGCGCCCCTCGGCGGCCACCGCCAGTTGCAGGCAGGCCACGGCCCTGCGTCCGTCGAGCAGAACGGTGCAGGCACCGCACTGCCCCTGGTCGCAGCCCTTCTTGGTTCCGGTCAGATCGAGACGCTCGCGCAGCGCGTCGAGCAGGGTGGTGCGGTGGTCGACGGACAGCGGGTACTTCTCACCGTTGATGTTCAAGGTGATGGCGCTGTACGTCGACGACGGGGCTGTGGCCATGATCAGCCTTCTTTCGCGTATCCGGAGCACGTCGGGAGGACGATCCGGCAGGCAGACGAGTCAAGAGACGTAGGGGAGGAGAGGCGTTGGGAGGAGACGTATCGGGGGGCCTGTGCGGAGGAGACGCATCAAGAGAAGACATGCCAGGTGGTGATGTGTCAGCAGATAAGAACATTGCGCTGTTCGCGGCGATCCGGGTTCGGGAACATGAAGGATGTGAGGCGGGAACGCTCACGGCGAAGGCCACCGGCTCCCAGGACCACCGCACCACAGGTAAGGTGGACCTAACCGGACAACTGTCCGCTCACAGAAACGTAACGGACAACTGTCCGTTTCTCAAGGACGGGATTCGGCCACGGGCCCGCGAGGAGGACGAGTGCAGCGGAAGAAGGAAGCACCTCTGCGCTCGGACGCGCAGCGAAACCGCGAGCGCATCCTGGAGGTCGCACTGGTCGAGCTGACGCACTGCGCGGACGCCCCACTGAGCACGATCGCCAGGAAGGCGGGCGTCGGACAGGGCACCTTCTACCGCAACTTCCCCCATCGCGAGGCGCTCGTCCTCGAGGTCTACCGCCACGAGATGCAGCAGGTCGCCGACAGCGCGGCCCAGTTGCTCGAGACCGGGGCGCCCGACCTGGCCCTGCGCGAGTGGATGGACCGCCTCGCCCAGTACGCCATGGCCAAGGCCGGTCTGGCGGACGCGATCCGGCAGGCCACCAGCGGACCGGGAACCCCGGCGAAACCGGGTCACGCCCCGGTGACCTCCGCGGCCGAACTCCTGCTCCGCGCCAACGAGGAGGCGGGCACGATCCGCCCCGGCGTGACCGCCGAGGACTTCCTCCTCGCCATCGCCGGCCTCTGGCAGATCGACCCGCGCGGGAACTGGCAACCGCGCGCCACCCGCCTCCTGGACCTCGTCATGGACGGACTGCGCGCGGGGGCACCCGGGCGGTGAACGGCGCCCCGTCCGGGGCGGGGCCCGCACTCGGGCCCCTCCGCCCGGACGCCGCATCAAGGACAACTGATGTGTGCACAACGGTTGTCCGGCTCGGCACGGTGCCGCTTACATATGGGGAAAGCATCCGAGGAATGCGCTTTCACGCACCACGAAATGCGGCCGACCCATCAAGGGTGTCCAGCCGACGAGGGGTGTCCAGCGATGACCAGAACGCACCGCCTGCATGGAAGGATCGTCGTCTCCACGCTCGCCCTGGCGCTCACCGCCAGCGCCTGCGGCTCGGGCCCAGGTTCCCAGGATTCGTCCGATGACCCCATCGTGATCGGTGTCTCCTTACCGCTCACCGGCGACTTCTCCGAACCCGGCAAGGGCGTCGAACGGGGCTACAAGGCCTGGGCGAAGATCGTCAACGACGAGGGCGGACTCCTCGGCCGCAAGGTCGAGTTGAAGATCCTCGACGACCAGTCCAACGCCGACCGTGTCGTCTCCGACTACGAGCAGCTGATCGGCAGGGACGAGGTCGATCTGGTCTTCGGCCCCTTCTCGACCCGGCTCGTCGTCCCCTCCGCGCGCGTGGCCGAGGAGTACGGGATGCTCTTCGTGGAACCGGCGGGAGCCGCTCCGGAGGTTTTCGAGCAGGGCTTCGAGAACCTCTTCTACGCGGCTCCGGCCGTCGCCGACGACCACTACAACCACCTGGCCGAGTACATCCTGGCCATGCCGGAGAGCGAGCGCCCGAGGACGGTGGCGTATGCCGCCATGGACGACCCCTTCGCCCAGGGAACGGCCTACGGGCTGAAGGAGAAACTGGAGAAGGGCGGCATCAGGACCGTCGTCGACGAGGTGTACCCGCCGAACACCACCGACTTCGGCAACATCGCCGCCAAGATCGCCGACTCCGGGGCCGACATGGTGGTGGGCGGCACCCAGTACCAGGACGGCGTCAACCTGATCGTCGCCCTCCAGCAGCTGGACTACCAGCCGAAGATGGCCGCCTTCTCCACCGCCCCGACCGAACCGGAGTTCGCCAAGGCCATCGGCAACAAGACCGAAGGGATCCTCGCGCCCACCGGCTACACCCAGAAGGCCGACCACCCGAGCAACAAGGAGTTCGTCGAGAAGTACACCGAGCAGTTCGGGAAGGCCCCCGAGGAGGACGAGGCCAACGCCTACACGACGGGTCAGGTGGTCGCCGCCGCGGTCGAGGCCGCCAAGTGCGCCTCCCAGGACCCGGACTGCCAGGGCAAGCTGGTGGAGTGGCTGCGCGGCAACACGGTGCAGACCGTGGTCGGTCCCCTGAAGTGGGACGGCAAGGGGCGCCCCCAGAGTGCGCACATGATCCAGCAGTGGGTCGACGGCGAGATCCAGATCGTGCTCCCCGAGGCCCAGCAGGAAGCCGATCCGGTCTACCCGAAGCCGAAGTGGTGACGCGGGCGTGCCCTCAGCGAGCCTCGTCCTCCAGAGCGTCGTCCTCGGTGTGCTGCTGGGAGGGCTCTACGCCCTGCTGGCGGCGGGCCTCACCCTCTACTTCGGCGTCATGCGCGTGGTGATGATCGCCCACTCCGCGTTCCTGATCCTCGCCGCGTACCTCGCCTGGTACGCCCACCGGGAGACCGGAGTCGACCCGCTGCTCACCCTGTTCGTCACCGTGCCGCTGTTCTTCGCCGCCGGCGTCGCCATGCAGCGGCTGCTCCTCACCCGTCTCCGCCCGGCGACGCTCACCATGATGTCGGTGCTGCTCACCTTCTCGGTGGCCCTGGTCATCGAGGGTCTGCTCGGGTACGCGTTCAGCGGCACCCAGCGCCGGATCCGGCTCGGCTACAGCGCGGCCGGCTTCGAGTTCCTCGGGGCGCGCGTCGCGGTGGTCAAGCTGATCGCCTTCGGCCTGGCGGCGCTCGCCCTGCTCGGGCTCTACGTCCTGATGAAGCGCAGCCGGTTCGGCCAGGCACTGCGGGCCACCATCCAGCACCGCGAGGCCGCCCAGCTGCTCGGCATCGACACCGACCGGATCGCCGGGTACGGCTTCGGGCTCGGCCTCGCCACGGCGGCCGTCGGCGGCACGGCGCTCGCCCTGGACACCACCATCTACCCCTCGCTGCACTGGCACTGGATCGGCCCGCTGATGGCCATCATCGTCGTCGGCGGCCTGGGCAGCGTCCCGGGCGCCGCGATCGCCGCCATGACGCTCGGCATGCTCCAGAGCCTGCTGCAGCTGGAGCTCTCCACCACCTGGGCGCAGACGGTCTTCTACATCGCGCTCTTCGCCACCCTGGCCGTCAGGCCTCAGGGCTTCTTCGGGGGGCGGCTTGCGCAGAGGTTCTGACACCAGGCTGATCCATCTCGGCGCCCTGCTCGCGGCGGCCGCCATCGCCCTCTCCTTCCCGTCCATGGCTCCGAGCCCGTACGAGATCACCGTGGGCATCGCCATCCTCAACTACGCGGTGCTCTCCACCTCCTGGAACTTCGTGGGCGGCTTCACCGGCTACATCTCCCTCGGTCACGGGGCGTTCGCCGGACTCGGCGCCTACGGGACGGGTCTGCTGGTCGCCAGGGCCGGACTCCCGCCCTTCGCCGCGCTGTTCACGGCGGCGGCCCTGGTGGCCCTGATCGCCGTACCGGTCGGCTACGCGGCCCTGCGGGTGCGCGGCGCCTCCTTCGTCATCGTCTCCATCGCCCTCGTCCTCATCCTGCTGCTGGTCTTCCAGAGCTGGGCCTCCTTCACCGGCGGCTCCCGCGGACTGGTGGTACCGCGCCCCTTCCCCGGCATGCTGCGTGCCGAGCACCACCGCACCTTCTACTTCCTCTTCCTGGCGCTGCTCGCGGTGACCCTGTCGGCCTGGTGGGTCATCGACCGCTCACGGTTCGGCATGGGCCTGAAGGCGATCCGCGAGGACGAGGACAAGGCCCAGTCCCTGGGCATCCCCACGTACTCGTACAAGCTGGTGGTCTTCGTCGTCTCCGCCGCCTTCACCGCGCTGGCGGGCGGGCTCTACGCGCTGTGGTTCGGCGATCTCGACCCGGTCTTCCAGTTCTCCGTCCTCGGCGGTGCGTACATGGTGCTCATGGCGCTGCTCGGGGGCGTGCGCCATCTGTACGGACCGCTGCTGGGGGCCGTGGCCGTCGGATACGCCCTGGAGTACGCCAAGGTCGAGTACGGCGACACCCCGCTGCACCTGGTCGTGGCGGGGCTGCTCCTGGGGGTCGTCGTGATGTTCATGCCGGACGGCGTCATCCCGGCCGCCACCGCCCTGATCGGCAGGTTCCGGAGATCCGGTGAGACCTCCATCCGGGAGGTGACCGCTGCCGAACTGCGGGAGCGGCGCGAACAGCCGAACCGAACGGAGGTGAAGGACGGTGAGCGAAGCGGCACCTGAGAGCGAGCCCGCGCCGAGCCTCGCGACCACCGGGCTCACCAAGGCCTTCGGCGGTGTCACCGCACTCGACTCCGCCACCGTGACCTTCCACCACGGCAAGGTCAACGCCCTGATCGGCCCGAACGGCTCCGGCAAGACGACCTTCTTCAACTGCGTCACCGGGATGATCCGCCCAGACGCGGGCCGCACCGCCTACCGCGGACGCGACCTCACCGGCAGGCCCCCGCACCGGATCGCCCGCGCCGGCATCGGGCGCTCGTTCCAGCTCTGCCGCGTCTTCCCGAGGATGACCGTGCTGGACAACCTCCTGGCCGCCGTACGGCCGCACGGTCTCGCCGGACAGCTCGCGCGTTCGGGCCGACGGGAGGAGACCGAGCGGGCCCGGGACTGGCTGACCCGTATGGGCATCGAGCACCTGGAGCGGGCGGAGGCAGGCCGACTGTCCTGGGGTCAACAGAAGTTGCTGGAGCTGGCGGGTGTGCTGATGAGCGAGCCGGAGCTGATCCTGCTGGACGAGCCCGCGGGCGGGGTCAACCCGGCACTCGTCGACCGCATCGGCGACCTGGTACGCGAACTCAACGCCGAGGGGCGGACCTTCCTCATCGTCGAGCACAACATGGACATGGTCATGAGCCTCAGCGACCACGTCGTCGTGTTCGACCGCGGCCGGCCCATCGCGCAGGGCCCGCCCCAGGTGATCCAGTCCGACGAACGAGTCCTCGGGGCATACCTTGGCATCTGACTCCGGCTCCTCCTCCGGGTTCCTTCTCGAACTCGACGACATCCGCGCCGGGTACGGGCGGGCGGCGCTCGTCCTGCGCGGGCTGACCGTCCGGGTGCCCGCCGGGGCGATCGTCTGCCTGGTCGGGCCCAACGGCGCGGGCAAGTCCACCGTCCTGAAGGTCGCCAGCGGGCTCCTCACCCCGAGGTCGGGCCGGATCCTCGTCGACGGCGAGGACGTCACCGGTCGCGGACCGCAGCGGATGCTGGCCGCCGGAGTCGCTCATGTCCTCCAGGGACACAGCGTCTTCCGGGAGATGACGGTCGCCGAGAACGTCCTGCTCGGCGGCTACACCCTGCGGGACAAGGCGCTCGTCGCCGAGCGGGCCGCGTTCGTACGGGACCTCTTCCCGGTGGTGGCACAGCGGTGGACGAGCCTGGCCGGGCTGCTCTCCGGTGGCCAGCAGAAGCAGGTGGAGTTCGCCCGTTCGCTGATGGTCGGGCCCCGGGTCGTGCTCCTCGACGAGCCGTCCATGGGCCTCGACCCCAGGGCGACCGGTGTGGTCTTCGAACAGATCGTGCGGATGCGGGACGCGGGAACCGCCGTCCTGCTGGTCGAACAGAACGCGCGGCGCGCCCTGGAGGCCGCCGACACCGGCTGCGTCCTCGACCTCGGCCGGGTCCATGTCTCGGGCCCGGCAGAGGAGTTGCTCGCCGACTCCCGGCTCGGCGAGTTGTATCTCGGGGTGCGGCCCTGAATGTCCAGCCACACCCCGGGAGTGAACCACGCCGGAGAGGAGCGAGTGGAGTGTTCAAGCGACGCGGGCGGCACGTGGCCCCCGCTCTGGCCGCTTTCCTGACCTGTGCGATCGCCCTGACGACGGCCCCCGCCGAAGCCGGGGCCCACCCCGGCCCCGTACAC
>NZ_VJZE01000680.1 GCF_009377205.1 Streptomyces phyllanthi
GGCCCACCGTCTCCACACGCCGCGCGGGGAGTTCGCCGTGATCGAGGCAGGTACGGCCGAGAAGGGCACTGCCCTGCTCCTCCCGGGTTTCACCGGCAGCAAGGAGGACTTCATCGCCCTCCACCAGCCCCTGGCAGCCGCCGGTTACCGCACGGTCGCCGTGGACGGCCGCGGCCAGTACGAGACTCCCGGCCCGCGCGACGACGAGTCCCCGTACGCCCAGTCCGAGCTGGCCAAGGACGTGCTCGCCCAGGCGGCCGCGGTCAGCGACACCCCAGTCCACCTCGTCGGCCATTCCCTCGGCGGTCAGATCGCCCGCGCGGCCGTACTCCTCGACCCGTCCCCCTTCGTCTCCCTCACCCTGATGGCCTCGGGCCCGGCGCAGATCTCCGTCCCCCAGCAGCAGCGCGTGAAGCTGCTCCGGGACGCCCTCACCGTGATGGACATGACCGTGGTGTGGGACGCCATCCAGGCCATGGAGCCCCCCGAGGAGACCGACACGCCCGCTCTCGACGCGGGCCTCGACGACCGCGCCGCCCTACGTCACCGCTGGCTCGGGAACAGCCCGGCCCAGCTCATGGCCACGGGCCGCCAGCTCTGTACGGAACCCGACCGCGTCGCCGAACTGGCCGCGCTCCCGCTCCCCGTCCACGTGCTCTCCGGCGAACACGACGACACCTGGCCGATCCCGCTCCTCGACGAGATGGCCGTACGCCTCAACGCGCACCGCACCGTCGTCCGCGGAGCCGATCACTCCCCCAACACGGACCAGCCGGAAGCCACGGCTCGGGCCCTGATCGAGTTCTGGGACACGACCGGCCACAGCTAGGCAGCGGGAGCTGACCTCCCCCGGCCGACCGGCTGCGATCCAGTACTGCGGCAAACACTGCGGCCAGTACTGCGGGCGGCCGGTACTGCGGCTAGTACTGCGCCTGCAGGTGCTCCCAGAAGCCGTCGCGCAGTGCCCGCCGCAGATCCGCCTGTCCCCGCAGCGAGTACTGCAGCAGCCCCTCCGCCTCCACCAGCAGGTCCTGGTCCACCGATCCCGGCAGATAAGGATGCCCTGGGAGCAGCTCCCCCAGCGTCTCCCGCCCTCGCGCCGCAAGCCACTTCGCCGCGATCTGGGCGCCCACGAAGCGGACGTCCTCGCGGGTCGGCCGGGCGGTGGCCGTCCCGTTGTCGTACGGAGGGGTGGTCCGGCGCGACACGTACGGCTTGAAGAAGTCCAGGTCGAGCGTTCGCTGGCTGTCGACCTCCCAGAGCAGCGGCTCCGCCTGGTTACGGCCTTCGGGCGCCTCGATGCCCCAGAGGTGGACCCGCGCCCCGTACCCCTGCGCCGCCTCGACCGCGGACACCAGGTCCTCGTCACCGCCGAGGAGCGCCGCGTCGCTGATCGCCCGGTGCCGGGCCAGTGACTCGAGGTCGGTGCGGATCAGGGAGTCGACGCCCTTCTGCTGGTTGTTCGCGTTCAGGTTGCCCAACCGCACCTTCACGTCCGGCAGTTCCGCGATCGACTGCTGTTCCGCCGTGTGGATGCGGCGTCTCGCCCCGTCGTACCAGTACACCCGCAGCAGCCGGCTGTCGGCGAAGACGGTGCGCGCCCGGTCGATGAGCGCGTCGATCAGTCCCTCGGCATCCAGGTCGAAGGACCGCCGGTCCTCCGTACCGGCGATGAGCCGACCCGCGGCCGCGTAGAGATACCCGGCGTCGACGAAGATCGCATGCGTCGAGGGCGTCTTGGCCACCTCGGCGAGCATGCGCTGAAGCAGCTCGTTCGTTCGGTCGATGCGGGCGCCGAGCGCCGCGAGGTCGTCGTTCATATAAGTCCATTGTCCCGGCGGTCACGCTACGAACACAACCGGTCCCAATCAGTCTTCTTCGCCCGACGACACACCCTCCGGGCAGGCCACTTACTCGCGAGTAATTAGGTTCTCGAAAAATTTCCTTAGCGTAGGGAATGTTTGTAACAGGCATCTCGTTGACTTCTGTGGGAACACGGGACACCAAGGCCCTGTGCTCCCGCACCAGTGGCATCAGTAGTTCTCCTCAGGAGGATGACCAGACGAAGGGAGAAGCCCCTTGCGCTTCGAGATCATGCGACTCGACGACGTCGACGGCACGCCCGTGGACAGCACCGTCGTGGACGCGGCCTCCGTCAACCGGATCGTTCAGCAGGCCGCCGCCATCGGTCAGCGGCTCTGGATCCGCCCGGCCGACCCGACCGCCTCGTAACGCCGCCTCGTCACGCGGACTCATTCACGCTTCAGAGCCCCGTACGGCACCGCCGCCGTACGGGGCTCTGCGCGTGTCGGGTCACCGGTCCGCAGGAGCAGAAGCGGAGTGAGCAGCAGGAGGACACCGGCGATCACGATCGCCGTACGGGCGCCGGTGAGACCGGCCAGCAGACCCCACAGCCCCGTCATGACCGCGATCGTGACCTTGCCCGTGACCGACCAGGCGGACAGCGTGCGGGTGACCCGGTCCGTCGCCGTGTGCTCCAGCCGGCAGGTGGCGAGCACCGGGTTGAAGACACCCGCGCTGGTGATCAACCCCAGCTCGACGACCATGACGAGCACGAGCCCGGTGGTGCCGGGGCGGACCAGTGCCAGCCCGAGGGTCCAACACGCGCGCAGCGTTCCGGCGGTGAGCAGGACTCTGCGCTGCCCGAACCGCGCGACGAGCCGACGGGCCAGCCGTGAGCCGATCAGGCCCCCGACACAGGGCACCGCGAACGCGAGGCCGTACTGCCAGGGAGCGAAGCCCAGGGGACCGAGCATGAGGACCACGAGCAGGGGCGAGGTCGCCATGATCAGGCCGTTGACCAGGACCGCGTTGAGGAAGAGGGGACGCAGCACCGGCCCGGCCAGGATGTACCGCCACCCGTCGAGCAGGTCGCCGGCCCGCAGCCGCGACGGTTCCAAGGTGCGCGCGGGCCGAGGCTCCCTTCCACCGATCGCGCGGATCCCGACGGCCGACAGCAGATAGCTGACCGCGTCGGCCATGACCGTGAGCACCGGGCCGAACACCCCGATCGCGGCCCCGCCGAGCGGCGGTCCGAGCATGGTGGCGGTCCAGGTCGTGGCCTCGAACCGCCCGTTCGCGACGAGCAGGTCCTCCGGCCGTACGAGGGACTTCAGACATGCTCCGGCGGCCGCGTTGAAGGTGATGTCGGCCGCGGCGGCGACGACCGACACCACCACGAGTTGGGGCAGGCCGAGCCGGCCGAGGGCGAACGCGACGGGGACGCTGATCAACGCAGTGAACCTGATCAGGTCCATCGCGATCATCACCGGGCGCTTGCGGCGGAACTCCACCCACGGGCCCAGCGGTACCGCCACCACCGCCCCCACGGCCAGCCCCGCGGCGGCCAGCGCCGACACCTCCGCCGGCCCGGCGTGCAGCACCAGGACCGCGATCAGGGGGAAGGCGTCGAAGGCGAACCGCGTACCGAAGGTGCTGACCGCGTACGCCGCCCACAGCCACCCGAACCGCCGCCCCAGCGAC
>NZ_VJZE01000681.1 GCF_009377205.1 Streptomyces phyllanthi
GCCGCCCCCGCCCCCGTTCGGCGCCGCAACACGTCCACCAGCGATCCAGCACCCGCTCCAGAACTGCGACGGCTGCGACCGCGCCTTCCGCGCACCCGAACCCGGCCGCTGCCGCGACTGCCGGACCCGCTGTCCCTCACCCCGTTGAAATCCCTCCAACGACCAAGGAACTGCATGGTCAGCTCACCCCACGAGGCGATGCACCGCATCTTCCAGGAGTACCCGGGACTGTTCACCGGTGTCTCCCAGGCCCTCGGCCTCGACTTCCCCCCACCCACCTCGGTCACGATCCTGCCGACCGACCTCACCGAGGCCCGGCCCATCGAACGCCGCGTCGACACGCTGCTGCGTTTCGACTCCGAGCACGACGGCCCGTTGCTGCTCGCGGTCGAGGCTCAGGGCAAGAAGGACCCGGACAAGCCCGCCAGCTGGGCCTATTACCTGTCCTTCCTATACACCAAGTACAAGATCCCGCCTCTGCTCCTGGTCGTCTGCCAGGACCGGGCCACGGCCGAGTGGGCCGCTCGGCCCGTACCCATCGGCCCTCACCAGTGGCCCGCGCTCACCCTGCGACCGCTGGTGGCCGGCCCGCACAACATCCCCGTGATCACCGACCCCGACGAGGCGCGCACCGACCTGGCGCTGACCACACTGTCGGCCATCACCCACGCGACCGATCCGGACGTCGGGGTGATACTTAAAGCCCTGTCCACCGCTCTGCGGGACGTGCCCGAGGACATCGCAGACCCCATCATCGAATTCACAGCACAAGGCCTGAGCGGCAGCCGCCGGGCCGCGCAACTCTGGAGGAACCTGGTGGCCGTGGACCTCTCCTTCTACAAGTCCTCGCTCTCCGAAGAAATCCGGGACGAGGGCCGTGCCCAAGGCCGCGCGGAGGACATCCTGCGGCTCCTGGACCGTCGCGGCATCGACGTCTCGGACGCCGACCGCGAGCGCATCACGTCCTGTGACGACCTGGACGTCCTGGGGTGCTGGTTCGATCGGGCCATCACGGCCACGTCGACAGCCGAACTATTCGCCGAGGACTGAGTCCATCCTCGCGCCATGAGGGGCGGGCCGCGCAGTCGCCGCCCGCCCCTTGGAGTGCGTATCGAGTCACCGCACGGCGGCGGGCGGCTGCGCCTCGGTCTTCATCGGCGGAATGCTGGGGTCCGTCGCGTCGTACGGATATCCCAGTGTCGCGGACTCCAGTGCGTGGCCCAGGTTGTCGAAGCCGATGGGCTTGCCGTCGTCGTCCACCGGCCATGTGCGGGCATCCTTGTCATGCCCGACGAGGTAGTCCCAGTTGCTGAGGGGCGGGGGCCTGATTGAGCTGCATCCGAGCCGACTGCTTCTGAGCAGCCTCGGCCTTGATCTGCTCCCACTCGTCCCACGCCATTCCGCCCGGCCTCTCCCCCGTCGATGATCAGCGGTCTCTGTGCGCGTAATGCACCACGCGATGGTTCGTTCCTATCAGTCGCCACGCGCTCGCAGAAAGAAGCGACTGTCGCATCTGCACAGCATCCACATCGGCTCAGGCGGGGGAGGGAACTCACCTCATCGCCCCGCTGCCAGCCCCTCCCGCACCGCCCCGTACGCCGGCTTCCGCCCGTACTCCTCGTCCATCGGCGTCGCCGCCCCCTGACCGGCGAAGACCCCCGGCACCCACGAGTACCTGTCCGTGTAGCCCCACACCGTGAACGACCTGCAGCCGCGGGCGCCGAGGCACGCGTCCAGCAACCGGCGGAAATAGTCCGCCTGCGTGGCCGCCTTTTCGGCGTCCGCCGGCAGGATCATCCGCACGTCCACCTCCGTGAACGCCGTCTGCATGCCCAGCGCCTCGAAGCGGGCCAGGTTCTCCGCCACCTGACCCGGGAAGCCGTACTGGATCGCCAGGTGTCCCTGGATGCCGAAGCCCTGGACCGGGACGCCCTGAGCCCGGAGCCCCTTCGCCAGGTTGTAGTACGCCGTGGACTTCGCGTTGACGCCCTCGACGTTGTAGTCGTTCAGGAACAGCTTCGCCTTCGGGTCGGCCGCGTGGGCCCAGCGGAAGGCGTCGGCTATGTACGACGGGCCCAGCTGCTGGAGCCAGATCGAGTTGCGGAGGCTGCCGTCCTCCTCGAAGACCTCGTTCACCACGTCCCACTGCTGGATCCTGCCCTTGTAGCGCTTGACCTCCGTGGTGATGTGCTCGCGGAGGATCCCGCGGAGCTCCTTCGCGTCGATCGAGCCGTCCGCCACGCCCGTCGTCAGCCAGGCCGGGAGCTGGCTGTGCCAGACCAGGGTGTGGCCGCGCACCACCTGGCCGTGCGCGCGGGCGAAATGGACCAGGTCGTCGGCCGGCTTCCAGTCGTACACACCCCGCTGAGGCTCCACCGACTCCCACTTCATGACGTTCTCCGCGGTCACCGAGTCGAACTCACGGGCCGTCGTTCTGCGGTACGTCCGGTCCTCGGCCAGTGCCGTCATGTCCACGGCGGTGCCGATGCGTACGCCGGCCCGGTCGGCGAGCACCCGCAGCGGTGGGCCCGCGGTGTGCGCCGAGGCCGGCTGCGTCACGGCGCCCGCGGCCAGGAGCGCGCCGCTCAGCAGGGCGAGTACGGGCATGCGGAAGCGGTTCATGTGAGGGTCCCCTCTCTTCAGCGGAAGCTCGTCGGCGAAGACTCGCCAGCGGAAAGCTCGTCAGCGGAAGCTCGTCAGCGCACGCGGTGGCTCTCCAGCGGGCCCAGATACGTCGGTGCCAGCCCGCCCGTGTCGATCACCAGGCGTTGCAGGACGACCGTCGGGTCGACCATCCAGAACTTCAGGCGGTGCACACCCGCGCGGGCGATCGTGTGCTTCGTCGACGTCACGTTCACGTTGTCCGACGTGTTCCGGGCCCACTGCTTGTTCATCAGACCGTCGTCGGCGCCCGTGACCGCGTTGATGTCGACGATCTCCGGCTCACCGTCGTCGAAGGACACCCCGTACCGCAGCCCGCCCGTCACCAGCGCCGGGTTCCGCGGGGAGAGGTACGACCAGACCGTCACCTCGCCCGCCGACAGCAGCGTCACCTCGTACTCCAGCCGCGGTCCGGCATGACCGGGCGTCTGGCGCGGTGCCGTCACCGGCCACGGTGTCATCCCGGCTCCCGTACGGCCGATCCGCCCGATCCGCTGCCAGCGGATGCCCCGCGCGCCCACCGCCCGGGCACAGTGCTCCGCGTCGATCGCCACGTACCCGCCCGCCTCGACGAACCCCCGCAGCCCACGCCGCGCCGGCTTCTCCGCGACCGCCCTGACGGTCACCGACGCCCCGGCGCCGCGCACCACCACCGAGCCCTCCGCGCGCCCCTCCGGCGCCCGTGCCCAGTCCACCCGCAGCACCACCCGCACCTGCTGCTCGACCCGGCCGCGCGGGCGCTCGACCCGCAGCCACGGCACCGAGGACTCGATCCGGTACTCGAAGGGCGTAAGGCCCCGGTTGAACACCTCGATGTAC
>NZ_VJZE01000682.1 GCF_009377205.1 Streptomyces phyllanthi
TCCGTACCGAGGGCCAGCGGCCCCGCCCCGAGCGCCACGGCGGCGGCCGCGCCCCCGCTCGACCCACCCGTCGTACGCGAGGTGTCGTACGGATTCCGTGTCACCCCGGACAGCGGCGAGTCCGTGACGCCCTTCCACCCGAACTCCGGCGTCGTCGTCTTGCCCAGGAACACCGCGCCATGCTCCCGCAGCCGGGCCACGGAGGGCGCGTCCTCGTCCCAACTCCCGCTCGCGGAGAGCGCCTTCGAGCCCTTCAGCGTCGGCCCGCCGCGCAGCAGCAGGATGTCCTTCACCGTCACCGGCACCCCGTCCACCAGCCCGGCGGGCTTCCCGCGCCGCCACCGCTCCTCCGACTCCCGCGCGCGGGAGAGGGCGTCGTCCGTGTCGAGGCGTACGAAGGCGTTCACGGCGGGCTGGACGGAAACCGCCCGTTCGAGGGCCGCCCGGGTCGCCTCCACGGGGCTGAATTCGCCCTTGCGATAGCCGTCGACGAGTTGTACCGCGGTCAGTTCGGTGAGCTCGGTCATCCGCCCGCCCTCCAGGGAACTCGGCAGCTCAGTGTCCAGGTACGTACCCACGCTGCTTGTCGACCACGTTCAGCAGCGGCTTCCCCGCCTCCCAGAGCTCGTACAACTCGACGAACTGCGCCCCCAGCGCGTCCCGCCAGCCCACCGTGTCCCCGCTCATGTGGGGCGAGACGACCAGGCCGGGCACCTCCCACAGCGGGTCGTCCGGCGGCAGGGGCTCGCGGTCGAAGACATCCAGCGCCGCGCCCGCGATCCACTGCTTCGACAGCGCCTCCACCAGCGCGTCCTCGACCACGAGCCCGCCCCGCCCGACGTTGACGAACCGGGCCGAGGGCTGCATGACCCCGAAGCGGCGGGCGTCGAACATGCCGTACGTCGACTCCGTCAGCGGAGCCGCCGCGATCACCCAGTCGGCGCGGGACAGCAGCCGGTCCAGGTCGTCCGGCCCGTGGATGCCGGGACGCGGGGTGCGGCCGACGACGGCCGCGGTGACCCCGAGGGCCTTGAGGACGCTGGTGATCGCCTGGCCGATGGGCCCCGAGCCGACGACACAGGCCCGTGTCCCGGCAACCCGCCGTGTCTCCCGGTGCCGCCACTCGTGGGCGCGCTGGAGCTCCCAGGTGCGCGGCAGGTCCTTCGCCCAGCCGAGGACGAGGGCGGCGACGTACTCGGCGATCGGCCGGTCGAAGACGCCGCGCGCGTTGGTCACCACCGTGTCGGAGGCGGCGAGTTCGGCGCACATGAGGTGGTCCACGCCCGCGCTCGCCGTGTGCACCCAGCCCGGCCGCGGCCCCTGGCCCGGCCAGGCGTCACGGACCGCGCGCGAGGTGAAGTCCCAGACGAGCAGCACGTCCGCGTACGGCAGACGCTCGGCCAGCGAGGCCTCGTCCGCGTGCTCGATCCGGGTCCGCCCGGTGAGCCGGCCGAGCCGGGGAGGCGGGTCGGCATCCAGGACAAGAAGGGTTTTCTCGGACATCGTGGGGGACCCGTTTCGCGAGGCGTGTTCGTTTCTCTGAGGTCTCTGAGCTCTGAGGTCTCTGAAATTTCTGATTCTCTGAAGTCTGTGAAGTCTGTGAAGTCTGTGAAGTCTGTGAAGGAGGTTCGCCGGGCGTCTTCCGACGGTGTCTTCGGCGGTACGGCTGTCGGTACGGAACGGCTGCGTTCGAGCCGTCTGAGATGCGCGGATTGACCACGCTCGCACCCGAACCTACCGTCGTCAACACGGGCACGGACACGGACCGTTGCCCACTCGTCCCCCTTCGTGAGGCCGGTGCCTGCCATGGACGTTTCCTTTCTCGGCGGACCGCGCTTCCAGCGCGGTGTCGGTGTCGTGGCCCCCTTTGACTTCGCCCTCGACCGGGAGCTGTGGCGGTGGGTGCCCGACGACGTCTCCCTGCACCTCACCCGGACCCCGTTCGTGCCGGTCGAGGTCAGCCTCGACCTGGCCCGGCTGGTCAGTGAGCACGAGACGCTGGGCGACGCGGTCCGTACGCTCAACGCGATCGCGCCCGAGGTCGTGGCGTACGCCTGCACCTCGGGCAGCTTCGTGGGCGGCGTGGCGGGCGAGCGCGCCATGTGCGAGGCGATGACACGGGCCGGGGCGGTGCCCTCGGTCACGACGTCCGGAGCGCTGCTGGAGGCCCTGCTGGAGCTCGGCGCACGGCGGGTGGCCCTGGTGACCCCGTACACCGTCTCCGTCACGCGGTCCCTGGAGGAGTACCTCGCCGAAGCGGGCGTCACGGTCACCGGACGCGCGTACATGGGCCTGACCAGGCACATCTGGAAGGTTCCGTACCGCTCGGTGGTCGACATGGCGCGCAGGGCGGTCCGCGCCCCCGCGGACGCGCTCTTCATCAGCTGCACCAACCTCCCCACGTACGACGTCATCCCGCAACTGGAGGCGGAACTGCGTATCCCGGTGATCTCGGCCAACCAGGTGACGATGTGGGCGGCACTGCGCCACCTGGGTACCCGAGCGGTGGGCCCTTATCAGGCGCTGCTGGACGAGTCGGCGCGCCAGGGCTCCGTACTGCCGGAAGAAGAGCAGCAGCAGGAAGGCTGGACATGACAGCACTCGGATTCCTTTACCCGGGCCACTCGGGCGAGGACGACTACCCCCGCATCGAGCAGCTTCTGGGCAGTGACATCCGCCTTCCCCTGGTCCACACGGACATCGGTGAGGACGCGCACCGCGAGGACGCGCTGCGTGAGATGGGCTCCCCGCGGCGGCTCGCGGCGGGTGTGGAGGAGCTCCGCCTCTCCGGCGCGGAGGCGGTGGTCTGGGCGTGCACGTCCGGCAGTTTCGTGTACGGCTGGGAGGGCGCCCACGAGCAGGTCCGCACCCTCGCCCGTACGGCGGGCATGCCCGCCTCCTCGACGTCCTTCGGCTTCGTCCACGCGGTGCGGGAGCTCGGCGTGCACCGGGTCGCGATCGCGGCGACGTATCCGGAGGACGTGGCGGCCCTCTTCGCCGCCTTTCTGAAGGCGGCGGGGGTCGAGGTGGTCTCGGTCCGCTCCTCCGGCATCGTCACGGCAGCGGAAGTGGGCACCTGGGACGCGGACAGGGTCCTCGCCCTGGCCCGCGAGGGCGACCACCCGGACGCGGAGGCGGTCCTGCTCCCGGACACGGCCCTCCACACGGTCTCCCACCTCCAGGCCCTGGAGTCGGCCCTGTCGAAACCGGTCCTCACGGCGAACCAGGTCACGGTCTGGGAGGCGTTGCGGCTCGCGGACCGCAGGGTGAACGCCCCGGAACTCGGCACGCTGTTCACGAAGGAGCCGATCGTCCAGGTCTGACCCGGTCCAGGCCGGCCATCTCCAGCCCGTCCGGCGCTTGAGGACGAGGCCCTCGGGCCGACAAGCGGGGGTCCGGGGGCGGCAGCCCCCAGGGAAGGGACGATGGGGGTCCCCCCTGCTCGAGCGAAGCCGAGAGCTTGGGGGAGGGTAGGGG
>NZ_VJZE01000683.1 GCF_009377205.1 Streptomyces phyllanthi
CCGGGGGTCGAAGGGGCACAGCCCCTGGGGATGGGACGGGTAGGGGCGGCGGGGGCGAGAAGCACCCCGGCGCGATCCCAGAGCACACTGGCTACCACCAGCACAACCCGCCCGGAGGGCCCCGTGCGTCGCCGTCTCATCCAGTCCACACTCGCCGTGGTCCTCATCGTGATCGCCGTCTTCGGCGTCTCCCTCGTGATCGTCGAGACCCGCACGATCAGCAACAGCGCCCAGGAGCGCGTCGACTCCGAGGCGGTACAGCTGGCCAGCATCGTGGACAGCCGGATCCTGGGTGACGAGCGGATCACCGCCGCCATCCTCAGGGACCAGGTCGCAGACGAGCGGTACGCCCGTATCGAGGTCCCGGGCCAGAAGCCGATCGAGATCGGCGAACGCCCCACCGGCGACGTCATCCAGGCCCAGCGGGAAGGCGAGCAGGGCGAGACGGTCACGGTCCAGGAACCCCGGTCCACCGTGACCCGCGAGGTCGGCCGCACACTGCTGATCATCGCCGCGGTGGCCCTCCTCGCCGTCATCGCGGCCGTCCTCCTCGCCGTACGCCAGGCCAACCGCCTCGCCTCCCCCCTCACCGACCTCGCGGAGACCGCGGAACGCCTCGGCTCCGGAGACCCGCGACCACGTCACAAGCGGTACGGCGTCCCCGAGCTCGACCGCGTCGCGGACGTCCTCGACGGCTCCGCCGAGCGCATCGCACGCATGCTCACGGCCGAGCGCCGCCTGGCCGCCGACGCCTCCCACCAGCTCCGTACTCCGCTGACCGCGCTCTCCATGCGGCTGGAGGAGATCACGCTCACCGACGACCCGGACACGGTGAAGGAGGAGGCGACCATCGCGTTGACGCAGGTCGAGCGGCTGACGGACGTGGTGGAGCGGCTGCTGACCAACTCCCGCGATCCACGCACCGGCTCCGCCGTCTCGTTCGACCTCGACGAGGTGATCAAGCAGCAGCTGGAGGAGTGGCGGTCGGCCTACCGCAGCGCGGGCCGCGCGATCGTCAGCTCGGGCAAGCGGCATCTGACGGCCGTGGCCACACCGGGGGCGGTCGCCCAGGTGCTGGCCGCGCTCATCGAGAACTCGCTCATGCACGGAGGCGGGACCGTCGCGTTGCGTACGCGGGTGACCGGCAACCAGGCAGTGATCGAGGTGACCGACGAGGGACCCGGCGTCCCGGCCGATCTGGGGGCGCGGATCTTCGAGCGGGCGATCAGCGGGCGCAACTCCACCGGGATCGGGCTGGCCGTGGCCCGCGATCTCGCCGAGGCGGACGGAGGGCGCCTGGAGATGCTCCAGCTCCAGCCGCCGGTGTTCGGCCTGTTCCTGTCCCGGACACCCCTCAAGCCGTCGCTCTCCGGGGGAGAGCGACGGACGGTCCGCTAGCCAGTGCCGGGGCACTAGGGCCCTTCTGACGGCTCACCGGCCTACCGGCCGCGGTCCGCCTTGCCGTACGCCGTGCTCCCGGACAGGACGGGCCGGTGGGCGGGCCCACCCTCCAGGAACGATTCGGCACTTGCGACCGCCTCCTTCGCCGGCAGGGTGCGGAACACCCACGTGCGGTAGGACCAGAAGCGGAACAGGGTCGCGATGCCGATGCCGAGGAACTTGAAGACGTTGCTCTGGAGCGGGCTGTCCCAGCCGAAGCCGTAGGTCGCCGTGTACAGGACACCGTTCTCGATGACGAGCCCGACCGCGCTGAAGAGGAGGAAGAGCGTCAGCTCCTTCGTACGGCCGCTCTTGTCACGGTCGCGGTACGTGAAGTACCGGAAGCCGACATAGTTGAACGCGATCGCGACGACCGTGGCGATGACGCTGGCCCGCACCACCTGGAGGTCGGTGACGTGCCGTACCAGGTTGAACACGCCGAGGTTGACGAGCAGCCCCGCTCCGCCCACCGCGCCGAACTTGGCGATCTCGCGCACGAGCTGCTCGATCTGTCGGCGTACGGCCCCGCGGGCGGGCCTCGTATGCGGTCCCGGTGTCGTACTGCCCATCGTGTGACGGCCCCCGTAGGTCGGATGCTCCGGCCGGAATCGGGTCGCTCCGGTCGGAATCACGGTCTGCTTCGGTCAGTGATCACGGTCTTCTCGGCCGGCAACCCGGTCATCGGTCCGTCGGCGGACCTCAACGGTCCTCAACGGTCCTCGAACAGTTGTCCGTCCGTTGTCGGCCATCGCTCGAATGCGCCGACTCGGTCATGCTAACCAGCGGCCCTTGGGTATGCCTGTGGACGGGCTGACAGGTTTCGTCAAGGCCGTGGAAACCGGCCGCGGCAGGGCCGCTCACGATGGCCGATACTCTGGGGGGGTGACATTCCCGGTAGTCGGCATGGTCGGTGGGGGTCAGCTCGCTCGTATGACACACGAGGCGGGCATCCCGCTGGGCATCAGGTTCAAGCTCCTCAGTGACACCCCTCAGGATTCCGCGGCCCAGGTCGTGAGCGATGTCGTCATCGGCGACTATCGCGATCTGGACACGCTGCGCGCGTTCGCACGTGGCTGTGACGTGATCACCTTCGATCACGAGCACGTCCCCACCGAACACCTGCGCGCCCTGGAAGCGGACGGCATCCCCGTGCGCCCCGGTCCGGACGCACTCGTGCACGCCCAGGACAAGGGCGTGATGCGGGCCAGGCTGGACGCCATCGGCGTGCCGTGCCCCCGGCACCGGATCGTCAGCGATCCGGCCGACGTCGTGGCGTTCGCCGCGGAAGGGGACGGCTTCCCGGTCGTCCTCAAGACCGTCCGCGGCGGCTACGACGGCAAGGGCGTATGGGTCGTACGGTCCGCCGAGGAAGCCGCCGACCCCTTCCGCGCGGGCGTTCCCGTGCTCGCCGAGGAGAAGGTCGACTTCGTGCGCGAGCTCGCCGCGAACGTCGTACGGTCGCCGCACGGCCAGGCCGTCGCGTACCCGGTGGTGGAGTCCCGGCAGGTCGACGGGGTGTGCGACACCGTGATCGCCCCCGCCCCGGACCTCGACGAGCGACTCGCCCTGTACGCCGGGGAACTGGCGCTGCGCATCGCCAAGGAGCTCGGCGTGGTCGGCCACCTGGCCGTGGAGCTGTTCCAGACCCGCGACGGCCGTGTCCTCGTCAACGAGCTGGCCATGCGCCCGCACAACTCCGGCCACTGGACCCAGGACGGCGCGATCACCTCCCAGTTCGCCAACCACGTACGGGCCGTTCTGGACCTCCCGCTGGGCGACCCGCGCCCGCGCGCCCCGTGGACCGTGATGGTGAACGTGCTGGGCGGTGACTTCCCCGACATGTACTCCGCGTACCTGCACTGCATGGCACGCGACCCCCAGCTCAAGATCCACATGTACGGCAAGGACGTGAAGCCCGGCCGCAAGGTCGGCCATGTCAACACCTACGGCGACGACCTCGACGAGGTGCTGGAGCGCGCTCGTCACGCAGCCGGCTATCTGAGAGGGACGATCACCGAATGAGCCCCGCCCACCCG
>NZ_VJZE01000684.1 GCF_009377205.1 Streptomyces phyllanthi
GGCCCTGCCCGCGGCCCCGGCCTCCGCCTCGGTCTCCTCCGCCGCGTCCCGTGCCCCCTCCGCCGCGTCCCATGTCTCCCCGCCGGACGAGTCCCGTTCCGGCAGCACCCAGTCGATCCCCCTCGTCCCCCTCGACGGCACCCGCGCGTCCGGCTCCACCGCGGCCGAACAGGGCGTCCCCCGCCGGTACGTACGCTCCTTCTCGCTGGTCGGCGTCGTCTGGGACGATCCGGACGCCGAACTGCGCGGCCGGGTCCAGGTCCGTACCCGGGCGACCGGCACGACCCGCTGGTCCGGCTGGCAGGACATCGAGACGCACAACCACGAGCACGCCGCCGACCCGGGCACCGCCGAGCGCGCCTCCGGCCGCGTCCGAGGCTCGACGGCTCCACTCTGGGTGGGCGACTCCGACGGCGTCGAGGTACGGGTCCGCGCGGAGACCGAGCACCGTACGGGCACCCCCGGCTTCCAGGCCCTCCCCGAAGGCCTCCGCCTCGAACTCGTCGCACCGGGCGCCGAGCCAGGGCCGGCCGGGGCCTCCGCGGACTCCCCGCGCCTCGTCCCGCTGAGCGCCGAGTCGGCCGCCGCGTCCGCCGTGAACGCCGACCTCGCGCAGCTGGGCGCGCTGGAGATTCCCGCCCTGTCCAGGAAGGAGACCGAGGACCGCCTCACCGCGCCGAAGCCCGGAGCGAAGCCGTACATCGGCGCGCGTCCGCGTATCGTCACCCGCCGTGGCTGGGGCGCGAACGAGCGGCTGCGTGAGCGCGACTTCCTCTATATGAAACGGGTCAAGGCGGCCTTCGTGCACCACACGTCGTCGGGCAACAACTACGCCTGTTCGCAGGCGGCTTCCGTCGTTCGCGGCATCTACCGCTACCACGTCCTGAGCAGCGGCTGGCGCGACATCGGCTACAACTTCCTCGTCGACAAGTGCGGAAACATCTACGAGGGCCGCGCCGGTGGTGTCGCCAAGTCCGTCATGGGCGCCCACACCCGCGGGTTCAACACCGACAGCGTGGGCATCGCGGTCCTCGGCAGCTTCGGGAGCGCCGAGCCGTCCCGCAAGGCGGTCGCCGCCGTCGCCAGACTCACCGCCTGGAAACTCGGTATTTACCAGGTGGACCCGCGTGGGGCGACCTATCTGACGTCAGGTGGTGGCAATCTCTACCGAAAAGGTAGGAAGGTACGACTGAACGTCATCTCCGGTCACCGAGACGGCTTCTCCACCGAGTGCCCTGGACACAGCCTCTACCGCAAGCTCCCCGCCGTTCGCTCGGCGGCCGCGCGGTACCAGGGCCGGTAGGCCGGCACGGGAACCCGTACGGCCAACCGCCGTACAAGCACAGCCAACTTCGAACCACTTACAACCGAATTCGGACCGGGCCCACACCTCGGACCGGGCCCACACGTACAACTCCACACAGAGCCATCGAAGGACCCCCCGCACTGCCATCGAAGGCGCATCGAACGGTCTGCATACACTGGCCGGCCGAAAGACAGTTCGGCCGGTCCCGGCAGGAAGCAGAGACGACAGGTGACAGAAGCGATCCTCCTGGTCGGCGGCAAAGGCACGCGGCTGCGTCCGCTCACGGTGCACACCCCCAAGCCGATGGTTCCGGCGGCGGGTGTCCCTTTCCTCACGCACCAGTTGGCACGGGCGAGGGCGGCGGGCGTCGACCACATCGTCCTGGCGACCTCGTACCTGGCCGAGGTCTTCGAGCCGCACTTCGGTGACGGTTCCTCACTCGGACTCCATCTGGAGTACGTCACCGAGGAGGAGCCCCTGGGCACCGGCGGCGCCATCCGCAACGTGGCCTCGCGCCTGCACTCGGGCCCCGACGACCCGGTCCTGGTCTTCAACGGCGACATCCTGACGGGCCTGAACATCAGGGCCCTGGTGGCCACCCACCGGTCGACGGGCGCGGACGTCTCCCTCCATCTGACGAAGGTCACGGACCCGCGCGCCTACGGTCTGGTCCCCACGGACGCGACCGGCCGTGTCACGGCCTTCCTGGAGAAGCCCCAGACCCCCGAGGAAATCGTCACGGACCAGATCAACGCGGGAGCGTACGTCTTCCGCCGCTCTGTCATCGACACCATCCCCACGGGCCGCCCGGTCTCGGTCGAACGCGAGACGTTCCCGGACCTGCTGGCAGCGGGCGCGCATCTGCAGGGCATGGTGGACTCGACGTACTGGCTCGACCTGGGCACCCCGGCGGCCTTCGTCCGCGGCTCCGCCGACCTGGTCCTGGGCCGCGCCCCGTCCCCCGCCGTCCCCGGCCAGTGCGGGGACCGGCTGATCCTCCCCACGGCCCATGTCTCCGGCGGCGCCAAGCTGACCGGCGGCACGGTGGTCGGCGAGGGCGCCTTCGTCGGCGAGGGCGCACGCGTCTTCGGCAGCACCGTCCTCGCGGGCGCCGTCGTGGAACCCGGCGCCGTCATCACCGATTCCCTGATCGGCGCCCGCGCCCGCATCGGAGAGCGCTCCGTCCTCACCGGCGCGGTCATCGGAGACGGCGCCGTCATCGGCGCGGACAACGAACTCCGCGACGGCGTACGCGTGTGGTGCGACGCGAGAATCCCAACGGCGGCGGTGCGTTTCTCGTCGGACCAGTAGCCGTACCGACCAGCCCGTCCACAGCAGCACCGACCAGCCCGTCCACCTACCCCGGACCCCGCCCACGCGGGGTCCGGGGGCAGCCCCGGTGAGGGGACGGGTAGGGCGGTCGGGGGCGACAGCCTCCACGGGCCCAACCCTCCCGCGCCTACAGCCGCCCGATGTCCCCCCGAGGCATCTTCGGAGTACGCCGAGGCGGCACCCGCCCGGACAACAGAATCAGCCGGGCCGCCCGATGCCGCTGCCCCGCATACGGCTCCAGCAGCGACAGCATCACCGCGTCATCCGCGTCCCGGTCCCCGGCCAGCGCATAACCCACGATCCCCGGCAGATGCAGATCCCCCACGGTCACCGCGTCCGCCGCCCCATGACTCCGCTGCACGGTCTCCGCGGACGTCCACGGCCCGATCCCCGGCACCAACTCCAGCCGGGCCCGCGCCTCCTCGGGCGGCATCCCCACCGCCTCCTCCAGCCGTGCGGCGACCCGTACCGCACGCAGAATCGTCGACGCCCGCTTGTTGTCGACCCCGGCCCGGTGCCACTCCCAGGACGGAATCAAGGCCCACGTCCGCGCCGCCGGTATCACGTACATCCGCCCCGGAGCGGGCCCCGGCGCCGGCTCCCCGTACTTCCGTACGAGCAACCGCCACGCCCGGTACGCCTCGTCCGTCGTGACCTTCTGCTCCAGGACCGACGGAATCAGCGACTCCATCACCAGCCCGGTCCGCGTCAGCCGCAACCCCGGCCGCCGGTGCCGCGTGAGGGCGACCAGCCGGTGCCGCGGCTCGAAGGCGTCCGGATCGTCGAACGCCCCGAGCAGCGCGGGAACCTGGTTCAGCAACCACTCGCT
>NZ_VJZE01000685.1 GCF_009377205.1 Streptomyces phyllanthi
CATCGAGGACGTAACCGCTCCCGGGCGACGGCACCCCTGGCCTCCCGCGTGCCACCACGGCCCCCGGAACATCCGCCGCCCCGAAGGGCCTTCTGTGCACACGGTCACAGTCCGAGTGCGTCATCCGCCCTCACCGCCGGAGGTGACCCGCCGTCAGGCTGCTGGTCTGCACGGCACTTCACCCTCGAAAGGCGACCATGACCGATCCCGTGAGCCGCACGATCCTGTTGCTGGACATCGAGAGGTTCAGCGACCGGGACGACGTGGAGCAGGCGTATCTGCGGCGCATGCTCTACGACATCACCGACCGGACGCTGGAGAGCGCCGGCATCGACGAGACCCTGCGGCTGCGGGCCGACCGCGGTGACTCCGTGATGGAGCTCATCGACGCCAACGCCCCCGTCACGGCACTGCTGCGGTCCCTGCTCACGGAGGTGCCGACACAGTTGCGGGCGCTCAACCGCATGGCGTCCAGATCCGCGCAGATCCGGCTGCGCGGCGTCGTCGCCACCGGGTACGTCGGCGTGGACCGGCACGACGGCTGGGTCGGCTCCGATCTGAACCACGCCTGCCGACTGCTCGACGCGGACGTGCTGCGCGCCGCCCTGCGAGAGCGCGCCGACGACTTCGCGCTGTGCGTCTCGGACGCCCTGCACGCCGGTGTCGTACGCCATGACCACCCCGGTATCCCGGCCGCCGACTTCCGGCCGGTGACGGTGGAGAGCAAGAACGGACCGCTGAAGGCCTGGCTGCACAAGCCGGCACAACCGGCCCAACCGGAACAGCCGGCACGGCCGGAACAGCCGGTATCCGGCAGCGCGGCCGCTGAAGACCACGGTGACACGGGGGCGGGGGAGGCGCCGGGCGGTTCGGGGGACCGCCCGGCGCCTGAAGTGCCCCCGCACGGCGGGGCCCGCGAGGACCGCCCGGCGTCGGGCGGATCTCGGGGAGCCCCGGCGCCGGGCCCTGTCGTCAACATCCACGGGGGCACGTTCAGCGGCGGGGTGATCGGCGGCAGCCAGCACGGCGGGATCAGCGGCGGCAACTTCTCCGGCAACGTGACGTTCAACGACGGCGGCTCCCGGGACCGGGGTGACAGGGCATGAGCGCGCCCGAGGCGGAGGCCTCCGCGCGTGCGGCCGCCGGGGCCGCGGGACCCACGCCCGAGCAGCCCGGCACGGGCGGCCCGGGTGGCCCGGACGACGCGCGGCCCGACGGCACCGGCACCGGCACGGGCGACGGCGACGGCGAGCCGGAGGAGCGGGACCAGCCACAGAACGCGTGGTCGGCGCGGCGGGACCTGGTCGACCACAGCCCGCGCACCATGAACGTCGGCGCCCGCACCCGCTTCAGCGGCGGACTGCTCGGCGGCGACCAGCACGGCGGGATCAGCGGCGGCAACTTCTCCGGCGACGTCTTCCTGGGCAGTAAGACGGAGGTCTACCAGTTCGCCTTCCCCGGGTTCGCCACGTCCGCGTCCGTCTCCGGCGAGGTGCCGCGCACCACCCTCGAGCACCTGGCCACCCACTTCGTCGCCGATGAAGAGGTCATGTCCCGCCTCCTGGACCGGCTTCGTCGCGAGCGCGTCCTGGTGCTCTCCGGCGGCCGCTTCACCGGCAGACGCACGGCCGCCCTGATGCTGCTGCACCGGCTCGGCGCCTCGCCCGTGCGCACTTTGGACCGCGACACCGGCCCGAGCGCCCTCGCCGAGCAGTTCCCCGCCGACAACCCGTCCGGCGACACCGGCGACGCAAGCGGCTCCGGCCACGCAAGCGGCTCCGGCAGCTCCGGCAGCTCCGGCGACGCAGGCAGCCCCGCCGGCCCCGCCGGAAACGCAACCCGCGGCTACGTCCTGTGCGACCTCACCCCCCGCCGCGACAACCCGCTGCGCGAGCACCACGTGCTGGCCACCCGCGACCGCCTCACCGCCCAGAACTCCTACCTGGTCATCACGGTCGGCCCCACCGCCGTACTGGAGGACATACCGGTCGCCGAGTGGCAGCCGCCCGCCCCCACCGACGTCCTCACCGCCCGGCTGCGCACCGGCACCGACGCGGAGACCGCCGCCAAGCTGCTCGACCTCCCGACCGTCACCGACTTCCTGGATCGCGGCCCCCAGCTGCGCGAGATCGACCGCTTCACCCGGCTGCTGAGCAGGTACGCGGCCGGGGAGGTCGCCGAGGACGCGGTCGCCCGGTTCTCGCTGGGGTCCCTGGAGAACCAGGTCCAGGAGTGGTTCGAGGAGGACGAGACCTCGATCCACCTCCGGGACAAGGCGTTCCTGGTCGCACTGGCCGCGTTCGACGGCGGCCCGTACGCCCTCACCGCCGAACTCAGCGACCTGCTCTACCGCTTCCTCCAGGAGACCGAGAACCCGGCCCGCGTCCCCGAGGTCCCCGTCTTCGGCACGCACCTCGGCAAACGGCTCCAGCTGGCCCGGGCCAGGCCGTACCTGGAGGACGAGCACACCGAGTGGGGCCCGGTGACGCAGCACAAGGCAGCGTTCCGCGACGACCGTGCCCCGTTCGTACTGCTGCGCGAGGTGTGGACGGGCCACCCGTCCGCCCGTCCCGCCCTGATCAGCTGGCTGCGCCGGCTCGCCGACGACGGCCGCCCCCTGGTCCGGACCCGCGCCGCGTCCACCGTCGCGGTCCTCGCCCGTGCGGACCTGCCCTCGGCGATGGCCCTGGTCATCGAACCCTGGGCGACCTCCAAACCGTTCCGGCAGCGGCTCGTCGCCGTCAACGCGCTCACCCTCGCCCACCTCATCGACACGCCCAACGTCCCGCGCATCCTCGACGCCTGGTGCGAGGGCGACGACCCGCGGCGGCGCTGGGTGGCCGTCCGGGCGTACGGACTGATCGGGCCGGAACGACCCGTGCAGGCCCTCGCCGCGCTGCGCGGCGCCGTACGGCGGCTGTACGCCGACGACCCCGACGACCTGGACGGCGAGATGGCCCGCGAGCTCGCCGAGACCGTGGGCCTGCTGCTGATCTCGCCCGCCAGCGAGCAGGTCCTCACCGAGTTGCGCGCCCACATCGAGGACGACCGTGCCGTGCGCGACCTGACACTCGGCGGCTTCGTGGGCGCCTGCCGCCGGACCGAGGACGACGAGCGGTACGGCACTCCGATGGTCCTCGGCTGGTACGCCCGGTCGGCGACCGAGCGAAAGGACACCGCCCACGGCATCCGCGCCCTGTGGCGGGCCTCGCTCACCGACCCGCGGACCACCCGGCACGCGCTCGACGTGCTGCGCGAGTGGGTGCTGATCGCCGACCGGTCCACCACCACCGAGTGGGCGCTGGCCTCCCTGCTCCCCACCCTCGTCACCACGCACGACGACCACCAGCGGCTGAGCCATCTGCTGCGGACCATGCCCGGCGAGGACGGAGCACCCCCGCCCCCGGTGGCGGCCCGCCTGCTGACCACGCTGCCGCCCCGCTGACCGCGTCAGAC
>NZ_VJZE01000686.1 GCF_009377205.1 Streptomyces phyllanthi
CCTCCACCCCACCCGCCGGAAACCAGCCCCGGCCGGGACCGACCGTCACCGTGACCAAGACCGTCTACTGCCAGTCACAGCCGACCTGCTGGCCCGAGGGGAAGTGATCCAAACCCCTCCCCAAGTACGGCGGGCGTTGCCTAAAGTGACCTGGTGACACAGCCTGCAGCTACTGCATCCCCCGCGTATTTCCGGTACCCGCACCTGCACGGCGAATCGGTCGCCTTCACCGCCGAGGACGACGTCTGGGTCGCGCCCCTCGACGGCGGCCGCGCCTGGCGGGTCAGCGCCGACAACGTCCCCGTGAACCACCCGCGCATCTCCCCGGACGGCACCACCGTCGCCTGGACCTCCACCCGCGACGGAGCCCCCGAGGTGCACATCGCCCCGCTCGACGGCGGGCCGTCCAGGCGCCTGACGTACTGGGGGAGCTGGCGGACCCAGGTCCGCGGCTGGACCCCCGACGGCGAGGTCCTCGCGCTCAGCACCCAGGGACAGGCCAGCCTGCGCCGCAGCTGGGCGCGTGCCGTACCGCTCGACGGCGGACCGGCCACCACCCTGCCGTACGGGCCCGTCGGCGATGTCGCGTACGGGCCGAGCACCGTGCTGCTGTCCGCGCCCATGGGACGCGAGGCCGCCTGGTGGAAGCGGTACCGGGGCGGTACGGCGGGCAAGCTGTGGATCGACCGGGAGGGGGACGGGGAGTTCGTACGGCTTCACGAGGAGCTGGACGGGAACCTCGAGTATCCGCTGTGGGTGGGGATGGGGGTCCCCCCTGTTCGAGCGGAGCCGAGAACTTGGGGGAGGGTCGCCTTCCTGTCCGATCACGAAGGCGTGGGGGCGTTGTACTCGTCCCTCGCCGATGGAGCGGATCTGCGGCGGCACACCCCACTCGACGGGTTCTACGCCCGGCACGCCTCCACCGACGGGACGCGTGTCGTGTACGCGTCCGCCGGTGAGCTGTGGATCCTCGACGATCTGGAGGGCGCCGAGCCGCGGCGGCTCGACATCCGGCTCGGCGGGCAGCGCGTCGACCTGCAGCCGCATCCCGTGACCGCGAGCCGCTGGTTCGGGGCGGGCTCGCCCGACCACACCGGGCGGGGCAGCGCGATCTCCGTGCGCGGCGCCGTCCACTGGGTCACCCACCGCTCCGGGCCCACCCGCACGCTCGCCGCCGAGCCCGGGGTACGGGCCCGGACGCCGGTCGCCTTCCGCGCGGACGGCGAGGAGTGGGTGGTGTGGGTGACGGACGCCGAGGGCGACGACGCCCTGGAGTTCGCGCCCGCCACCGGAGTCGCGCCCGGAGGCACCCCGCGACGGCTCGCCGCCGGTCAGCTCGGGCGGGTGCTGGAGCTCGCGATGGCCCCCGACGGCAGCCGCGCCGCCGTCGCCTCGCACGACGGGCGCGTCCTGCTCGTCGAACGGGAGAGCGGCGAGGTGCGCGAGGTCGACCGGAGTGAGGACGGTGAGGTCTCCGGGCTCGTGTTCTCGCCCGACTCGTCCTGGCTCGCGTGGTCCCATCCCGGGCCGCGGCCCCTGCGTCAGCTCAAGCTCGCCAACACCGCCGACCTGTCGGTGACGGAGGCCACGCCGCTGCGGTTCCGGGACTACTCGCCGGCGTTCACCCTGGACGGCAAGCACCTGGCGTTCCTGTCCGCACGGTCCTTCGATCCGGTGTACGACGAGCATGTCTTCGATCTGGCCTTCGTGGGCGGCTCGCGGCCGCATCTGATCACGCTGGCCGCCACCACTCCCTCCCCCTTCGGGCCCCAGCGCCACGGCCGTCCCTTCGAGGCGCCCGACAAGGACGAGACCCCGGACAGCGAGGGCGCCCCCACGACCCGTATCGACCTCGAGGGGCTCGGCGACCGGATCGTGCCGTTCCCGGTCGAGGCCGCGCGTTATTCGGGGCTGCGCGCCGCCAAGGACGGGGTGCTGTGGCTGCGCCACCCGGTGCGAGGCGTGCTCGGCCACTCGCGGGCCACGCCCGACGACCCGGACCCGAAGACCTCGCTGGAGCGGTACGACCTCGCCCAGCAGCGCGTCGAGTACCTGGCCTCCGACATCGACCGCTTCGCGGTCAGCGGCGACGGCAAGCGGGTGCTGCTGTGGACCGACGGCAAGCTCAAGGTCGTACCCAGCGACCGGCGCGCCTCCGGTGACGAGGACAGCGACACCAACATCACCGTCGACCTGTCGCGCGTGCGGCAGACCGTCGACCCGGCCGCCGAGTGGCGCCAGATGTTCGACGAGACCGGGCGCCTCATGCGGGACAACTTCTGGCGGCCGGATCTCGGGGGAGTGGACTGGGACGGGGTGCTGGACAGGTACCGGCCCGTTCTCGACCGGGTCGCCACGCACGACGACCTGGTGGACCTGCTGTGGGAGGTCCACGGAGAGCTGGGCACGTCGCACGCGTACGTCACCCCGCGCGGTGGCGGGGGCTGGGGCGACCGGCGGCAGGGGCTGCTCGGGGCCGACATCTCGCGGCACGAGGACGGGCCCCAGGGGGCCGTGCAGTGGCGTATCGACCGGGTGCTGCCGTCGGAGACCTCCGACCCCGACGCGCAGGCGCCGCTCGCCGCGCCCGGTGTGGCGGTACGGGCCGGGGACGCGATCGTCGCGGTGGGCGGGCAGCCGGTGGACCCGGTGGCCGGGCCGGGGCCGTTGCTCGTCGGTACGGCGGGGAAGCCGGTCGAGCTGACGGTGCTGCCCGCGGGGGGCGGTGACCCCCGGCACACGGTGGTCGTGCCCATCGCCGACGAGGAGCCGCTCCGCTACCACGCGTGGGTGGCGGACCGGCGGGCGTACGTCCATGAGCTCTCCGGGGGACGGCTGGGGTATCTGCACGTTCCGGACATGGTCGGGTCCGGGTGGGCGCAGCTCCACCGGGATCTGCGGGTCGAGGTGGCTCGGGAGGGGCTGGTCGTCGATGTCCGTGAGAACCGTGGCGGGCATACGTCGCAGCTGGTCGTGGAGAAGCTGGCCCGTCGGATCGTGGGGTGGGACCTGCCGCGGGGGATGCGGCCGTACAGCTATCCGGAGGATGCCCCGCGTGGGCCCGTCGTGGCCGTCGCCAACGAGTTCTCCGGGTCGGACGGGGACATCGTGAACGCGGCGATCAAGGCGCTGGGGATCGGACCGGTGGTCGGTACGCGTACGTGGGGTGGGGTGATCGGGATCGACAGCCGGTACCGGCTGGTGGACGGGACGCTCGTCACCCAGCCGAAGTACGCGTTCTGGCTGGAGGGATACGGGTGGGGGGTCGAGAACCACGGCGTCGACCCCGACGTGGAGGTCGTTCAGGCTCCGCAGGACCATGCGGCGGGGCGGGATGTGCAGCTGGACGAGGCGGTGCGGCTGGCGCTGGCCGCGCTGGAGGAGACACCCGCGAAGAGGGCGCCCTCCCTGCCGGGGGCGTAGGGGGCGGCCG
>NZ_VJZE01000687.1 GCF_009377205.1 Streptomyces phyllanthi
CTCGCCCCCGCCGCCCCTACCCGTCCCTTCCCTGGGGGCTGCGCCCCCAGACCCCAGCTGTTCGGCCTGAACGGCCTCGTCCTCAAACGCCGGACAGGCTGGATGTGCCTGGCCTGGGCTGAAAAGCCGAGCCCCGGCTGGGAAAGCCCAAGCCCCGCCGCGGAAAATCCAGCCTCTCCGGCGTTTGAGGAGCGGGGGGCCGGCCCCCGAACGGGGTCCGGGGCGGAGCCCCGAAGCCGGGGTCCAAGGGGCTCAGCGCCCTTGGCGGGGTCGAAGGGGCGGAGCCCCTGGGGATGGGACGGGTAGAGGCGGCGGGGGCGAACCACCCCCGTCCGCGTCACCAGCGGGGGAGCCTCCGTTCGTACCCCGGCCGGAACCGGCGCATGTAGCCCGTGTCGTCGCGGTTGCGTACCCCCGAGTCCAGGTACAGCCGGTGGAGCCGGTCCAGCGCGTCGCGGTCGAGTTCCACGCCCAGGCCGGGGCCCGTGGGGACCTCGACCTCCCCGTCGCGCAGTTCCAGGGCGCCGGGGACGATCACGTCGTCGGCCGAGTTCCAGGGGTAGTGCGTGTCGCAGGAGTGGTCGAGGTTCGGGATGGCCGCGGCGACATGGGTCATGGCGGCGAGGCTGATGCCCAGGTGCGAGTTGGAGTGCATCGACAGGGCCAGGCCGAATGCCTCGCAGACCGCGGCCAGTTCGCGGGTGCGCCGCAGCCCGCCCCAGTAGTGGTGGTCGGTGAGCAGCACCTGGACGGCGCTCTGTTCGACCGCGGGCCTCAGATGCTCCCAGGCGATCACGCACATGTTGGTGGCCAGCGGCAGCGGGGAGCCCTTCGCGACCTCGGCCATGCCGGGGATCGTCGCCGTCGGGTCCTCCAGGTACTCCAGTACGCCGTCGAGTTCGCGGGCGACGTACGTCGACGTACCGACCGTCCACGCCGTGTTCGGGTCCAGCCGCAGCGGCTGTCCGGGGAACGCCTCCGCGAGAGCACGGATCGCGGCGATCTCCTCGTCCGGGGGGAAGACCCCGCCCTTCAGCTTGAAGGAGCGGAAGCCGTACCGCTGCCGCATCAGACGGGCCTGCTCGACGATGCCCGCCGGGTCGAGAGCCTCGCCCCAGTCGTCGCCCACGGCCGGGCGGCCGTCCAGCGCCGGGTGCTCGGCCCACTTGTAGAACAGGTACGCCGCGAAGGGCACCGTGTCGCGGACCCTGCCGCCCAGCAGATCGCTGACCGGGCGGCCGAGCAGCCTGCCCTGCGCGTCGAGGCAGGCCACCTCCACGGCCGAGGTGGCCCAGCCGCGCTCGTGGGAGCTGGGGACGGTGGGCAGGAGCGCGGCGTCGATCGCGGCCGAGATCGCGGTCGTGTCGAAGACGTCCATGCCGGTGACCACCTTCGAGGCGGCCAGCAGCCGCTCCAGACGGGCCTCGCCGCCCGGTGACTCCCCGAGGCCCACCGTGCCGTCCTCCAGGACGAGTTGCAGGACGACGCGCAACGCGAGCGGTTCGTGAACGCCGTTCGAGTTCAGCAGCGGCGGGTCGCGAAAGGCGATCGGTGTCACGATCAGTTCGCGGATACGGGTTCCAGGGGTGCTCACGCGCGGATCGCCTCCAGCCCACGGTCGATCAGTTTCTCCAGCCGGGCCATGTGCTCCGGCGTGGGGTCGAGCAGCGGAGCCCGTACGCCTCCGACGTCCAGGCCGCGGAGGGTCACCCCGGCCTTGATCAGCGACACGGCGTATCCGGGCACCTCGTCACGGAGTTCGACGAGCGGCCCGTAGAACTCGTCGAGGAGCGTGCCGACCAGGGTGTCGTCGCCGTCCGTCAGCGCACGGTGGAACGCCGTCGCGATCTCCGGGGCGAACGCGAACACCGCGGAGGAGTACAGCTCGACGCCGATCCCGCGATAGGCGGGCGCGGTCATCTCGGCGGTGGGCAGGCCGTTGAAGAACTGGAAGTCCTCGGTGCCCGGTACGGCGCGTACGGCCCGCACGACGCGGTGCATCCGCTCGATGTCGCCGAGACCGTCCTTGAGGCCCACGACACGGGGCAGGGCGGCGATCTCGGCGGCCGTCTTCCCGGTGAGCCGGGCGGTACCGCGCTGGTAGAAGACCACCGGCAGGCCCGTGGCCGCCGTCACCTCTCCGACGTACCGCACCAGCCCCTGCTGCGGTGCGCCCACCAGGTACGGCGGCAGCAGCAGGATGCCGTCGGCGCCGGCGCGTTCGACGCGGGCGGCCTGGTCGAGCGCGACCGGCAGCGGCCCGCCCGCGGCGGCGAGGACGGGCACGCGCCCCGCGGTCGTGGTGACCGCGACGCGCGTGGCCCGCTCGATCTCCTCGGCCGACAGCGCGTGGAACTCACCGGTGCCACAGGCGACGAAGACGCCTCCCGCACCGGCCGTGACACCGGACTCGATATGCCGGGCGAGCCGTTCCTCGTCCAGCGAGCCGTCCGGGGCGAACGGCGTGACCGGGAAGAACAGCACTCCTTGGAACTTCATGTCCCCTCCAACAGGGGTCGGTGGGGGGTCAGCCCTTCGTGGCGCCGGCCGCGATGCCGGTGACCAGCGAGCGCTGGAGGAGCAGATAGACGACGAGGCTGGGCACGAGCGCGATGACCGCGCCTGCGAGCACGATGCCCGAGCCGACCTCGGGGTCGGTGCGCAGGATGGACAGGGCGACGGTGACCGTGTAGTCGGTGGGGTCCTTGGCGGCGATCAGCGGCAGCAGGTACTGGTCCCAGATCATGATGAAGCCGAGCACACCGGCCACACCGAGCGCGGGCTTGCACAGCGGCAGGACGACCTGCCACAGCATCCGCAGCTCGCCGACCCCGTCGAGCCGGGCGGCCTCCTCGATCTCGTCGGGGATGTCCTTCATGAACTCGGTCAGCAGCATCACCGAGAAGCCCCAGGCGCCCAGCGGCAGGATCACGCCCCACACGGTGCCCTTGAGGTCCAGGCCGACGACGGGGACGTGGCCGAGGACCAGGGACAGCGGGATGGCGATGACCTCCTCGGGGAGCATCATCGTGAGCATGAACAGGGTCAGGACGAGGGCCTGGCCGCGGAAGCGGTGCCGGGCCAGCGCGTACGCGGCGAGCGTGCAGACCACGAGTTGGAGGAGCAGTCCACCGCCCGCGATGACGAGGGAGTTGGTGAAGTAGTCCCAGATGCCGCGCTCTCCCGCCAGCCGCAGGTTCGCCAGGGTGGTGTCGTGCGGGAGGAAGGACAGCGACGAGCCGCTGGGACGGGTGCTGAGGGCACCGGAGAAGATCGTCAGGAACGGCGCGGCGAAGATTCCGAGCGCGATGGCGCAGAGCAGGATCCTGAGGGCCCAGGCGAGGCCGGGGCGGTCGCTCCAGCCGAGGGCGGTGTCGAAGCGGGCGGGGGTGGTGCGGGCCTGCCTGCGGT
>NZ_VJZE01000688.1 GCF_009377205.1 Streptomyces phyllanthi
GGAATGGGTAGGGGCGGCGGGGGCGAGGAAAGTCACGCCGGGCGGAGCCAGACCGTTGCCAGGGGCGGCAGCGTCAGACGGACGCTCGCCGCACGGCCGTGCCACGGTTGGGGTTCGGGCTTCACCGGGTGCGGATTACGGACGTCGCCACCGCCGTACCCCGCACCATCCGTGTTCAGCACCTCATCCCACGCGGGCACATCCTCCGGCACCCCCACCCGGTACTCGTGCCGCACCACAGGCGAGAAGTTCGACACCGCGAGCAACGGCGAACCGTCCGCCGCGAAGCGCAGGAACGCGAACACGTTGTCCTCCGCCGCGTCCCCCGCGATCCACGCGAAGCCCGAGGGGTCGGTGTCCCGTTCCCAGAGGGCCGGAGTTCCCCGGTACACGGAATTGAGGTCGCGGACGAGGTCGCGTACGCCACGGTGGTCCGCCTCCGCGCCGTAGGCCGGGTCCAGCAGCCACCAGTCGGGACCGTGGGCCTCCGACCACTCCGCCCCCTGGGCGAACTCCTGCCCCATGAACAGGAGCTGTTTGCCGGGGTGTGCCCACATGAAGCCCAGGTACGCGCGATGGGTGGCGCGCTGCTGCCACCAGTCGCCCGGCATCTTCGACACCAGCGACCGCTTGCCGTGGACCACCTCGTCGTGGGAGATCGGCAGCACGTAGTTCTCGCTGTAGGCGTACACCATCGAGAACGTCATCTCGTCGTGGTGGTACTTGCGGTGGACCGGCTCCTTGGAGACATAGCCGAGCGAGTCGTGCATCCAGCCCATGTTCCACTTCAGCCCGAAGCCCAGGCCGCCGAAACCGCCGGGACCCACATCGTGCGTGGCGCGTGTCACGCCGTCCCACGCCGTCGACTCCTCCGCGATCGTCACGACCCCCGGCTCACGCCGGTACACCGTCGCGTTCATCTCCTGCAGGAACGCCACCGCGTCCAGGTTCTCCCGGCCCCCGTGCACGTTCGGCGTCCACTGCCCCGGCTCACGCGAGTAGTCCAGGTAGAGCATCGAGGCCACGGCGTCCACGCGCAGGCCGTCGATGTGGAACTCCTCGCACCAGTACACCGCGTTGGCCACCAGGAAGTTCCGCACCTCACGGCGCCCGTAGTCGAACTCCAGCGTCCCCCAGTCCGGATGCGCCGCCCGCGCGGGGTCCTCGTGCTCGTACAGCGGACGCCCGTCGAACTCCGCGAGCGCCCAGTCGTCCCGCGGGAAGTGGGCGGGCACCCAGTCCATCAGGACCCCGATGCCGGCCTGGTGGAGCCGGTCGATGAGGAGCTTGAAGTCGTCGGGGGTGCCGAGGCGGGCCGTGGGCGCGTAGAACCCGGTCACCTGGTAGCCCCACGAGCCGCCGAACGGATGCTCGGCGACCGGCAGCAGCTCCACATGCGTGAAACCGAGGTCCTTCACGTACGCCGGGAGCTGCTCGGCCAGTTGGCGGTACGTCAGCCCGGGGCGC
Source organism: Streptomyces phyllanthi (assembly GCF_009377205.1). Lineage (GTDB taxonomy): Bacteria > Actinomycetota > Actinomycetes > Streptomycetales > Streptomycetaceae > Streptomyces > Streptomyces phyllanthi. The sequence continues at coordinate 1,468 of NZ_VJZE01000688.1, forward strand.
CAGGACGGCAGGTGCACCTCGTACACCGAGAACGGCGCCTCGTGAGCCGGGCGGTCCGCCCGGCGCGCCAGCCACTCCGCGTCGCCCCACTCGTAGTGCGACGCGTGCACCACGGAGGACGTGTTGGGCGGGGCCTCGGTACGGCGGGCCAGCGGGTCCGCCCGCAGCGTCCTCGTCCCGTCGGGCCGGGTGATCTCGAACTTGTACAGCTCACCCTCACCGATCGACGGCACGAACAGCTCCCAGATCCCGGAGGAGCCGAGGGAGCGCATGGGGAACCCCGTGCCGTCCCAGTAGTTGAAGGTGCCGGCGAGTCGCACGCCGCGCGCGTTCGGCGCCCACACGGTGAACCGGGTGCCGGTCACGCCCTGGTGCTCCATCGGCTCGGCACCCAGCGCCTTCCACAGCTCCTCGTGCCGCCCCTCACCGATCAGATGCAGGTCCAGCTCCCCGATCGCGGGCAGGAAACGGTACGCGTCCTCGGCCTCCTGCACCGTCCCCTCGTATGTGATGAGCAGCCGGTACGAGGCGGGAACGGCCTGGAGCGGCAGCACGGCCGAGAAGAACCCGTCCCCGTCGTCGTACAGCTCGGCCCGCAGCTCGCCCGTGACGACCGTGACCCCCAGCGCGTACGGCCGGAACGCCCGGAACACCACCCCGCCGGGCGCGGGATGCGCACCCAGCACGGAGTGCGGATCGTGGTGCGTACCGCTGAGCAGCCGCTCCCGGTCACCACCCTCGACCGACGGCGAGAAGGGGGTCCGTGGCTCGGGAACGAGTGACGTCGTCTCCGGGCCGGGCTCCTGCTGCGCCGCCCTGGGTTCGGGGATCCGGGCGACGGGTTCGGCGGTGGCGGGTCGCGCGGTGAGGGATTCGGCCGCGACGGGTTCGGTGGTGATGGGTTCCGGGCCTCCCGGCTCGGGGCCGCGAGGGACCACCTCGGCCACCTTCTTCGGCCTCACCGCCTTCTTCGCAGCCGTCTGCTCGGCGGCGGTCTGCTTGGCCGCGGTCTGCTTGGCGGGGGCCTTCTTGGCGGCAGCCGCTTGGCCGGTGGCTTTCCTGGCGGTCGTCTTCTTGGCGGCGGTCTTCTCTGCCACCGCCTCGTCCGCGGCGCTCTCCTGGGCCGTGATCTTCTTGGCCGCGACCTTCTTCGCGGCCGTCTTCGTGGCAGCGGCCTTGCCGACCACGGCCTTCTTGGCAACCGCCTTCTTCGCCGCCGCCTTCTTGGTGACGGCTTTGGTGGCAGCGGGTTCGTCCGCGACGGCTTTGGTGGCAGCGGGCTTGTCGGCGATCGCCTTCTTGGCGACCGTCTCCTTCACGGCGGTCTTCTTGGCTGCGGTCCTCTTCGCAGCCGCCTTCTTGGTGACGGCTTTGGTGGCAGCCGGTTCGTCGGCGACGGCTTTGGTGGCAGCCGGTTCGTCGGCGACGGCTTTGGTGGCAGCGGGTTCGTCGGCGACGGCCTTCTTGGCGACCGTCTCCTTCACGGCGGTCTTCTTGGCCGCGGTCTTCTTCGCCGCCGCCTTCTTGGCCACGCTCTTCTTGGCAACCGCCTTCTTCGCCACGGCCGTGCCCTCACCGGCCTGCCCGGCCTGCCCGGCCTGCCCGGCCTGCCCGGCCTGTTCCGTGACCGCCGTGTCCTCGGCGGTCTTCTTCGGCGTGGCCTTCACCGCTGTTTTCTTGGGCGGAGCCTTCTTCGCCGTGGTCTTCTTGGCTGCTGCTGCCGTCTTCTTCACCCCGGTCCGTTTCGCCGCCGCCTTCTTGGCCACCTTCTTCCCCGCCGTCGGCACCTGTGCCGCAGCGGTCTTCGCGGTCGCGGTGGTCTCGTCTTCGACGGTCTCGTTCTCGGTGGCGCCGTTCTTCTTCGTACTGTCGTCGGACGGGGGGCGGGGGGTCACGGCTGTCTCTTATACCCATCTGAAGCTGCCGACGAAG
>NZ_VJZE01000689.1 GCF_009377205.1 Streptomyces phyllanthi
GGGCGGGCGGGCGGTGAGGGTGCGGCGGCAGGCGGGGCGGAGGTCCGGGTGCGCGGGGTGCGCCCGGGGAGGAGACTGCGGCGTATGGCTGTCTCCCTCCACCACATCGTCGTGGACGCGCACGACCTGCCCGCGCTCGCCGGTTTCTGGTGCCGGGTCCTGGACTGGCGGGTGCTGTGCGAGGCCGACGAGGGGATCGTCATCGGCGCCCACGAGCACGCCGCTCCCGGGCTCTGCTTCGTGCCGGTGTCCGAACGCAAGACCGTCAAGAACCGGCTCCACATCGACCTCGCCCCGGACGACCAGGCGGCCGAGGTCGACCGCGTTCTCGCGCTGGGCGCGCGCCGGGTGGACGTGGGTCAGGGCGACGACGCCACGTGGGTGGTGCTCGCCGATCCGGAGGGCAACGAGTTCTGTGTGCTGCGGCCCCAGGAGTCGCTCGTCGACTGAGGCCGAGGTGTACGGGGCGCGCCGTGCGGGATGTGTGCGACCGGGTGTGTACAGCTGTACGTATCGATGCGTACACTCGTACACATGGGATACATACTGCTCGCCGGCGCCATCGCCGCCGAGGTGGCCGCCACGACCGCCATGAAGTACAGCGACGGCTTCAGCAAGCTGTGGCCCACACTGCTGACCGTCGTCGGGTACGCCGTCTCCTTCGTGCTGCTCGCCCAGACCCTGAAGACCGTGTCGATCGGTACGGCCTACGCGATCTGGTCCGGCGTCGGCACCGCGACCGTCGCCCTGCTCGGGCTGATGCTCTTCGGGGAGGGGCTGAGCGCCGCCAAGGTCGCCGGAATGGCGCTGATCATCGGAGGAGTGGTGGTCCTGAACCTCGGAGGCGCGCACTGATGGCCCGCCGGTACGATCCCGAGCGCCGACAGCGGATCATCGACGCCGCGATCCGGGTGGTGGGCGCCAAGGGCCTCGCCGGGCTGAACCACCGTTCGGTGGCCGCCGAGGCCGACGTGCCGCTCGGCTCCACGACGTACCACTTCAAGACCCTCGACGAGCTGATGGTCGCCGCGCTGCGCCAGGCCAACGAGGGCTTCGCCGAGGTCGTCGCCGCTCGCGGGGCCCTGGAGGACCCCCGGTGCGACCTCGCCGGTGAGCTCGCCGCGCTGACCGGCGAGCTGCTCGCGGGCGACCGTACCGGTGTGGAGCTGGAGTACGAGCTGTATCTGGCCGCCCTGCGCCGTCCCGCGCTGCGGCCCGTCGCCGCCGACTGGGTCCGGGACTTCACCGAACTGATCGCCCGCCGCACCGACCCGGCCACCGCCCGCGCCGTGGTCGCCCTGATCGACGGGATCTGTCTGCAGGTGCTGCTGACGGGGGCGCCGTACGACGAGGAGCATGCGCGCGAGATGCTGGGGCGGGTGATTCGCTGAGGGGTGCGTCCGCGGGGCCCTGCTCGTACCGGTACTCGGACCCGCTGCTCTCCCTTGTTCTGCCCTCTGTTCTGCCCTCGTTCTGGCCGCTGTTCTGCCCTCGCGGGTTCTGCCCTCGTGCCGGTCGTGAACCTTTTCCCGCCCATCGGGAAACAGGGGGTGACAGGCTCGTACGGGAGCGAGGGGGGAGCACCGGTGACCGGACCACCACCGGAAGCGCGGCTGGAGAACGACGCCGAGGTCGTCGCCCAGTCGCTGGAGCAGCCGGAGCTCTTCGCCCGGCTCTACGACAGGTACGCGCCGGACATCCACCGGTACGTTGCCCGGCGCCTCGGCGACGGCATGGCGGACGACATCACGGCGGACACGTTCCTCACGGCGTTCCGTATCCGCGGTCGCTACGACCTCGCGCACGGCAACGCGCGTCCCTGGCTGTACGGCATCGCCGGCAACCTCATCGGCAAGCACCGCCGTACGGAGGTCCGGGCACTCAGGGCGCTGGCGCGCAGCGGGCACGATCCCGTCGCCGAGTCCTGGGGCGAGACGTGGGTCGAGAGGACCGAGAGCCGGGTGGCGGCACAGGCACCGCTCGCCGGGGCGCTGGCCGCCCTGTCGGCGGGGGACCGGCATGTGCTGCTGCTCGTCGCCTGGGCGGACCTCACCTACCAGGAGGCCGCCGAGGCACTGGGCATCCCTGTCGGCACAGTCCGTTCGCGGCTCAACCGGGCCCGGCGCAAGGTGCGTTCGGCGCTGGGGGCCGATCCCGCGTTCGTGCCCGACACCCCGGAGGTGATCTGACATGGACGAGATGACCCAGGTGCGGGATTTCCGAGCGGACGCGCCCACGCCCGACCGGGCACGGCTCGCCCAGGGGCGGGCGCGGCTCACGGAGGCGGCGGCCGGAGGGGGCAGGGCCCGGCGGCTGCGTGCGGACTGGCGGCTGGCCGCGGCCGGGGCCGTCGCCGCGGTCACGGCCGCGGCGCTGCTTGTCGTGGGCGTGGTCGGCGGTGACGGCTCGCCGGGGACGGTGCGGCCGGGTGCGTCGCAGACGGCGCTGGGCAGTGCCGGGGAGGTTCTCGAGCGCGCGGCGGACACGGTGGAGGGGTACGACCCCGTTCCCGTGCCCGGCGCCGGTCAGTGGATCTACGAGAAGACCGTGCAGCAGTCGAGTGGTGGCTGGCCCGGTGGGTCGCAGGAGCCTCCACAGACCGATGAGGGCTGGACGAGGTACGCGGATCCGCGCTTCGAGAACTGGCGGGAGGGGGACGACCACTCGCCTCGTGAGCGGTTCAGGTTCCTTCAGCAGTTGCCGGACGAGCCGGGGGCGCTGCTGAAGAAGGCGCGGGAGTTCTATCCGTCCGGCGACGGGAGCAAGGAGCCGGTCGCCCAGCACGACTTCCGTGCGTTGAGCGTGCTCCTCGACACGTATCCCATGCCGCCGGAGGGGCTTGCCAAGCTGTACCGGGCGCTTGCCACCGTGCCCGGGGTGAAGGTTCGTGACCGGCTGGTCGAGGATGCCTCCGGGCGTCGGGTCATCGCGGTGTACGTGGACGGGGGTGCGAAGGCGACGAGTCGTACGGAGCTGCTCATCGATGCCCGTACGTATGAGCCGGTGGGACAGCGGTGGATCGTCGTCCGTGACCACGAGGAGAAGTTCCCGGAGGACACGCCGCCTCGGCCGTGGAAGGCGGGGGAGATCGTGCACCAGAGTGCGCGGGTCGAGGCGGCTGTGGTCGATGCGAAGGGGGATCGCCCCTGAGCCGCTGAGCGGCAGCGGGTGGTGTGCGTGTCGGCGGGCCGTGGGGCACGGGGGTGTCCACGGTCCGCCGGCGTGCATCCGTGGCCGGCCTCCGGGGTCGAACGCCGGACGGGCCGGTGTCGGCCGGGGTGTCGGCCTCGTCCTCGAGCGCCGGACCCGCCGGCGTTGGGCCCGTGCGGCTCGGCCTCACGCCCAGGCCCCCGGAGGGGCCCCGCCCGGCACCTGAG
>NZ_VJZE01000068.1 GCF_009377205.1 Streptomyces phyllanthi
GGCTTGGGGGTGGGCTTCGGTTTCGGGGCCACCGGTGGCGTGACCTTGTCGGCGGCGTCGACCGCCTTGTCGACGTACCGCGCGCCCTTCGCCGCGGTCGCGCCGTAGCCCGCGATCGGGATGGCCGAGGCATAGGACAGGCCCGCGTCGATGTAGTTGCCCTCGGCCGTGTACCAGACGCCGTTGTGACGTCGCCTGAGCCCGGCATCCGCCGCGCGGCATGCGGGTCGCGCGGCGTCGTGACCCGTCGGGTCCGGGAAGGCCAGCGGGTTGTTGCGGCCGCAAGCGTAGGCGTTCAGGTGGCGAGGTTGAGCAGGTCGATGACCGCATGACCGTCCCCGAGGTCAGTGCGCACCTGGGCCTGGTTCACCAGGCTGTAGCCGATCAGGTGCGGGTCCCTCGACCGCATCGCGATCTCCTGCGCCCCGCCAGAATGCAGCGCCGTCCATGTCGCCAGCGTCCTGGTACAGCCAGCCGACGAGCGCGGCGTACGCGGCGCCTACCCGGAGCAGGCCGCGGCGGGTCTCGCCCTTCGCTGAGCGTACGAGCTTGTCGATGAGCTGGTACTGGGCGGACACGGTGCCGATCAGGTCGTGCGGGCCGAGGAACATGTCCGACCTGTAGTGCCCCTCCAACTGGGTCTGGAAGTAATCGATCAGGGCGGGGTCGACGTGCTGAGGGGCCACCGGCCCGGCGACGAGCGCGGCCGCGGTGAGGTCGAACAGGCGGCGCTGAAGCTCTCCAAGGAGAGCATCCCCCGCTACTGCGCGCTCGCCTGCGTCGGCGAAGCCCGAAGGAGACTCGCCGCCACACCGCGCCCGAGCCTCGGCGGCCCCGCCGCATACGCCCGCCGCCTGGCCCGCTCCCTCAACTTCCTGTGCGACCACTACGAGCACATCGACGGCATCCACTCATGACCGCCACCCTGCACATCTGCCGCCACTGCGACAGCCTCATCACCGACCCCGACGATGGGGTACTCGTCACGCACGAGCACGGCAACAATGGGCCCGGCTGGGACATCTACGCGCACCGTGAGCACGCCCACCTCGTCCAGCCCGACCCCCAGCTGATGCACCTGCTGCTGCGCATCCGCCTGGCGAAGGCCGCACGCTCCACCTGAACACCCGCCCGTCCCTGCATCCCGTGAGCTCATCGGGGCGGGCGAGACCACGCGCGGCCCTGGTCGGCCTGTCACCCTCGCCGGCCGGGGCCGCCCGCTACAACGGGTCACAACATGGCCACACGGGCGTTACCTCGCCGCGGGGCCGCGCATGATGCTGCCTCACAACCGCATCACAGGGGGACCCATGCGCCACACCGCCACCGTCCTGATCGCCGCCAGCCTGCTCCTCGCCGCCTGCGGCAGCGACACGACCGGCTCGACTCCCAGCAGCACGGCCCCCACGGGGGACGAAGCACGGTACGACGAGATCTGGAACACCCGGAGCCCCGGGATGCAGGCAACTGTGTGCAAGCTGCTGGCAGCGGACGACCCGGAGTCAGTCAGCACCCTGCTGAGCGAGAGCATCAACGAGCCGTCGGTGGACTTCGACGCGCTGGCCAAGTACATCAACGACGAGAAGTGCTGACAGAGGCAGGCCGCGCGCTTCAGCCCCTGAACCCCCGATACCGGTGTACCGGGAAGGGGTGGTCGTCCCTGCACCCCGTCGGGGCGGCCGCCGCACTGGACGCCCGCCCGTCTCAAGCCCCCCAGGCCGAGGCGGGCCCTCGAAAACGGCCACGCCCACCGTCGAGGAATCGGCCACCTCAGCTGAAGACGCGCTGAAGGAAGCCGAGGAGGAGTTCGAGCAGTCCCTGAAGGACATTGAGAACGCGCTCGGCGAAACCGTCGGTGTTCAGGAAGGCACCTACGAGGTAACCAACTCCGGCCCCGACTACGAGGACCCCTCGCTGGCGCTTGACGACGAGTACATCGCGCCGGGCACCTACACAACGAAGGGACCGGCTGACGGTTCGTCGAGCTGCTATTGGGCGCGGATGCGAGACGCGTCCGGCCAGTCCGGATCCATCATCGCCAACGACCTCACAGCGGGACGGGCAATCGTCACGCTGAAGGAAGGCGAGTTCTTCAAGACGTCCGGCTGCAAGCCGTGGACGGGTAAAGGCGACTGAGCCCTCTATGGCCTCCGAGTCGGCCACGGCGTACGCCGGAAGCCCCCGAGCGCGGCCCTGAGACCGTGCCGGCCCCGCACGCCCGTCGCTTCCCGCCTCAACCCCTTTGCGATCTGCCCACCATTGCGACAGCCTGCTGCGCCTGTTCGACGAGCCTCCCCGGTAGACCCCTCCCGCGCAGAGGCCCGGTGCCGCATCATCGGCCCATGACGCCGCCGCCCACCAGCCGCCTCCGCGACAACGTCCTCGCCGCCCTCCACGCCCAACCCGGGGCCACCGGACCCAGCTCGTCAACGCGGTCCCCACCGGCGGCTCCGGCCGCCGCCAGATCCAGCGCGCGCTACAGCAACGGCCGGGATCGATGACCGCCGCCTGTACGACGGGAGCCGCCACACCGCTGGCACGATCCTCAATGAGCTAGGCGTCGACATGCCCACGATCATGGAGATCCTGCGGCACACACAGATCAGCCAGACCCGGCGGTACGTCAAGGGCCGGTCCCACCTGTCCAAGGACGCCATGAGGCGAATGGGTGAGTTCTTCGTACCCCCGCCGTCGCCTCCGTCGGCCCCGATTCCGGGCCCCACTGAGACCAGAAGTGAGACCACCGACACCCGCGCGGCACGCGCACAACGCCGCCGCCGCATCCGCTGAACGAGAAAGCCCAGCTCAGACTTTGTCTGGGCTGGGCTTAGAAAGAGCCGCCTTCGGGATTCGAACCCGAGACCTACGCATTACGAGACCGTGAGGGATCGTGTTGCCAGGTACTGCGTGATGCCGCCGAGTGATGTCGCGCCTGATCAGAGCACTTGCGGCAGGCTACCCTCTGCTACTTCATGCTGCCCCGCCCGAAGGCGTCCGGCCACCGAGCGGCCACCGGATCGGGTACTCCCGAAGCAGCGGGTCTCGAATCGTCGAGTTGTCCGACTCGGACAAAGCTCCCCCATCCACTGGACATCAAGGCCACCGCCACTGACCACTCCAGCCGTAGTTCGTGATCTTGATGTGAGGGATGCGGTTCGCCTCCGGTAGTGACTGGTGCGTGGTCGTGCCTGGTGGGCGGCCGCGCCAGTCGGACCAGGCAAGTGAGTGAGGCCGTGTCGCGGGCGGGCCGGACGACGAGCACGATGAACAGGCGGCAGATCTCGTCGCAGGACAAACGGGATCACGTCGTCCGGCGTGGGCCGGTGTGCGTGTTCGTCGGCGCGGACGACTGCGAGGAAGGCGTGGGCCGGCATCGCGAGGGTGACCCAGCGGGCCAGGCAGGACAGCGGCGGACCTGGTGCTCATCCAGCCCGCCCGGCCCTGGTGACAACTGATGCCGCCAGATGCCGTTGTGCCTGATCAAACCACATGCGTCGTACCGGACGCCGGTACCTCGTACCGCAACGTCCAAAGGCGCGGCCACCCCATGGCCACCCGGAAGGTGCCCGCCGCCCCTGGAAGTCACCCAACGCCAGCCGTTGGGTCCGAACACCTACGGGCCCAGCTCACGCCCCGCGTCACGGCCGTCCGCTCGTGCGGACCGGTTCCCCCCTGTGGTGCGCGGACGCCACGGAAGTCCACCCGTGGGACGGCTCTGTCCGCCGTATCATGACGGCACACGGGAAGGAGCACCGTCCATGAGTGTCGACGCGATCACGCACACCGAGTTCCCCGCGGGATACGTGGTGTTCTTCGGCGCCGACGGAAAGATCATCATGACCCCGCAGAGCGAAGAGCACTCCAGCACGATCAGGTCGATGCAGATCGACTCTCTCGCCCTCGGCCGTCACGCGAAGGTCACCTCGGACGTCTACATCGACTTCCCCGCCGACGAGAACTCCGCCCCCGACCTGGCCATCCTGCGCGAGGACGCGCGCAAGGAGGGCAAGCGCTACAGCTTCGAGGACGTCCTGTTGATCTCGGAGGTCGTCTCCACGTCCTCGGCACGCAAGGATTACGACGACTGCACCGCGAAGTACGGCCGGTACGGCATCCCCGTCTACCTCGTCGTGGATCCCTACGCCCGGGAAGTCGTCCTGCACACCGAGCCCACCTCCAGCGGCTACAGCACCGCCCACACCCGCGCATACGGCACAGGCAAGCTCTCCATCCCCCTGGCCGACGGCCGCACCTTCACCCTCAACCTCGACGAACTCCCCCTGCCGGACCCGGAGCCCGACACTCACTGAGTCTGAGAAAACACGCCCCGAAGCAGGAAGAGGCCCGGCAGCCGGTCGGCGAGGGCACGATCATCGAAACCGCGACTGAAGAGCTCCACGCATTGGGGCGCCCGGGGTTTGGTGATCACTCCCGGGGTTTCCCTGTCCTTCCGGCCCCATTCTGGCCCCAGGAAGGCCCGGCAGCGGGCTGGGCCGGGCCCCGTCGGGCGGGACTCCAGTTCTGGACCCGGCGACAAAAGGCCGTCCAGCGCACCGACCTTGCGACGCGAAGACGCTCTTCTCACATCCCCCGCACCGTTCATCCGGTGCGGGGCAAGCTCGGCACCATCACCGACGTGGTCCGCTCCGTTGTCGCCCCCGCCGCCCTCATTGCCGACCAAGCCGAGACCGCGACCGTCGAGGTCCCGAACCCGGCTGGCCTGGACGAGGTCGACGAGATCCCCCGGTCGAGCAGATCGAGGCCGCCGCCCGCGAGTACGAGCGCGCCGCCGACCAGGCCCGCCGCACTGACCGCGGCGAGCGCGCCGCGAAGAAGGTCCTCGACAAGCTGCCCGCCGGCACCTACGGCACATGGCACGTCTTCCGCACCCCGTCCTCGCGGTAGGCCCCGGACCTCGCCGAGATCACCCGCATCCTCAAGGCCCACGGCCTCGGCCCCGTCTCGATGAAGGCCTGCGCCCCGAGCCTCAAAGTCGAGCTCACCGAGGCCGCACTGGTCGACCTGGTCGACGTCGATACCGCGGTCCTCGTCGCGGCCTAGCAGTCACCCAAGATCCTCAAAAAGGCGCATTTTACGCGCTTCGTAGCAGGGCGGTAATCGGTCTCGGGGGCAGCGTCCCCCGAACGGAGAAGGACGCCTGTTCCGCCCTCGCCAGGGCGACTACCACCGAAGGCAGAACGCCCTCGGCCGGTGGTTACGTCAACGGTCCCGAGGTCTGGACCCAACTCCTGCATTGAAGGAGCAAGACCATGGCGAAAACAGCAACAAGCGTTGCTCCCGTCGGCGTCACCAAGCACCTAGCTTCTGTGCCTCCACAGCCCGCAGCCCTCAATTTCGACGAAGAAATGCAGGCCCGTGTCGAGCAGGACTCCGCCCGCATCATGGCTGCCATCAACGACCCCACCACCGTGTTCGAGGTGCTCACCGCTGCGCATGGCATCCAGGTCGTGGAGTTGGAAGGTCCATTCGACGGCCTGTACGGGCACTACCTGCAGCACAAGGACGGCACCCGTCTCCTCGTTGTCCCCGCCGGACAGGCTCCCTCCACCCGCCTGCGGGCCGCACGCGCCCTCCTCGCCCACCAGGGCGTGATGCCGGTATGACCTTCTCCGACTTCGACAAGGCCACCGCCGCCACCCCCACCGCGTTCCTCGACCGACTCGCCGCCGTCCTCCCCGGGGCGGTCGACGAGGCGATGCGGAAGGCCCTCCCGGACGTGTACACCCCGGAGAAGGCCAAGGAACTCGCGGACGACATCTTCCTCCGCCAGCTGTACACCGACAAGGCCGCAGAGGTGGCGCTGTGACCGTCTCCGCCACGAAGCCGTCCGCCGACCACCTGATGGACACCCCCCTGCCCGTGCTCATCAACGAGTTGGGCGTCACCCTCACCGACTCCCCGATCACCGACCGGGCGTTCTTCGGCGCCGTCATCGTCCCGCGCAAGACGGGTGAGCTGCGGCTCACCATGCCGACCGGGCGCAGCGAACTGGAGCACGACACCGTCGCCCGGTACCTGCTCGCCCAGGCGCTCGGGGTACCGGTGCCTGGCATGCCAGCGCCGTTCGTCACGACCCGTATCCCCGCCAAGCAGACCGAGGTGACGCTGTGACCGCCACGATCCCCCTCGACCTCGCCCTCACGGTCCGACGCGGAACCACCTCCCCCGGCAAGGCCGCCGACATCCGCGACCTCAGCCCCGCCGACGGCACCGCCACCCTCGTCTACGACAGGCACCTCGCCAACCCCGGCACCGCCGTCTGGCTCGCCCGCATCTCGCTGCGCCAGCACGGGTACGCCGTCCGCGAGGTGATCCTCGACGGCATGGGCCCGGGCATCACCGCCCTGTTCCGTGAAGCGTCCCGGGTCCGCCTGGACGTCCACCTGGGCAGCGGCAAAGGCACTCCCAGGGTCGTCACCTACGACGACAGCCCGGCCGCGTACCAGGTCCCGGCTGGCTGGGACCTGGCGGACGCCGCCGACCGACTGCCCGCCGCCCATGCGGCGGCCCGCCCCCACGTTGTCCGCGCACTGCGCGCCATCAACGTAGAGAAAGAGAACAACGGCGGGCGTATCGACAAGGCCCTCGACGTGGCAGCCGGGATGATCCTGGAGACCGGGGACCCCGACCAGGTGTGGGACACGCTCACCCGTGTCCTCTGCGAGACCGGGTCCGAGCGGGCGGAGGTGCCGGCATGACGACCGCCGTCAACGCCGACGCCGCCCGCATCATCGGGCAACTCCAGGAAGGGCACGCCGCGATGAACGCGGCTGGGCTCGGCAGCCCCGCACTGGACGACTTCAACAACCTGCTCACCGAAGTGATCTCCGAGGCTCCCGACCCGAAGTTCCGTCTCCACGAGATCGTCGAGCTCCTCGCCCGAGAACGCGGCATGACTGCCAAGTCTGCCTGAGCGGCACCCCGTAGATGGCCCCGGGCTCAGCGACTCCACCGCTGGCCCAGGGCCTGGGACTCGACCATTCACCAACAAGGAGTCAGACCTTGTGCAGGCCAGTACCCACCTCTTGGAGCACGGCGAGGCCGAGGGATGGTGGCACTGGGAGGAAGAGTGCGTCACCAGCGCCTGGCGAGCCACTGCCACTACCTGACTGCCGTGTTGGCGCTGATCGTCTCCCTCTGATGCCACTCGCTCAGCCGCGGTTGCTGTCCGCCCATTCGTCGCTGTTCCACATGATGGGCTGGCTCCGACGGGTTTCGAACCGGATGTCCGGGTTGTTGCTGTGGGCCAGGGCGAAGAAGCGGCGCTGCAGCACTGCGGCCCGGCGAGCCTCGTCGGCAGTGATGTCCAGCACGGCCTGGGCCGCTTTGGGACACGCGGCGGCGAAGCGGTCGTAGTCGATGAAGGACAGCACGAGTCCAGCGCCTTCGACCGCGTCGTCGTAGCCTCCGTAACAGGCCACGTCACAGAGGGATCATGTTGCCTCGTACCAGTCGGTGCTGCCCGATGCTGTTCTGCCTGTTCAGAGCGGCTGCGGCGTCCTGACCAGTGACGCCTCGTGCCGCGCCGTCCAAAGGCGTCCGGCCACCGGCCGGCCACCAGCGGCGTCACTGAACAGCGCAGTGAGGTGTCGGGGTCGAGTTGTAGCTGACCTCCAACGAACGGCTTGCCAGTCTTTCACCGGCAGGCCCGTGCCGTCCTGAGTCGGCGGCCCACGGCCGCTCCGCCGTCAGTTCGAGCCGACGACCTCAATGCCGCATTTCGCGGCACCGCTCCGTTCGATCCTCGCGTCACTGGTGATCAGCGTTGCGGCAAGAGCCTCGGCAAGGGCGACGTACTGGGCATCGTAGGCGCTCAGGTTTGCGTGGAGAGCCTGAACGCGATCCCAGAGGAAGAGCGTCTCGTGTCGGACGAGTGGGAGCTGCCGGTAGTCATCGACAGCCTTGGCCACTTCCCTCGCCGTGAGCTTGCCCCCTCTCCCCATGCCGAGGAGTGCGGACTGAATCTCGTAGTCGATGAGCGTGGGCACGGCGACGACATCGGCGGCACCCACCCGGGTGCGGACCGCAAGGCCGAGCGGGTCGCGGTTGGTGAGGAAGTGCACAAGAGCGGAACAGTCCATGACGACCGTCCCGCTCACCTCCCGGTCCTGGCCTCGTCGATCGCGGCCAGCACGTCCTCCGTGCTCACGCTGGCCGTGGTCTCCCGGTTCAGGCGCGCCACCATCTCCGCCATGGTGGGCTTGGACGTCTCGCGCGCGATGAGATCGAGGAAGTAAGCCTGGAGGGACTTGCCGGCCTGGGCGGCACGAACCTTCAAGGTCTGGATCTGGTCATCCGGGACGTCCCGAATCGTCAGAGCAGTCATGATTGCAGTATAGCGTCAACGCATGCAAAACGCAGACATCGGCTCCGGGCAGAGCAGCCACCCGGCTCGCACGCCGGAGGAGCCGTTCCAGAGGGGGCCGGGGCTACGACAGCCGTAGGCAGCGCGTCGTCGACACGGCGGACCGCGGTGACGGCCGACGGCGCCCTCTCGGGACACCCACGCCATCTGCCGAGGCGTGTGTCGGTGCGGTAGGGGCCCGGCCGCGCGGGCGGCAGCTTCAGGTGTCGCCTGCCTGGCTGTGTTTTCCGCGTCCGGAGCCGGGCCGGGGTCCGGATCCGGGCTCCAGTTCCGGGTCCGGGCTACTCCCCGCGTACCGTGCCGGATGCGTGGCCGCCGGTGCACAGCCGGGTGCTCACCCGGCCCCGTTCCGGGCGACCAGTGCCGCCAGGGCGGCGCGGGACGACACCCCGGTCTTGCGGTAGATCCGGGCGAGGTGGCCATCGACGGTGCGTGTGCTGAGGTAGAGCTTGGTGGCGGCCTCCCTGCTGGTCAGGCCCTCGGCGACCAGTTCGGCGACCTCCCGCTCACGCGGCGTCAGTCCGGAGAGTACGTCCGGTTCCTCGATCGCGCCGCGGAAGACCTTCGGGCGTACCCGTTCGGCCACGCCGAGCAGCCACCCGGCGCCGCCTTCCGCGGCCAGTCGCCGTCCCCGGTGCCACATCGCGCTCGCACGGCTGCCCTCGCCGACGGCCATCATGAGCGGGGCGCCGAACAGGAGTGACTGCACCTCTCTGAGCGTCGTCCCGGAGCGCCTGTTCTCCTCCGCGGCCTCGGCGTACAGGCGCGCTGCCGCCACCAGGTCGCCGCGGCGGTGCGCGACCTGGGCGAGACTGCGCAGCCCGGCTGCGCGCTTGGCCGCCAGGCCGAGCCGGCTCGCCTCCTCGTGGGCGAGTTCGGCCCAGCGTTCGGCTTCCGCCGTGTCGCCGATGGCCAACGATGTGGTGACGAGCAGTTCCAGGTGGTTGGGACGCATCGATCGCTGCAGCCGGCCCAGGTCCCTCCCGCCGGCTTCCAGCATCACGTCCCGCGCCCGGTGCGGATCCCCGGCGCTGAGCGCGGCGTAGGCGAGCAGGCACTGGTACGCGGTTCCCCACCAGGTGTGGCTGCTCCCGGCCACCGATGCCGCGTCGCCGGCGACGGCCAGCGGACGGGGGTCACCCTGTGGGTAGGCCTGCGCCAGAATGACGGATCTCAACGCCAGGGTGAAGCCGAGCAGTTGGGAGCTGCCGACGGCCCGCGCCACGGACTCGGCCTCGTCGACCAGTTCGATCGCGGTCGTGATGCGGCAGGTGCTGAAGTGAGCGTAGGCCTTGCACAGCAGGAGCTGCGACAGCATGTACAAACGGCCGGTCCGCCGGGCGACTTCCAGACCTCGCTCGGCGTGTCGTTCCGTGTCGGTGAAGTGCTCCAGAAACGCCTCGGTCCAGCCCAGCCTGACCAGGGACTCGCACAGGTGCGCCACATCGTTGTCGGTCAGATCGTCCACCAGCGCGGTCGCCTGCTCGGTGAACCGCCGGGACGCCGCCATGTCGCCCACGTACGCCTCGCCCATCGCGGCCACCGACAACACGGCCGCCTCACCTGTCTCGTCGCCGAGGGAACGGGCGGCTGCCAGGGTCTCGGCAAGTTCCTCCCGTACTTCCCCGTAGCGGGAGGCGAAGACCGCTGCGGTGCCCAGTTCGAGCCCTAGCTCGACCCTTTGGGCGGGCGACGGACCGGGTTTCCTGGCCAGCTCGCGGCGCAGCAGGGCTTCCGCCTCACGGTACTCGTCGAGGTTGCGCTGGATCAGGGAGCACAGGGCGACCGCTGAGATCCGGACGGTGTCGTCTCCGTCCGTGCCCGGCATGTCGATCAGCTGGTAAAGCAGGTCCCTGCTTTCCTTCAACCCACCGCTCACGCCCAGAGCCCGGGCGCGCAACAGGGTCAGTTCACGGCGTCTGGCAAGGTGTTCCGGAGTGTTCGGGAGGATGCGCAGGACGGCGCCGAGCCAGTGCGCCGAGGTGGCCGGAGCGGTAGTGGCGGTCCGCTCGGCGGCCTCGGTCAGTACGTCAGCCGCGGTCGCGTCCCAGCTGGTCACCGACTGGTCCACGTGGTGTGCCCGGTCCGTGACAGGGGCGCCGATCCTGGTCAGTTCGGCCGCGGCCAGTCGATGGTATTCCTCGCGTCGCCAGGGTTCGATGCCGTTGTGGACGAGGGCGCGGATGAGGGGGTGGCGCAGCGTCAGCCCTCGTCCCCCCGGGCCGGGCCGGACGAGGTCACGGCGCGCCAACTCGTCGAGCGTGTTTCTGATGTCGGTGCCCTGGGCGCCGGTCAGCACGCCCAGCAGATCGACGGTGGTGCGATCGCCGAGTACCGCGACTGCTTCCACGGTACGGCGCTCCAGCGGGCGCAGGGCCGACAGCTCGTCCAGCAGCAGCGCTCCGAGACCGGCCGGATCGTTGGATACACCGAACACATCAGGATCCGGGAGAGCCGCGGAGAGCGGCTGGGGAAACCCGGCTTTCCGACATGACTGCGACAGCGCGAGAAAGTAGAGGGGGTTGCCCTCGCTCGCCGCGTAGATCTCGGCGGCCCGCGCCGACGGCAGGTCCCCCGCCAGCTCTTCGACGCATGCTCGCTCCTCGAGCGGGCCCAGGGAGATGCGCAGCACCGCCCCGGTCTCCAGTCCACGCGTCAGCGACGCGGTGAGCGCGGTGGGCGCCTGGCGGTCACGCCGGGAGACGACCAGCAGGACGGATGAGGACACCGGGTGCCGGATGAGATGGTCGAGCATCTCCAGCGATGCCGGGTCGGCCCAGTGAAGGTCGTCCAGGATCATCAGCAGCCGTTCGCCGCTCAGGTGGCACAGCGCCTCGGTCATCATCCGGTGGAGGCCGAACCGGTCACGGTGATCAGGACCCCCGAGCGGCCACTCGGCAGTGCCGCTCAGGACGGGCGCGAGGCGTGCCAACGCCGCGAATCCCTGCGGTGCCTGCGGTTCGAGGTCGGCCAAGGCGTCGGCGAACGGCAGGAACGGGCTGTGCCGCTCGTATTCCGTGGCCCGGCCGAACAGTACGGTCACCCCCCGGTGGCGGGCCCGCGCGCCGAACTCGGCCAGCAACCGGCTCTTGCCGATACCGGCCTCGCCCGTGATGTCGACGACCGCCGGACCATCCTTCCCCGACCGCTCCAACGCCCAGTCGAGCCCCCCGAGTTCCGACTCCCGGCTGACGAAAGGCGCCCTGTCCACGAATGGTTCCGTCGTCCCCCGCGACTCACCCACCGTGATCCCTTTCGAACGTGCCGGCTGCGGCAGGGGCCCTCTACGGGTCCGACGGCCCGAGAGAAATCGACCGCTCCCTCGCTGTCGCACATTCGTACACCACGGCTGTGCTCTGTACCTCCTGGGGTGTGGCGAACCTGTCCAGGACGTTCGGTCCATGAGGGGTCGCGTCTCCGCGACGCGAGCCGCGACGCCCCGAGGAATCGCGTAGTCGAACGCGCAATTCTGCTCACGACAGGTGCGGCGGACAGTTGCGAGGGTTGTTCCGGAATCCGCCCAGGCGCCTCTGCCCCTTTTGTCTCATCCACCACGGAACAGGAACCACCATGCCTGCACTCCCCGGGAACATCCCCGCGCAGCCCCAGTCCCGGCCAGAGCCGTCTCCCGTTCCTACCCGTCCGGGTCAGGCCGCGCCCACGGGTGCCGCCGGGCGTGCCGTCCTGTGGGCCACGCTGGGCGCCGTGGTCGCCTCCGCGCTGTGGGCCGGCGGCGTCTTCGTACTCGGCACGGACGACACCGAAGCGGACCTGCGCGGATACGAGTCCACCACCGACCTCTGCTCATCGATCGACTACTCCTCCTTCAAGAAGGTGTACGGGGAGGCCTCCCTCGAACCCGGTGTCACCTCCTTGAAGCACGAGGCTCTCGACCAGGCCTCCTGCGATCTCGGGCTGAGATCCACCCGCGTCCCCTCCTGGGACTTCTCCTACGCCAGGGCCGACCTCTCGGTCCAGATGGACCTGCACAAGAGAACCGACCCAGGACCCGAGTTCACGGCCGTGTGGTCCAAGTACCACCAGGACAACGACAGTTACAAGGTGAAGAAGATCACGGGGCTCGGCGACGAGGCCTACCTCGTGACGGACGACTACCTCTACGACGGCGGCGCCGGCGCCGGCAAGGTCATCATCGCCGTGCGCGACGGCTGGATGACGTACCGGATGAACTGGGACTCCTCTGCCTACTCCGCCAACACGGTCCTCCCCGAGCTGGACGACGTCGCGAAGTGGCTGAAGACCGACGCCAAGGCGACGTTGGAGAACCTCAGGTCGGACTGATCCAGTCAGGTCGGACTGATCCAGTGCCGCAGGGCGTGCCGACGCTCCTGCCTCCACGAGATCGCGCAGGTGCGCACCGGCCGCCGGCCCGCGGCAGCGCCCTGGAGTCCTCGCCGCGCTCCGGGGTGAGCGCGATGTGCTGGGCTCGGGTCCCGGCCTGCGCCGTTGGCGCCAGTTCCGATTCGGGTAAAAAGGAGCGCCGCGCTCGGGGGTGTGCCGCCAGGCGGTGCAGCAGCGATCAGCACGGGAGCGGCAGGTCGTGAGCCAGATCCGGCACCCGCTTCAGGGCCAGGGGCGGGCACTCCTCGCCAACCGTCTCGGCCGGAGCACCTGCCTGATGGCCAGTCAGGCAGACTGCGTACTGCTGCTGACCCCAGGCTACGGCTTCTCACCTGCCCGCTCACAGCTTTGGGACGAGAGCGTGGTGTCCGTCAGCCTTGCCGGTTGCGCGCCAAGGTGCAGGACGCGGCCCAGCGCGGTTACGCGGTCAGCAGCAGCGAGTGGGACGAGGGCCTGACCGCGGTCGCCGTGCCGGTCACCGGCCGCTCGGGCACGGTCGTCGCCTCCCTCTCCCTCAGCGGGCCCAGCCAGCGCTTCCCCTACGAGGCCGTCGAGCGGTTCGCCGCCGAACTCGCGGACGCGGCCGCCCTCATCTCCACCCAGGGGTTCAGCCACCCCCTCAGCCACAGCCGCTGACCGGTCCGCCGACCGACGCGTCGTCCCCGCCATCCTGCCGACCGGCCGCACCGGCCACGATGTGGCGGCGGTATTCCTCGCCGGCCTCGCCCGGGGACGAGGCCGCCCCCGAGCGGCTGCCGGGTTGCTCAGCGTGGCACCCGGACGTCCAGGGAGTACAAGCGAGTGATCTGGGTCTCCCGCTCGTTGTCGTCACTGACCAGCAGGACCCTCAGGCGTCCGGCGGCCGTGCGACCGGTCACGGTGAGTCCTTCGATGTTGTCCAGCAAGGGATTGGGCTGGGCCTGTTCGGCCGTGGCCCCGAGGGACGGGCAGTCGGCGAGGTCGGCCAGCAGGGTCTTGGGGGCCAGGCGGGCCGGGCCGTCGGAGGTGACGCTCTCGGTTCCGCTCACGTCGTCGGCCCGGCGCGGGTCGGCCAGGTAGAGGCGGACGGTGTTGCCGACACCGGCGGTGAAGCCGCGTTCGAGGATGAGCAGCCGGCCCTCACCGGCCGGGGCGAGCTCGACGACTCCCAAGCCCTGGTCGGCCTGGTAGCCGTACTGGGGGCCGGTCTTGAAGGGCTTACCGACCCCGGCGCGATGCCAGGTCTGCAGCCGCACCACACCCTCTCGTCGCCGGAGAGCGCGCCCTCCATGGAGGCGACCAGGGTGCGTCCGCCGGGCTGGAGCGTCAGCCCCTCGAAGGTCTGGTTGCGTACGGCCCGTCCCGCCGGGGCGACGGCCAGGGTTGCCGGCACCGGCAGCGCCTCCACCGCCGTGCCGTCGCGGTCGTAGCGGGTGACGGAGGGTTCGGTCTCGGAGCTGATCAGCCGGGAGCCGTCCAGGTCGACGGCCAGTCCTTCGGAGTCCGGCGCCGCGCCGTTCAGGTCGGTCAAGGGAGCCACTGCGACTGCGTTGGCGCTCAGTGAGCGCGCCTTTTCCCGCACGTCGAGCGTGTAGAGGTAGGACTCGTCGGACACGGCGGTGATCCGGCCGCCCCGGTCGACGGCGAGGGCGGACAGATTGCCCACGTAGACGCCGTCCAGCGTCTTCTTGTCGAGGTCGTCGGAGAAGGCCCGTATGCGGACGAGGTCGGAGCAGGCGCGCGACGGGGCGGACCAGGCCGGAGCGGACAGGGTCGAGGAACCGGCGTGGGCGGCGCCTTGGGCCAGCGCGGTACCCATGGCCACGCTCATGGCCATGACGGCGGTGATCGACGTACTCAAACGCATGTGCATACTCCTTGGGCTCCAGAACGAACTCGGGAGCCGCTCGAAGAGGAGGGCCTGTTACCGGCGCGGGTCTGCGCATGTCGGGCTTCCTCGGCCAACATGCGCGTGGCGCAGACGCTTTGGGCGTCACACCTGGCCGCACTGAGGCTTACGCGACCCGAAGGGCAGGGCAAACGGCCGAACACCGCGCGGGTTCAACAAAATGTCAACTTACAGGGGCGGTGGCTGGGATGTCTCTACTCGCGTAGCAAGGACACACTGAGTTAACTTACGCCCCAAGCTCCAGGGCACCACGGGCCATGACCGCTCCTCCTGCCGCCCGGGCGCTCCGCGGTCGGCACCCGGCCCCATCCCCTGCTGTACAACCGGGCGATGATCTGCCACGTCGTACCGCTCGCGGAATGGACAGCCCGTCCCGTCCCCGCGTATGCACCCGCGCGGGAAGCGCAGGCCATCAAGGAGCGCGACGAGCTCCGCTCCTCGACGCGCGCGCAGAGCCGCGCACGAGAGGGTCAGGGCCTTACCTGTTCGGCGATGGCGGTCACCGAGCCGGGCATGATCGGCAGGACGTTCAGGATCCACTCCCAGCCGTCCAGGCGCACGGCACGCGCCGCGAGTCTGCGCGCGTGGTCCGGGCTCAGCGACCGTCCGAGGGCGATCAGTGCCGCGGCCTGGGACGGGCGGTGGGTGAGGGAGAGCGCCAGTTCCTGGGCGCTCTCGGTGTCGCCGTCACCGGCAAGCCGCTCGACCACCGTGAGCAGCGCCGTCCCCCTCCAGTGAGGGTCCGTGAGCGAGCGGCCGAGCGCCTCGGCGCGTACGGTGTCGCCGGCCTGGGCGAGTTGCCGTACGACGTGGGAGAGCGCCATGTCGCGGGTGGTGGGATCGCGCAGGGAGCGGGCCAGGGCCCCCGCACTGTCGGTGTCGCCGTCCTGGAGAAGCTGGTCGACACCGGAGAACAGCGCCAGGTCGCCTGCGACGGGGTTGGCCAGGGAGCGGGCCAGCGCCACGGCCCGCACGGTGTCGCCACTTCGGGCAAGCCCCCGGGCGACGTTGAACAGCACCCGATCGCGCGCGGGCGGCGGCTCGAGGGAGCGGGCGTGTGCTTCGGCGCGGTCGGCGTGTCCGTGGCGGGCGAGCAGTTCGGCCAGCGCCGGGCGTAGACCCGTGCCGTCGCGC
Source organism: Streptomyces phyllanthi (assembly GCF_009377205.1). GTDB lineage: Bacteria > Actinomycetota > Actinomycetes > Streptomycetales > Streptomycetaceae > Streptomyces > Streptomyces phyllanthi. Next base: position 15,771 of record NZ_VJZE01000068.1, read on the forward strand.
GGGTCACGGTGGGAGTCGAGCAGGGTCTCCGCCCGGTCGGCCAAGGCGAGCGCCACCTCGTGGGAGACGGTGTCGGCGGCCTCCTCCAGGAGCTCCGCCATCGCCTCCGCGTCGAGGGGGCCGGTGGCCAGCAGCGCGTCGATCCGGTCGAAGTCCGCTCTGCGCGCCTCGACGGCCAGCACCCTGGCGAGGACCCGTCGGGCGCTGTCGCTGTTCCACGCGCTGCCCTTGGTCTGCGGGCCCCTGGAACACGTCTCCATCCGCACCCGCCCGGACCGTACGAAGTCCTCCGCCCGGTCGGCCAGAGCTTCGGCCCGGTCGTGGTCGCCCATGGCGGTCGCCGCCTCGACCAGGTTGATGAGCGCGGTCGCCGTCCAGTCCTCGTGCATGGCCTCGGGCAGCAGTTTCTCGGCACGGTCCAGGAGCACGAGCGCCCGGGAGTCGCCTGCGGTAGCGGCCGTCTTCGCCAGCTCGGCCCAGGTCAGCGTCCGCAGATGCGGGTAGCGGAGCGCGCCCGCCAACGTGGCCGCCGAGTCCGGCTCTCCGGCCCGGGCCAGCCGCAACGCCACCGCGGCCCGTGCTCCGGCGCGCGGTACGGGTGGACCGATCAGGTCGCTCACGGCCAGCGCTGCCGCGAGGTCCCCCGAGTCGACGACGGTCTCGGCCAGCGCGCGCAGGGCCTCCCATCGCTTCTCTTCATTGCCGATGGCCAGCGTCAACTCCACGGCACGGGTCAGGTGGCCGGCCTCGACCAGCGCCGTCACCGGGTCCGGCGGCGGCCAACGCAGACGGTCGTCCGTGGCGCCGAGGGAAGCCAGAACGCGGACGAGAGCCAGGAGACACGGCTCGAAACCGCCCTGTGAGACATCCTTTCCGACATTGGTGTCGTCCGGCTGTGAGGGCTCCTTGCGGAGCACGCTCTGCATCAACACCCAGGTGTCCGGAGTAAGGGCGTTTCGCACGGGTTCCTCCTTGGCAAGGATCGATGGGCTCCGGGATCGATTGGGCTCTGGGACCGGCTGGAGTACTTCTGGGCGGGGCGGTCATCGACGCGTGTCGGTCCGGGTGGCGGGCGCCGGAGCTCAGGTCTCTTCGCTCCACGGGGCGATCGGAACGATGCCTGCGCAGCAGCCGGTCTCGTCGATGAGACGGCCCATCCGCTTGGCCCCCCGCAGGTTGATCGCGCGTTCGGTCAGTCTGAGTGTGGCAAGGTCGGCGGCCAGCTGCTCCTCCAGCCGCTGGCTGTCGTTGAGCGATCGCAGCCACACGGTCATGAGGAGGTTCTGGGAACCGGTCACGGCCGCGCACAGCCGGATCTCGGGGAGCCTGGCCAGGGCGCACGCCGTCCGGTCCAACTGCTCCGGCGGAACCGTGGACCGGAAGGTCGCCGAGACAGGCCACCCCGTGATCATCGGGGCCGTGTCGCACCGGAACGACAGCAGTCCTTCGTCGATGACCCGGTTGAGCCGGCGCCGCACGGTGGAGACGCTGGTCGCGGAGCCGATTCCGCAGGGGTCGCCCATGTCCGTCCTGGTGCGTAGCTCGGCCAACTGCCGTCGGGTCGCCAGTTTGGTGCTGCCGACCACTATCAGTGGACTCGGGCCGGGGCGGGCAGTGATGCGGCGCTGCCCGCAAGGTGTGCGCACCTTCGGGCCAGGGCAGCCGCCAGACCTGGGGAGCCGACCCACAACACTTCGTCGAGTCGCGGCACCGCTGCCACCAGACGGTCGAGGTCGCCGTCTCGGCGGCGGAGTAGACGATCAGGTCACCGTTGCCGATCAGTCTGGGCAGCTCGGCAGCCTGGTCCGGCTGGCCGAGAACGGCCTCCGGGAACAGCATGGCGAGATCCGAGCACCGCACGGGGTGTACCGGGTCGCGGGCGTAGTCGCTCTCGTGGACAGGTACACCCCGCACGTACTGGACCCCCTCCACCGTCACTCTGCCCTCCGCGAGGAAGGCCGGAGCGATGACGAGGGCCGGCCTCCGCGATCCCGCCCACGCTGCCCGGGCCTCTGCCGCGACATGACCGCGCAGAGTGGAATCCACCGTTTTGAAGAGCAGCTCGGAGCTGGCGAACAGGCGCGCCGCCGGCCATGCACGCAAAGCGGCGGCTTCCTCGTCCAGCATCCGGCCCCCAAGGTCGACCGCGGTCACGCCCGCGGCGTTCCGCGGCACGCTTGCCGGGGTGGCGAGAAGGATCCGGGCGTCGTGGCCCGCCTGACCGAACGGCGCGGCACCGTCCCCCGCGCTGGTGAGGTCATCCGCCAGGATGGCGACACCCTCCGTTCGTCGTTGCGGGATGTCATATCCACCTCGCCTTCAGTCGGCCTTCTCTGTGACCAGATCAATATTCCTTCAGTCGAAAGAGCAGGACAAACGATTCATTCTCACAAGGCCTGTGAGCACAATTCACATATGCGATGGTCGGACCTTCCTCCTCTGAACACGCTGTTGCCCTTCGAAGCGACCATCCGGCCCGCGAGCATGACCGCGGCGGCACCCGTTCCCCGAAGAGGCGAGCCGGGCCTGCCTGTTCGCGGAGCGGATCGGCCCCGTCTGCCGGCCCGATCTCGCGGCCCGCCTGACCGGAGCCGCCGCCGACGTATAGCAGGTAGCCCTTCTGCACACCGACACACGACCGCAGGCGTGGGACGACTGGCGACGCATCACCGGGATGAAAGCAGAGCCCGCCTCCCAGCAGACCCTGGAGCACTTCTACCTGACCCTCCAGGCTGCCGTGGCCGGCGTCGAGGTCGCCATCGCTCCGTATGCCGCCGCCCGCGACGACCTGGAGCGAGGACAACTCGTCGCACCCATCGGTTTCGTCCCCGACGGCACCAGCTACCACCTCCTCAGCCGTCGATCAGGCGAGCAAGACGCACGCGTCCGCCAGCTGACAGCATGGCTGCAGGCCCAGACGAGCCAGCTCGAAAACGATTTGGGTGCGGCTTGAAGTGAAGGCACGGATCAGGCGGTCAGTGCGTATCCGTCCTGGTCAGGGCTGAGGTGGAGCCGTTGCTGTTCGCGCTCGGTGTGGAAGGTTCAGTAGGCGTCGAGGTCGTTGAGGGCGCGGAGGCGGAGGACGGCTTCGGCTCCTTCGAGGCCCCAGCGGGCGCCGGCAAAGTCGAGGCGGTCGCTGACTGTTGACTGAACTACCGGACAGATCTCTGCAGTTCAGCGTCCAGGTCGTATCGCAGAGGACTACCGTCCCGGACCATGACAGAGACGAGTGACGCCTCCCGTGATCTCGCGGGGCTGGTGGTGCCGTCGGCCGGATCCGTCGTGGAGTCGGATGATCCCTGGCAGCCGTACCGGCTCCTGGATGCCGGCGGCGAGGTTGTCGTCCCGGTGGCGGAGTATCTGCAGGACCTGCAGGCGACCGGGCGGCCGGCGACGACGCAGCGTTCGTACGCGCTGGCGTTGCTGCGCTGGTTCCGGTTCCTGTGGGCAGTCGGGGTGCCGCGGGGGCAGGCCACCCGCGTCGAGGCACGGGACTTCAGCAGGTGGCTGCAGATGGTCGCGAAGCCGACCAGGGGCGGGGTGGCTTCGCAGAGGCGTGTGAACCCGGTGACCGGCAAGAGCGGTCCTGGCCGTCAGTACGCGCCGCGGACGCGAGCGCACAGCGAGACAGTGCTGCGCGGCTTCTACGCCTTTCACCTGGATCTGGGCACGGGGCCGTTGGTCAACCCGTTCCCGCTGGCCAGGGGCCGGGATGGGGAACGAGTGCGGGCTCACCGGGCGCCGACGGCGCCCATGCGATTCGAACGCAGCGGCCTCTACCGGCCCAAGATCGCCCGGCAGGCACCGCGCCGGATCCCTGACGATCGGTTCGACGAGCTGTTCGCCCGGCTGCCCTCGCACCGGGATCGCGCGCTGGTGGCGTTGTGGGTATCCACGGGGGCCCGAGCATCGGAACTGCTGGGAGTACGGCGGGGAGAGGTCGACGCCGGGCAGCAACTGGTGACAGTGGTACGCAAGGGCAGCCGGGCCCTGCAGTCGCTCCCCGCGTCGCCGGACGCGATGGTGTGGTTGCGCCTCTACCAGGCGCAGATGGACGGGCTCGTCGAGACGGAGGCGGACGGTCCGTTGTGGTGGACGTTGCGCCGTCCGTTCCGCCCGCTGTCCTATCCGGCGGCCTATCGGATGTTCCAGCGCGTCAACGCCATGATCGGAGCGAACTGGAGCCTGCACGACCTGCGACACACCGCTGCCTACCGGATGGCGAGAGACCCAGGGATGCCGTTGACCGACATCCAATGGGTTCTGGGACACGCCGAGTTGACCACCACTCAGCTTTATCTCTCGCCCGTTCCTGAGGATGTGATCGCCTCGGTGCTGGCCCACCACCGCAGGGCAGCCGACCGTGCCGGCGAGCCAGCGGTGCCGACGGCGCCCGGCTACCGGAGCGAGTCCCTCGACGTCCTCTTCGGCCGGGGGTCGGCGTGACCATCCGGACATCGACACCGAGCGCCCAGGCCGTCCCTGGCCCCGCGCTGCGGCGTTCGGCCCGGGGCCGGGATGCGCAGGATCTGCGGCACCGCTTCCCGCCGCGGCCGGAACCGGTGCACTGGCCGGCCACGGCCTGGGGCCGCGCAACCGTGCTGGCCCAGCTGGCTGCCCCGCCCCTGACCGTGGGCAGTGCGAGCGGTCAGCGGCGCCGCCGAAGGGCGGCGGTCCTGTTCCTGGACTGGCTCGAGCGACAGCCCGGTCGGACCTGGCAGGAGCGCTGGCAGTCGAGCCCGATCGCCGACGATCCGCGGGCCGACTGGCGGTCGGTGGTGGCAAGTTGGCTGCGGGACTCCGGCCGCACCGGCACGATCGGGCACGACGGGCTGGTCACGGCGATCACCACCGGACTTGGCCAGCTCATCTACGGTGACGTCCTGCGTCCGTCGATGTCCTGGCTTGTGGCCAGCCCGATCCGCTTCCCGCTGGGCGGGGAGATTCCCCGCCTGCGCGACCCGCGCGGCTTCGCCGCGCTCGCCGAGCAGGCCACCGCGGCCGGGCTGAGCTTCGACCAGCGCCGCCACGCCATCGAGCAGGTCGCCGTGATCATCACCGCCAAGGGCGGCACCGTCGCCGACATCACCGTCGGGGACTGCCTGGAACTGCTCGACGTGCGCGATCGGCGCAAGGCCGAGGGCGGCGGTCACCCGGGCTGGGGCTTCTATCAACTCCTGCACGGACTGGGGGATTTCCCGTCGGACGCCCCCACTACGTTGCGGATGCTCGACCGGCGCTTCGGCCACCAACTCAGCGTCGAGGAACTCGTCGACCAGTACGGCGTGGTCTGTCGGCCTGTGCGCGACCTGCTGGTCGCCTACCTCGCCGAGCACCGGCCCCGTCTGGACTACGCCTCGCTCAAGCAACTCGCCTACCACCTGGTGAAACTCTTCTGGAAGGACCTGAAAAACCACCACCCCGGGATCGACTCGCTGCGGCTGCCGCCCGACATCGCCACCGCCTGGAAGAGCCGCACCGCCGTGAAGACCGTCACCGTCCGCACCGCCAACGGCCGCCGCGTCGAGACGACCTCACCCCGCGCCGACGCGGCCACCCTGCTGACCACGGTCCGCGCGTTCTACCTCGACCTGTCCCACTGGGCCAGCGAGGAACCCGAACGGTGGGCGGCCTGGGCGGTCCCGTGTCCCATCCGTCGCACCGACATCGGCGCCACCAAGAATCTCGTCCGCCGCAAGTCCCGGATGGACCAGTGCACCCGCGAACGTCTGCCCCACGTGCCGGCCCTGCGACGCCACATCCACGACGCCCGGATCCACACAGCCGCCCTGCTCAAGGCGGCCATCGACACACCGCCCGGCGAGACCTTCACTCACGACACCGTACGGCTGCGACGCACCCGGATCTCCACGGGAAGCTCCCGCGTCTGGGCCGAGGACCCCGACACCGGCTCACGGCGCGACCTCACGCGCGAGGACGATGCCGCGTTCTGGACCTGGGCCGCGGTGGAAGTCCTGCACGCTACCGGGATCCGCATCGAGGAGCTCACCGAGCTCTCCCATCACAGCCTGGTCCAATACCAGCTGCCGTCCACCGGCGAACTCGTCCCGCTGCTGCACATCGCCCCGTCCAAGAACGACCTCGAACGGCTGCTGGTGATCTCACCCGAGCTCGCCGACGTCCTGGCCGCGATCATCCACCGTGTCCGCGACGCGGACGGCGCGGTCCCTCTAGTCGTCCCCTACGACGTCCACGAGCACGAGTTCACCCCGGCCATGCCGGTCCTCTTCCAACACCGTCACGGCGCCGATGCCCGCCCCTTCAGCGCGGTGACGGTCCGCCGCTGGATCACCAACGCGGCCAACAGCATGGGGCTGTCGGATCCCTCCGGCGGGCTGCTGGACTTCAAGCCCCATGACTTCCGCAGGATCTTCGCCACCGAAGCGATCATGAATGGGATGCCGCCGCACATCTGCCAGCTGATCATGGGGCACGCGAACATCAACACGACCATGGGCTACAAGGCTGTCTACCCTGAAGAGGCCATCACCGGCCACCGGGCCTACCTCACTCGCCGCCGTGAGCTGCGGCCCTCGACCGAATACCGGTCGCCCACGGACGAGGAGTGGGAGGAGTTCCTCGGCCACTTCGAGCACCGGAAGGTCTCCCTGGGAAGCTGCGGACGCGCCTACGGCACCGGCTGCATCCACGAACACGCCTGCATTCGCTGCCCACTTCTGCGGACCGACCCCGCCCAGCTGCCCCGGCTCCTCGAGACCGGCGCAACCTCCTCGCCCGGATCGACGAAGCCCGCCACCACGGCTGGCTCGGCGAGGTCGACGGCCTCAACGTCAGCATCTCCGCCGCCAACAACAAGATCGCCCAGCTCGAGGAATCAGCTCGCCGGACCACCGACCTCGGCATGCCCCGCTTCCGCGACGTCGCCCCGCACACGATCACCCCAACGACCGGTCCACACCTCTTGCCGGACGCCTGAGCGGGCATCGCGCTGGTTCAGATAACGATGCGGTGGCGGCAGGTGCCTTCGACGGCGCCGTTGGCGATGGGCCAGCCGGCTTCGAGCGCGGTGTCGTAGTGGAGCTGGTCAAGGTGGCCGACGAGGTAACGGTGACGCCCTGGCGGCGCGAGCCAGGCAAGCGTTCGCGGTCGGCCCAGTGGGCTTGATCCGCATGGACGGACACCCGACATCAGGGGCCCTGCTCTGGAAGGAGGTCGACGACCGTCCGAACAGGGACGCAGGTTGGACGCACGATTGTCTGGACGCCACAAACCATGGTTCCCCTGTGGACGACCAATCTCACGGTTGGCCGGGAGCAGGTCTGCACGCTCGGCCACCGCACGGCCACCACGCCAATCCGAACAGCCCGAAAAGAGCGACCACGAGAGATAAAAGACCAGCTCACAGCCCTGCAAAGCGGAACCGCCACTGACTGCAAACCTCCGACCTACGCATTGCGATGCGCAGACCACGTATGCCCGATTAACCCGAATTCCAAGGTCAGCCAAAACAAGAAACCCCAGGTCAAAGGCCCGACCTGGGGTTTTCCTTGGAGCCGCCTTCGGGATTCGAACCCGAGACCTACGCATTACGAGGGCCTGCAAGATCGTGACGAGCGATGATAGATCTTCACACAGATTCCTGTTTCGCCTGGTCAACGGCCAAACGCTTCTCACGCCGTGACGTTCGGTGGCGCCATATGCCACCCCATCCGCTCCCGCATCGCTCACGCGGTCGACGGCCGCGTCCCCGTCGGGGTCGCCAACTTAGGCCGGGGCTGGTGTGCGCCACTGATCCAGGACTCGCCCCTTGCATGGCGACGGGAGGACCTCTCCAGCGTCAAGGGCAGCCTCCCGCAACTGCTCATACATCTTTTGCACGTCTCTCAGCTCAAGGTGTCCGTCTTGGTAAGAGGCGACCAAGACATCCAATGCGCAGTGAGTCCGAAGTCTGAGCCGACGCGCTACGACACGCGCCGCGTTCTCGTTAATCAGGGCCATCGCACTTCGTCTCTGCGCAAGGAGCAGCGTCTCCGACTCACCAAGATCGTGTCCGTCTCTCGCCGGCCGGGTGGAGGCCGCTTGCACCTGGCCACGCATGGCATCCACTTCAGTGCGGTCCGTGAAAACCTGGGGTTCACCCAGCTGCCCAGCACTAGGGCCAATCCACCGCCGGGCAGCTGACTGCTGACGCTTTTCTATGGCAGATGTGCCACTGCGTTGCGCTTGGTGTCGAATCTCGTTCGCCACAGCTTCTGCCCAGTGCAGCCGTCCTTTGTACCGGCTGATGAACAGGCGAGGCCCGCCGGTTACCGCTCCAAAACAAAGGAGAGGCCCAGTATCCACTGCGACAGCCGATATACGAGCTCGCTGCGCCGAAGACTCGGCGCTAGCACGCGGACCCGGAACTTGAGTCACGAGATCACGTCCATCGAGTGAAGTCGGCCCCGGTCACCACGAGAAACCATCGCGGCAAGATCAGGTATGTCCATGGCGTCGTCGCGTAGAGCCCAGGGCTCATCCGCGAAAACGGGCCAAAGATCTGGCGCCAAACGGACGCATTCAAAAGCATCTGCGACGCCGTCTTCTGCATAGTCCGCGTCTATTGTCACCACAGGGTGCGCATGAGGGAGCAAAGTGACAGGCGAGCCATGTAGCCGTTCATAGTAATCAGACAATGCTTCCGCGACCTCCAGGTCATCCGAAGAATCAAGAAGTGCTGTATCTACGAATGACTCTATTCCAGCCCGCCACCATCGCCGATCGACCAGTCCGGATAGATGCCCTGTGTACACAATATCCCTGAGCTCCCCACCCATTGCGCTCTCAGAATCCGAGACTATGGACTGAAATTCCCTCAAGCTGATTCCCAGCAGTGTTGCGGCTTTGAGATCTGAGATCAGGAAGGACGGGAAAGGGAGAACTCGGTGAGCGAACCAGCGCAACCAAGCGCTACCAGCCGTGTACCGGGCCACAACATGCTCTGGAGGTCGGCATACCTGCACTTCCGCGAGAGCACTATCGCTCCAGGGGGCACTTTCAGGGAGATTCAGCCATACAGCGCCTTCATTCCAAGAAGATTGATCGTGAATGAAGGGACGAAGCGATGACGCCCCTGCCGCCAGCTGGTGAAGTTTCGGGGAGGCATTTTCGTCTTCCCCCTTCTCCAGAATCCAGTCCAGCCCACTTTGAGCGGAGAGCAGCGGCACCCGTGCGGCCCTAGGCAGGTTCTCCGCCAGCCGGCCAAGCTCGCCTGTACGTAAAACGATAGCCGCGTGACTCTTCAAAGCAGCCAAGCGTCGAGATACTACTGCCGCCAGCGCCAGGCCATCCTGAGGCCAATAGGCAATCTCGTCTGGGTGGGGAACTAGATCCCACTCATAGTATTGATCAATGGCGACGACATCAGCCCGCCTCAGGTGATCATCAACCAATTTATTGGGCAGACATACCTCGACATCCAAGCCTGTGTGCTTGAGTACCGCGATGGCTGCAGTCTGATCCTCAGGGTGATCATCAATGATCAATACGGACGGCTTCTTCTGCTCGCTCATCGCCGCACCTCGCGACCAGGAATTACGACCTCTACAGCCGTAGAAAATCCGTCCCGAGGTGCAACGAATCGAACCGAACCCGCATACTCGGATACGATACGGCGCGTGATCGGCAATCCCAATCCCATCCCCTGACCCAAAACGACGTCAATTTCGGTGGTTGTGGTTTCAAAAGGAAGAAACCAGCGCTCAGCGTCTTCCAGCGAAACTGCCTTCCCGGTGTTTTCGACCCTTATATTGATCCCACCGCCCTTGACGGCCCCGCCCCAGATCATAATGCGCCCGTTCCTTCCTGCGGCCTTGACCGCATTAGTTAGCAGGTTGGTGCAAATAATAGTTAGTTCTGCAGGGAACATTGGTGGTGTTCTCACGGAGCTGTCAAGATCCTGGACTACCTCAACATCCCGTTCATTGAGGGTATTCGTGAGGAGCAGGAGGCTAGTACGAGGGGCCTCAGGTAGCGGAATCCTCTTTCGCCGACGCCTCGCATCGGGACCAACCACTTCCGTTAGGTAGCTAGCCTGTCGCGTCAATGCCTGACACAAAGACTCAAGCCCGCTACGCAGATCTTGAAGGATTTGACTCTGCCCAGGGCCAAGAGAACGCCCGTCAAGAGCACCTGCCAATGTGCGTAGGGCCTGCGCTTCACTTAGGAGGCCATTGACCTCATGAATGAAAGCGGCAAACTGGAGCCCGACGCTCGCTAGCACCTCCAGCATTGCCTGATCTGCATGCTCCTGGCTTGCAGAATGCTCTGCCAGATCCACAGCTGCGGCCGCCATCTCGATTTGTTCGACGAGACCGGCGTCCGGACCCACTGTGGCCCTGATATTGGTCAGTTCTTGACGCACTCTCGTGAGCGAGAAATTGAGATTATCTCGCGCGTTCTTCTCTTGGGTTTTTTCCTCAATGTCGGACTGAGGCTGGGAAATTTCCGGCTCCGCCGTGCTCGGCTCTCGAGCAGGGGGTACGAGACGTTGTTGAAGTTTTTCGGCTTTTGACGATCGACCACTTGCTTGCGTGGCAGCCCTAGCGCGAGACACCAGGTCGACGCCATTTCGCACAAGGTCCCGAAGATTACCGAACGCCTCGTCCTGAAGGAAACCCTCTCGGTTAACCACAGGGCGGAGACAGGCAGCATCCTCCGCCGTCATAAAAACGCCGCCAGTATATTGGTAATTACCGGCGATTTTGAAAGATTCACCCTCTTGCTTGGGTAGAACAGCAGACGACGCCTCATCGAGGATGATCTCGAACTCTCTCGCCCTCCTGGCATAGTCTTGATTAAGCCCTAGCCAGTCGTCATGCCGATCTCCGTACGGAACGACACGAAAGCCCTCAAGATAAACACGAATACCTGAGTGTTCGTCAGCAAACTTCGTTAGCTCTGCCGATCTGCCCGCCAGCTGCCCTTGGCGAGCATAGATCCTCGCAGTAAAGAATGGACCGCGCTCTGGATTCGGGTGGTCTCGACGCAAGAAGTAACTCTTCGCCTCGGGAAAATCGTCGAGGGTTGCAGGTGTGGGGTGAATAGCGAAGGTCACCCCAGAACTGGTCGCGCGAATTTCAAGCAGCCAATTACTTCGTTCAAATAGTCGCATCCAGAGATCGTCACCAATATCGAGATCTCCCTGAAACGCGATCTTGAAGCCTGGATCATTGTCCCCACGTGTCCACGGCTTCAAATGGCCAAGCGGAGCAAACTCGGGTGGAATGTCAAAAGACGGATCAACGAGAAGTCCAGGGGGTGGCAGGCAACTCGACACCTCCTGAACAAACTTGGATAGAGTTCTTTTGGTCCATCGAGATCGCACTGCTTCGAGGCGGAGTTCTGTCCCCGGCGTCTGGTCGCGCGAATCAAATGAAGAAACCGTTAGGCCGTCGCCGACGTCATCCAATGTGGAATGATCATCCTCGACCGAGCGCCAATTAATTACTGCCTGCACACCCTGCCCAGAAGATTCAGAGGAACCCACACTGCGCACATTGGAATCAGGTACAGATCTCAACGAAAGTCGTTCGGCTAGCTTGTGGGCACTTAGCCTGCCAACGCCCTTCGCTCCGGTGTAACGCCTCTGGAATCGTGGGCTAAGGCGATCTCCTTGTTCCTTGTACCGGCTGGCGACACGAAGGAATGCTGTGCGGAAGATCTCGGGTGTCATTCCCACACCGTCATCCGCCACCGTGATAGTTCCTCCGCCGCCATGGAGATTTTCACCGTGAACGATTACGCGAGTTGCATCAGCATCGTACGCATTCTTGATTAACTCGATCAACGCCGTGCTATCACGTCCCACCAAAAGCTCACCGAGCTCGCGGAAGAGGTGCGTATCCACTGTGAACCCGTACTCCTCCGGTTCCACCTGGTCCCCTCTCATTTTCTCGGTCAAGTCAGCTCAGCCTAGTACTGATCTTTGCGTTGCACTGTAGCTCCACGATTCCGGCTGGAACGGGAACAACGCTCAATGGTCCGGGTTCCAGTTTAAGAAGACCATCACCGTGCTGCCGTGCCACGGAACGCAGCGCCGCTTGGCCTTCTTCGCTCGACAGCCATTGAGCCAGGTGATTCACCGCTCCGGGCGAAGAGGGATTACGCAACCTGAGTCCGTACAAAGTATTTGTAGGAATTGCACCCACGTCATTGACGACAACTCGAAAACGGCTCTTCCCCATGGGGCCAATGAGCAGATCTGGTACTGTAATCCTCTCCAGTGCGTACCAAGGTGAACGCACCCTGCAAAGGTGCCGCTCGTGGATTCCCTCTGATTCCCCTTCATCAAGGAGTTTCTTGATCTCTGGAATCTGGGCGGCTGAACTATCGAGTTTGAGCAGCCAGCATCGAAGCCCATCCTCACCAAGTTTTTCGTGTTCAATGAGGCTCAATACGTCACCCGGCAGGTCCCTAATTCGACTGACGGCCCTCACGCAAGTCCCGTCGGGGAGCTGGTTCTTCTCGTCCACCGTCCTGAGGAAAAACCTATTCGCGCCCGTTGCCACGCCGCGTCGAATGTGAACGAGTTGCGCCAACGGTACTGTAGTCTCTCGTTTTCGGGCCCTTCGAGCGCTCGGATTCAATGCGCCTTCAGTGAAGGCAGCAGGCGGAGGAACTTCTTCCCGTCGCACCTGATTCTGCAGAATCCCAGAGAATCCAGATTGACCGTTCTCTGCAACTCGGTAGAGAGCCATATCTTGAAGATCGGTTGAGATCGGGCCAACGAAAATCACCATGGCTGCGACTTGAGTTCCCGGGAATACTTCCAGGTGATTCGGGAACAGATGCAGCTCGACCCTCCTACGCGTCGTGTGCCATAGGTGGTTTCGAACTGCTCGAGCGTAATCTGCTTCAAGCCAATTAGCCGGAAGTAGCAGACATAGAGAGTCCCTGGGACGCAGCGCCATCAAACTGGCAGCCAAGAAATAAGTTGAGAGGCCGGCACGCAAGCCGGGCGAAATTCTCCCTGAGGCGGCTTGCGCCTGCTTCTTTTGTCCCTGAGTCAATTGCTGATGCCGAGTATACGGAGGGTTTCCCATGATTAGCCGCGGGCCGCGAAGTCTAGGCCATTTCTCCCCGAGCCAGCAAAGAAAGTCTTCCTGCCTCACATGAAGTTTGGCAGTTGCTCCTGCGCGATGGAGATCTGGACGCGCGGCAAGCAATCCTAGCGTGACTAGGTTTACGTCAATGGCGTGGACGGCAGATCCTGGCCACCATGAGAGCGCGGAGGTCGTGAATGCGCCCACCCCCGCTCCCGGATCGGCCACGGTGCGCGGCGCTTCTGCGAGCCGCAGATCGAGAATTCCTTTGATGTAGTCAAGAACAGGCTCGGGAGTAAAAAAAGTACCCAACCGACGACGTCGAGGGCTCGCCACGATACGCTCGTAGACCAGCGCCAAGGGGTCATGTGCGGCACCTGTAAGCGCGCCTAGGAGTCGGTCAATCAACTCGTCAGGCGGTGCGGGAGCCGAGCTGAGCCAATGCTGGACTTCAGCCGGCATCTTCGTCCGACTTAGTCCAATTTCTGCCCGCTGCGCGAGAGCCTCAGATACACCGCCCAGAGCAGCAAGGATACTGCGTTCTCGGTCATTGGTACCGGGAACTGCAGTTTCTGGAAGTGGAGTTAAATGGCGGCCCCTGCACCATTTGACTACGTCGGAGACCACCGGATCAAACCTATCCCTGACGGGACTAATCAGACCTTCCGGGGCAGATTGCACCAATCCGCCATCTTCTCGTTGTGGTGAGAGAGCATCGAGGAGCAGGCCCGGGGGGGATAGTTGGAGATCCGCTGGTGACATGCAGGAAAGTCTGCCAGAGGCTGGAATGGGTGCACGGGGTACGGCTCGAATGACTGGGAGCGCGTGCCGACATCGCGCTCTGGTCACAACCGAAGGCATGAAGGAGCCACACTCTGCCCAGTCAGAAGCGCTTCGCCCCGCACTGTGAGCACCAGTCCGCCCTGATTCCTGACCGGCCCCGCAGCCGAGTCGCCGACCTGCTTGGTCGGCGGGGTGGCGATGCCGACTGTCACCGGACCTTCCGCCTGGCGGCCACCCAGCCGCTGCATCGTCGCACCCGCTGTGCTCGCTAGCTTGCAACACCACCATGAACAGCTACCCCTGGATTTCACGGAAGTCACCACGAACCTTCCATACGTCTGGCAGGAGTCGCGACTGCTCAGCGCCAGCCGTCGAGCGAGACATCAGGGCCAAGGGCAAGGTAGGAGCGCAGAGCACTAGCAGTGGTCTCCACGAAGTGAGCAGGGATGGTGTCGCCGCCAACCCAGCAGACCTTGGAGTGCTTACGGGGTTCGCGGTTTTCGGGTTCGCCAGTCCATTCGTGGGTGACGAAGACGACGGTGAGGAAGCCGTTGGGTGCTTCGACGCCCCAAGCGCTGTGGATGATGTGGGCGACCTTCAGGGACTCTGGCTTCACGGTCAGACCGGTCTCCTCGTACAGCTCGCGCACGGCGGTTTCGGTGATGGGTTCGCCGGGTTCGCTCTTGCCGACGGGGAGGTCCCACATGCCCTGGGCGAATTTGGCGTTCTGGCTGCGCTGGAGGAGGACGACGCGGTTGGTGGCCTTGTCGTGGACGATGACGGCGGCGACCAGCAGGGTCATGGATTCGAG
>NZ_VJZE01000690.1 GCF_009377205.1 Streptomyces phyllanthi
ACTCATAATCCGTCGGCCGTGGGTTCGAGTCCCGCCCGCCCCACCAACGCAGGGCGCTGACCTGCAGAAACGTCCCTCTCGGGATGTTGGAACATCGGCTTGGGTCCAACGGATGAAATCCGCTGCTCACTTCGGTGAAGCGTTGCGCTCGCCCGTTCCGCGAGGATGGCCGGAGGCATCTGCACAGGTTGTTGGGGCCGGATCGAGGCCGAGGGGATCGGGTTGGGGTGGTGGCCGAGAGGCCAGGGGCGCGCACCGGATCGTCTCCCGGGCCGTGGTGGCGATCCGCAAGGTGGTGATCGGCGCCGCGTACCAGCGGTGCCTGGTGCACTTGCGAGGTGGCACAACGACGTCTGCACGCTTCGAGGGGATTGGCATCGTACGGTTCCCCGGACCGCGCCGAACTCATCGAGCGGCCGGCCACCCTGACCGACCAGGAGCCGGAGACAGCCGGACTGGTGACGCAGGGGCTCACCAGCCAGGCTGTCGCGGACCGGCTCTGCGTCAGCCGGCGTACCGTCGAGACCTCGGCCACCGCGGTCTCGGCCGGGAAGCCGCCTACCTGACGTCGACGAAGTCGCCGGGCGCCGTCGCGGAGCCGGTCGTGGTGGTGCCGGCGAAGACGAAACGGTAGTAACCGTCGGAGCCGGCCTTGGTGGTGGTGCTCAGGGCGCCGGTGCTGCTGGTCTTGACCGTCTTGAGCGTGGTGTAGGTGCTGCTGCCCTTCTTGCGGAACTGCAACTTCACCGGCTGGGTCGCGTATCCCGCGTACTTGCCCGTGGTCCAGTTGGCGCGACTCAGCTTGCCGGTGACCGTGATGGTCCTGCCCTTCTTCACCGGCTCCGGGGAGGCGTTGGCGGTCAGCTTGGCGGCACGCTTGATCTTGGTCCTGGCGACGTCGTCGTCGTAACTGGCGTTCGCGTAGATGTCGTAGGCGCCCAGGAAGAGTTTCCAGGTGCCCGCGGTGCCGTTGCCGTCCTTGAAGTCGTTCGCGGGGTCGATGGTGAAGACCGTCTTGCAGCTGTAGCTGTAGCCGTTCTGGACCGGCGTCTCCGTGCAGGTGGGGTAGTCGTCCGATCCCAGGCCGCCGGTGATGGTGTCCGTGCTCGAACTGTCGGTGCCCTGCCACAGGAAGGCCTGGGTGATGGCTACGCCCTCGTTGTCGAAGGCGGTGAACGTGACGGGAACGGCCTTCTTGCCCGTTACGCCGAGAACGATGTCTTTGCCGTTGTTGACGACTCCGTCCTTGAACGTGGTGCCGCCCAGCGAGTCCATCGGCTGGACGCTCTGCGAGGCGAAGGCTCTGAGATCCGTTGCAGCCCCAGGGCGCTCCGCTGCCCGGGCGGCACCCGGCAGTACGAGCGCCGAGAGTACGACGGCGCCGGAAAGGACGGTGATCGCAGTGTGTCTACGCATGTGATTCCCCCAAGAAGAGGTCGGGCGACCCTGCCGAACTGTCCTTGTGGCAGGGACTGTTGACGTGGTGAAGAGGCCAGCGCACGCGCGGACCCGCGGAAGAGGCTCAGGGCGTGGGAGGGAGGAGAACGGCGTGTGACCTGCGGGCAGCACGCTCAGGGCCCGAGTCACCTGCCGTAGAGGTTCGAGGCGACGGTGAGGAAGAGCATGAGGTTCGGCACGGTCCTGACCTCGGCGTGATCCCAGGCTGTGCGCTGTCCGTGCTGTCGGACGACCACGACGCCCTCGCGGACATCGATCGTCTCGACCGCCTGCCAGGGCAGGGTTCCTTTGCGCTTGGTGGTGATGCCGGTGGCGTCCAGTTCGAACGGCCCGTAGGTCGTCTTCCGTCCGTCCTGGACTGCCTCCCACACCTTCTGGGCCTGGGCGCGGGCGATGGCATCGGCGATCAGGGGCGCCCAGGTCCTGAAGTCGGCGAAGGAGTCCGAGATCTTGACCTTGGCACCGCCGGGCGCCATCACGGTGGAGGTGTGCGCGCTCCTGAAAGGGGTCTTCGTGCCCTTGTAATTGATCACTTCCGTGACTGTTTCCTGGTAATGGACCGCATGGGTCCACGGCACCGCGAACAATTGTCCGTCGCCCAAGTCCACGAGCAGACCCCTTTCGAACAGGCACAGGCGCCGGCCGCCCAGTTTCTTCCGGAAGTTCGGGCTCTTGAACAGGGCACCGCTGCCCAGTACGGCGAACAGGAGGGGGTACGACGCGAGCGTCCAGTGCACGAAGGCCCACAGCAGGATGCCCCCGGTCGTCAGGCAGGCGATGGCGGCCAGGGAAGCGGCGATGAACAGTCCGCGGTGCTTCTCCTGCACGTTGACCTCCTTCCTCGGCAGGAAGGTGTGCTCGAGTCGGCCGAAGTTCTTACGGGAGGCCAGTTGGACGACTTCGGGGGACGGGGCACTTGGCACGCTCATACAGGAGTCTCGGTTTCGTATGGGGGGCGACCTCGGCGAGGCCGCTGGTGGTGTGTGTTCAAACGCTCGCTCGATTCGCGGCTATGGCTGTCTCTCGCTACGACCGCTGCTTGCGCTGTGCCGCCAGCGTTCCGATCGATCCGATGATCGCCAGAGAGGCCGCGGCGAGGGTGAGGGCCGCTGCCCCACTGATGAGACCGACGCTCATGCCGAATGTCCCGATGAGGGTCAGTGCCTTCCATCCGGAGAGGTTGCCGCCTGTCTGCTCCTGTGCCATGTAGCTGCCTCCGCCTAGCCGGATCAGATGGGCGGCAACGTACTTCGCCACCGACCCGTTCCTCTCTGCGCAGACCTCCCCCAGGTGGCATCAGGGCAGGTCGGCCCGGGTGGGAGAGCGGTGCGGGAAGCCCCCGGACCGGGCCGGACCGGGGGCGCGGAACGGGTTCCCGCAATCCGGGCGTTCCGCCTAAAGTTGCTGAGATGGAAGAGCCAGAGCCCGCGGAGTCGCCGAGAGCGGCGTTCGCTGCCGCGTTGACGCGACTTCGGCGCCGAGTGCCGGATCTGTCGGACGAGGCGCTGGCCAGGCGAGCGAGCCGTACGGCGCTGCCGTCCGGGCGCCGTGCCAGTGTCAACGCCCGCCGCCTCGGTGAGTGGCTGAGCGGGCGGTCGGTGCCCCGTGACTTCCATGCCGTGGTCGCCCTCGTGCACGCCGTCGAGTCGCTGGCGGGCCCCGCTGATCCGCGGTCCTCGATTGCCGGTTGGGAGCGGTTGTGGCGCGCGGCGTACGAGGACCGCGCCCCTGCGGTACCCGCACCGCGTATCGCCGCCGACCGGGCCGGAGGCATTGCGGACGAGGTGGTCATCGGTCGGCCGCCGAGCGACGCGGCCTCGTTGCGGGAGCGGGCGGCCCTGTCGAGTGCGATCGACGTGGCGCTGCGGGACGACGCGGTCCGGGAGGTCGTCCTCACGGGGG
>NZ_VJZE01000691.1 GCF_009377205.1 Streptomyces phyllanthi
GTCGGTGGCCGGGTCGGTCGAGGTCACGACGGGGTCATCCCTTCACTGCTCCAGTGGTCAGGCCCGACAGGAACGTGCGCTGGAAGGCCAGATAGACGAGGACGCTCGGCACCAGTGCGACCAGGGCGCCGGCCAGCAGCGCCCCGATGCCCACCTCCGGTACGGAGCGCATGAGTTGCAGCCCGACGGTCAGGGGGTACTGGTCGGGGGACGTGGCGACGATCAGGGGCAGCAGATACTGGTCCCAGATCATGTTGAAGCCGAAGATCACGACGACGCCGAGGCCCGGCTTGCACAGCGGCAGGATGATCTGGCCGAAGATCCGCAGCTCGCCCGCGCCGTCGACCCGCGCGGCCTCCTCCAGTTCGAGGGGGATCTCCTTCATGAACTCGCTGAGCACGAAGATGGAGAAACCCCAGCCGCCCATCGGCAGCACCATGCCGAGCAGCGTGCCGCGCAGGCTGACGCCCAGGCCCGGAAGGTCGCCCAGGACGAGCGAGAGCGGGATGGCGATGACCTCCTCGGGCAGCATCATCGTCGCGAGGATCACCATCAGCGCCAGGGCCTGCCCGCGGAAGCGGTGCCGGGCGAGCGCGTACGCGGCGAAGACCGTGACGCTCACCTGGAGCAGCAGCGCACTCCCGGTGATCAGCAGGGAGTTGCGCAGATACGTCCACAGGCCGCGCTCGCCCGCGATCTCGAAGTTGTCCAGGGTCAGGCGACGGGGGAGCAGGGACATCTGCGACGGGTCGGGTGTGCGGTCGAAGGCTCCCGTGAGCACCGCGAGCAGCGGGCCGCAGAACACCAGCAGCACCAGCGCGTACAGCACGAGCCGGGTCGAGGAGGCGAGCGGCCGGCCGCGGCCCCAGCCCCAGCCCAGCGCCGTGTCGTAGCGGGATGCCGCCGGGGAAGCCGTACCGGATGCCGTCGGGGAAGCCGTACGGGAGGCGGTCGGGGAAGCCGTACGGGATGCTGTCATGACAGCTCCTTCCGGCGCCGATACCACGTCACACCGCCGGTGAGGACGAGCGTGAGCAGGAAGAGGACGACCGAGCAGGCCGAGGCGAACCCGAGGTCGTTCGCGCGGAAGCCGAGGTCGTAGATGCGGGTCATCAGCACGTCGGTGGAACCGGCCGGGCCGCCGCCGGTGAGGATGTACACCTCGGTGAAGACCCGCATCCCGCGGATCGCGGCCAGCGTCAGCAGGATCGTCACGACCGGACGCAGCGCGGGCAGCGTCACATGGCGCAGGCGGCGCACCAGCCCGGCGCCGTCCAGGGCCGCCGACTCGTACAACTGCCGGTCGATGGAGGCCAGTCCGGCGAGCACGATCATCATGTCGTACGGGGCGTTCTTCCAGATCCCGACGACGATCACCCAGCCGAGCGCCTGGTCCGGATCGTCGAGGAAGCGCTGTGCGTCCGAACCGAACCAGGACAGGAGGGAGTTGAGCATGCCCTCCTGCCCGGGGAAGTACAGCAGCCGCCACACCTCGGCGACCACCGCGACCGCCGCGACGACCGGCAGGAAGGCGGCCGAGCGCACGAACCACAGGGTCCGCGCCCGCCCTTCGAGCAGCAGCGCGAGGACGAAACCGAGGAGCATCGCGCCCGCCGTCTGCGCCACCGCGTACACCACGGTGTGGCCGAACGCCCGGCGGAAGGACTCCTCGTCGAGGATCCGCGTGTAGTTGTCCAGGCCCACCCACTGGTCGCCGAGGAACGGCTGCACCTTGTAGAAGCTGAGGTTGATGCCTTTCGCCATCGGCAGGTACTTGAAGTACAGGAAGAGCAGCAGCGCCGGGCTGAGGAACAGCCATGGCAGGGCCGCCCGGCGCAGCCGGACCCGGCGGGCCGAGGGGGCGGACCCGGGTCGTGGGGGAGGCGGCCCCGGGTCCGAGCGTGTGGGATCACCCGTGGCGGACGACGGGCCCCTGGCGGCGGACGGGCCCGTTGCGGCGGCTGTCATCCCCCGTACACCTTCTGTGTTTCGAGCTCCTGCTTGAACTCCTCCGCCAGCTTGGTGAGTTCGGCCTTCGGGTCGGCGTCGCAGCGGGCGAACAGGCCGTTGAGGGTCTCCCCCGACTTCTGGCGGAACGGCTGCCAGTTGGGAACGTTCGGGGTGTAGCGGCCGTGCGCGGTGAACTCGTCGACGAACATCTTCCAGCGGGCGTCGCCGCCGCGCTCCGCGACGGTGTCGACCTTCTTGTTCACCGAAAGGCGCACGGGCGGCTCGGGCATGGTGCTGTTGAGGCCGATCTTCTGGCCCTTGGGCGAGATCAGGAACTCGGCGAGGCGGCGCTGCTGCTCCTGGAGCTTCGAGCCCGCCATGAGGTAGACGTTCTCGCCCTCCGCCAGCGTCGCCTGCCCGCCGGGCCCGGCGGGGGAGGGGATGACCTCGAACTTCTTGCCGAGGTCCACGTCGTACTTGCCGACCATGTACGGGCCGGTCATGTAGACGCCCGCCTTGCCGCTGCTGAAGAACTCGTGGGCGTCCTTGGTCTGGAGGGTGAGCGCGCCCGGCACGACGACCTTCTCCTCGCAGAACAGGTCCTGCATCCACCGCACCGCGGCCACGGACTGCGGGGAGTCGATCGCGGGGACGTACTTGCCGTCGCCGGCCTCGGTGAGGAAGTCGCCACCGCCCTGCCACAGGTAGGAGGACGCCCACCAGGAGGCGTAGCCGCGATCGGTGGAGGCGGGCACGAGCATCCCGTACGTGTCGTCCTTCCCGTTGCCGTCGGGGTCCTCGGTCTGGAAGGCCGTGGCCAGGGCGGTGAGGTCGTCCCAGGTCTTCGGCTGCTTCAGACCGAGCTTCTCGCGCCAGTCCTTGCGGATGAACGTGGCGAACGACTGCACGTTGAAGGGCACGCCGTAGTACTTGCCGTCGTACGCCTTGGCCTGCTCCCACGCCCGGTCGAGCACATCGGCCGACCCCTTCAGCCTGTCCCTGTCGACTTCCTGGACCAGCCCCTGGGAGACGTTCGTGCCCAGCATTCCGGAGTCGTTGATGACGATGTCGGGCAGGTCCCGGGCGCTCGCGGCCTCGGCGACGCGCTGCTCGAAGTTGTCCAGGATCGGGGTGTACTCGACCTTCACCCCGGTCTCCTCGGTGAACTCGGCGAAGATCTTCTTGTACACGGCTCCGCTGACGGGGGAGGAGCGGGACCACACCTCCAGGGAGCCGTCGGACGAGCCGCCCGAGGACGAACCGGTGCCGGAACCGCAGGCGGTGAGGGCGGTGAGGCCGGCCACCGCCAGCGCGGCGGAGAGGCGGCGGGACGTACGCATGAGAAGGGCTCCGATCGAGGGGGAGTGAACGGGCAGTCGGCGGATCGGCGGATCGGCGGATCGGGGG
>NZ_VJZE01000692.1 GCF_009377205.1 Streptomyces phyllanthi
GTCCCTCCGGCCCTAAGGACGCCCCCGCGCCGCCCCTCCCTCTGCTCCCCGGTCCCGCCAGGGCAGCTCCGCCGTCACCGTCGTCGGCCCTCCGACCGGCGAGTCGATGACGAACAGCCCGTCCACCGCGCCCAGCCGTTCCGCCAGCCCCGTCATCCCCGTACCGCCGTCAAGGCCGGCGCCGCCGCGGCCGTCGTCCCAGACCTGGATGAGGAGCCGTTCGTCCGAGCGCCACACGTCGACCGAGGCGGACTTCGCCCCGCTGTGCTTGCTGACGTTCTGGAGCAGCTCCGAGACGGTGAAGTAGGCGATGCCCTCGATCGCCGCGGCCGGCCGTGTCCGCAGGTCGACGGCCACCTTCACGGACGCCGTGCACCGGGAGGCCACCGCGGACAAGGCCGCGTCCAGCCCCCGGTCCGTCAGCACCGCCGGGTGGATGCCGCGCGCCAGGTCCCGCAGCTCCTGGAGGGCCAGCTTCACCTCGCCGTGCGCCTCCTCGACCATCGCCGCCACGTGTTCGTCGGCCTGCCCCTCCAGGAGCTTCTCCTTGGCGAGGCCGAGTCCCATCGCGAGGTTCACCAGGCGGGCCTGCGCTCCGTCGTGCAGATCGCGTTCGATGCGGCGCAGATCGGCCGCCGCCGTGTCGACCACGACCCCGCGGTCGGACTCCAGCTCCGCGATACGGCGCTCCAGTTCCTCGGAGGGGCAGAGGAGGCCGCGCACCATCGCCCGGTCCGCGTTCGTCAGCCCGCGCGCGATGTACGGCAGCACCGGCCACAGCACGAACAGCGAGACGAGCGTGATGGTGAAGGTCGCGATCGACCAGGGCAGCCGTATGAACTCGTACAGCATCGTGCGCCAGCCCACCGGGTCCTTCACGCTCGTCCACACCTGGGCGAAGAACCCACCGTTCCCGCGCAACGGCAGCGGACTCGGCTCGTCCACCTGTACCCGGAGCAGGGCCCGCGCCCGCGCCCGCTCCAGCTTGCCCAGCTGCCGGGCGCCCATCAGCGCGGCCGCGAGCAGCGGGAAGCCGATCACCGTCACCGTCAGCCAGGCCGAGGTGAACAGCACGGTCACGACGTAGGTGAACCCGAGCAGCGTCACCGGCAGATTGGCGAGGAGATGCGCGATCTCCCTCCACGTCTGCGCGCCGAGCGCGAACCGGGCGGGCACCAACGGATCGGACGTCGTCCGGGATGTCCGTCTGGTGGCCACACGCTGTCCGGAGACCGAGACGTCCGAGACGTCCTCGTACGTCTTCGCCGAGGGGGACCGCGGCCCCGGTGGCCCCGGTGGCCCCGGTGGCCCCGGCGGGTCCCGTCTGTCCTGGGGACGATGCGGCTGATCGGAGTCGGCGGAGATGTGAGCGGTCATGGTGCCCAGCCTGCCCGGCCGTCCGCGGCGGCGCCATGAGGCGGACCGCCCGGACGCCCTGGGGAAAACCCCACCATCCCCGGCAGCCCGGGCACCCTCCACACCGTCGGTCGTCGCGCGTTACCGTTCAAGCTGTGACGGGCTGCTTACCGTCTCTTTAGCAGGGCCTAGACTCCCGTCCGTACAGATCACCGAACCGCGGCGTTCACGAAGGCCGCCAAGCCAAGCCAGGGCCACCGGATCGAAGTCCCCGGGGGCGAAGCCGGCCCGGGGGCGAACTCAGGGAGCGAGGGACGGACGTGCCGGAACCGACGGTTGTCGCCGCGGTCGCGGAACGCGGTGCCGGGGCCGTGGTCGCGGCGGACTACTTCCAGTCCTACTCGGTCGTGGGACTGCTCGCCGTCATCGGCGTGCTGTTCGTCGCCGTCGCCTTCGGCGCGGGCCGCCTGCTGCGCCCCGTCGTCCCCACCCCCGAGAAGCTCCTCACGTACGAGTGCGGGGTCGATCCCGTGGGTGAGGGCTGGGCGCACACCCAGGTCCGCTACTACGTGTACGCCTTCCTGTACGTGATCTTCGCCGTCGACTCGATCTTCCTCTTCCCCTGGGCAACGGTCTTCGCCGCCCCCGGCTACGGCGCGACGACGCTCGTGGAGATGTTCATCTTCCTGGGCTTCCTGGCCGTCGGCCTGCTCTACGCATACAAGAAGGGCGTCCTGGCATGGACGTGACGCCAGACATGACTCCTTCCCACTCCAAGGTGACTCCTTCCGATCCCAAGGTGAGCCCTTCCGAAGTGACTCCCTCCGAGCCTGTCGTTCCGGAGCCCGTGCTGCTGCCGGAGCCGAAGCGCCTGGGCGCGCTCTCCCGCCTGGCCCCGGAGCCGATGAAGGTGATCCTGAACTGGGGCCGCCGCTACTCGCTCTGGGTCTTCAACTTCGGCCTCGCCTGTTGCGCGATCGAGTTCATCGCCGCGTCGATGGCCCGCCACGACTTCATCCGCCTCGGCGTGATCCCGTTCGCGCCCGGCCCGCGCCAGGCCGACCTGATGGTCGTCTCCGGCACGGTGACGGACAAGATGGCCCCGGCCATCAAGCGCCTGTACGAGCAGATGCCGGAGCCGAAGTACGTCATCTCGTTCGGCGCGTGCAGCAACTGCGGCGGCCCCTACTGGGACTCGTACTCCGTGACGAAGGGCGTCGACCAGATCATCCCGGTGGATGTGTACGTCCCCGGGTGCCCGCCCCGCCCCGAGGCGCTGCTCCAGGGCATCCTGAAGCTCCAGGAGAAGATCGCGCGCGAGTCGCTGGGGGAGAGGTACGGCGCCGGGGCGCGTCCGTCGGCGGCCGCGCTGCAGAGCGGGCTGGTGCAGCCGCCGACCGTGGGGGAGGAACGATGACCACCGGCTGGCTCCCCGCCCCCGTCGAGGAACTCTTCGGCCCCGAGGCCACGGCCGAGGAGTCGTACGACGTCCTCACCGTGGACGTCCCGTCCGCATCCTGGACCGAGGCGCTCCGCACGGCCCACTCGGTGCTGGGCTGCACGTACTTCGACTGGCTGAGCGCGGTCGACGAACCGGGCACGGGCTTCCGCGTCGCGGCCCACGTCGTCGCGCTCTCCCCGGTACGTCGCCTGCTGGTCCGCACGACGGTGCCGCACGAGTCTCCCGCCCTGCCGACCGCGACAGGGGTGTACGCGGGCGCCGCCTGGCACGAGCGTGAGACCCACGAGATGTTCGGCGTCACGTTCGAGGGCCATCCGGGCCTCGACCCGCTCCTGCTGCCCGAGAGCTTCGAGGGCCACCCCCTGCGCAAGGACTTCGTCCTGGCCGCACGTGTGGCCAAGGCCTGGCCGGGCGCGAAGGAACCGGGCGAGTCGGATCACGGCGGCCCCAAGCGCCGCCAGATGCTCCCCCCGGGCGTCCCCTGTCTCTTATACACAACT
>NZ_VJZE01000693.1 GCF_009377205.1 Streptomyces phyllanthi
GGCGGGTTCCCGGGGGGAGCCCGCCCCTTCCGCGTTTTCCCGCCGTCGTCCGGACGGGGTGCGCGTCAGTCGCGGTCCGTGTCAGCTGCGGTCCGTGTCAGTCGCGGTCCGTGTCAGCCTCCGTCCTCGCACGGCAGGCCGTCCGCCGTCGGCAGTGCCTCCGTGATCAGGGCGCGCTCGCGCGCGATCTCCTCCTTTCCGGTGGCGACCAGGTCGGGCACGGCCTCGTCGTGCGGGATGCCGATCAGTACGCGCTCGCCCTTGCGGAGGCGGGGGTCGGCGCCCTCCTCCAGGGGAAAGACGATCTCGTCCTCACCCTTGGCGGGCTTGTAGTAACGGTCGACGTCGAGCGTGATCCGGTTCTGCCCGGTGCCGGGGACCGGTTCGACGGACGCGACGGTGCCCTCCACGATCAGCCGGGCGCAGGCGACATAGGGAGGGCTCAGGGCGTTCCCGCTGCCCGCCCCGCTGTCCGCCTCACTGTCCGCCCGCCCGCCGTCCTCATGCTTCGCGCTGGACGCGTTGTCCCCGCTGCTGACGCCGATGCCCATCCCGCTCTGCGAGATCAGCCACCCCAGGCCCATGACCAGGGTGGCGGCCACTGCGGCGGCGAGGGTACCGAAGGCGAGGGCGGGCACGCGCCGGCGGCGCCGGCCCGGGGCACGGGCGGGTACGGAACGCGTGGGTACGGAACGCGTGGGTACGGACCTCACCGGTGGGGTGGGCGCCGGTGCGGGTCGCGTCTCGGTGCCGGTTTCCTGTACGGGCCGCGCCGTGTCCTCGGTGCCGGATGCGGGACGCGCGGCCTTGGGTCGCCCCGGCGGGGGCACTGCTTCCGCCTCCGTATCGTTCACGGTGCGACCGCTCGCGGCCAGTGCCTCCCCGATCAGCCCCAGCTGCTCGCGCAGCAGCGCCACATCGGCCAGCGCGGAGCGGTGCTCCGCCGCGAACCCGGCGTCGTCCAGGGCTCCCTCGGGCAGCGGTTCGCCGGTGATCGCGGCCATCAGCGCGTCGATGCCGTCGTGCGTGCCGTGCGCTTCGTGCGTGCCGTGCGCTTCGTGCGTGCCGTGCGCTTCGTCCGCGCCGTGCGCTTCGGACCGGGCGTCGCGCCGGTCGTCGTTCCGGGCGGCCACGTCACACCACCTCGTCCTCGTGCAGGCGGGCGCGCAGCGCGCGGACCGCCGAGTGGAGCCTGCTCTTGACCGTGCCCTCGGGGATACCGAGTTCCTCGGCGATCCCGCGCACCGGCAGATCGGCGTAGAAGCGCAGGACGACCACCTGGCGCAGGGCGTCGGGCAGCTCGTCCAGACCGCGGGCGACGGCGAGCGAGAGCACGCTGGAGTCCTCGCCGGAGGGGTGCTCCAGCTGCCGCAGCGAGGCGAGGCGCTCGCCCAGGCGCTCCTGGCGGCGCTTGGCGCGGTGCCAGTCCATGGCCAGGTTGGAGGCGACGACCGCCGCCCACGCGGACACGTCCCGCGGTGCCTCACGGCCGCTCGCGGCCCGTTCCAGGAGCCGCAGCCGCACCTGCTGCACCCCGTCCAGCAGGTCGGACTGCGGTACCCCGCCGAGCGCGAGCACCGCCCGCACCCGGCGCTCCTGGGCCGTGTCCAGGGGATCGTCAACCCCCTGGACCGTGTCCAGGGGTTCCGCCACCCCCTCGGCCCGCCGGGCCTTTCTGCGCAGCACAGCCACCCTCCCCTCGCCGCGTTTCCTCTAGGACGCCAGGGGCCCGTGAAACGTTCGGCGGCGTGGGGATTTCCTTTCGTCCGGCGCGTGTCGTCCGGTGCGGGTGTGACGGAGGGCGCACGCATGGCGGGGAGGGATCGGGGCATGTGCGTTCTGGGCTGTCCGGAGTCGTACGTCACCGGAGTCGTACGTCACATCACGCGGGCACACGGGTCGGTGGTGACGGGGCGCCGGGGCCGTACGGATTCCTGTCCGCGGCGCGTGGGAGGCGGGATTCTGCGGAGCCGGGCGCCGGATCGCGGCGAGCCTCCGCCGATCCCGGGCCCGTCCCCGGCGCGACGTGCGGCGTGTCCGCCGTACAAAGAATTGGACACGTGGGCTGGGAACCGACGCATGATGGAAACGCCAGGCTCGCGCCATACGCACGTAACACGCACACGCACACGCACACGCACACGCACACGCACACAAAACGCCATACGCACGAAGGAGTCGCCGTGAGGGTCGGAATCGTCGGAGCCACCGGTCAGGTCGGCACGGTCATGCGCAGGATCCTCACCGAGCGGAACTTCCCGGTCGACGAGCTCCGCCTGTTCGCCTCGGCCCGCTCCGCCGGGACGGTGCTGGACGGCGTGACGGTGGAGGACGCGGCGACGGCCGACTACTCGGACCTCGACATCGTCCTGTTCTCCGCGGGCGGCGCGACCTCGAAGGCGCTGGCCGAGAAGGTCGCCTCCCAGGGCGCGGTCGTGATCGACAACTCCTCCGCCTGGCGCCGGGACCCGGACGTACCCCTGGTGGTGTCCGAGGTGAACCCGCACGCGATCGCGGACCGCCCCAAGGGCATCATCGCCAACCCGAACTGCACGACGATGGCCGCGATGCCGGTGCTGAAGCCGCTGCACGAGGAGGCGGGCCTGGAGGCGCTGGTCGTCGCCACGTACCAGGCGGTCTCCGGCTCGGGGCTGGCCGGTGTCGCGGAGCTGCACGGGCAGGCGCAGAAGGTGATCGCGGACGCGGACAGGCTCACGCACGACGGGGAGGCGCTCGACTTCCCCGAGCCGCAGGTCTACAAGCGGCCCATCGCGTTCAACGTGGTGCCGCTGGCCGGCTCGATCGTGGACGACGGTCTGAACGAGACCGACGAGGAGCAGAAGCTCCGCAACGAGTCCCGCAAGATCCTGGAGGTCCCGGAGCTCAAGGTCTCCGGCACGTGCGTGCGTGTCCCGGTTTTCTCCGGCCACTCGCTCCAGGTCAACGCGCGCTTCGCCCGCCCGATCACGGTCGAGCGCGCGACGGAGCTGCTGGCGGGTGCGCCCGGTGTGGCCCTCTCCGACATCCCGACCCCGCTGGAGGCGGCGGGCAAGGACCCCTCGTACGTCGGCCGCCTGCGGGTTGACGAGACGGTCGAGCACGGTCTGTCGCTGTTCGTCTCCAGCGACAATCTGCGCAAGGGCGCTGCGCTGAACGCGGTGCAGATCGCGGAGCTGGTGGCGGCGGAGCTGAAGGGCTGACGGCGCGGGGGTGTGCGGCGGGGGGTTGTCCGCCCCCGCCGCCCCTACCCGTCCCATCCCAGGGGCTCCGCCCCTTCGACCCCGGAGCCCATGCCCCAGGGG
>NZ_VJZE01000694.1 GCF_009377205.1 Streptomyces phyllanthi
GGGCTTGACGGGGGCGTCCCCTCGGGGCTGCGCCCCCAGACCCCCGCTTCGGCCCTGAACGGGCCTCGTCCTCGAACGCCGGACGGGCTGGATGTGCCTGGCCTCGGCTGAAGAGCCAAGTCCGGCCGGCGACAGTCCGGCCGGGCGAGACAACCCTGTCGGTGAGATGTCGGTGCCGTCAGCCCGCTGTCGGCGATCTGTCGGTGCCCCCTGACACCGTCGACCCCATGACACGAACCGACAACAACCCCGGCGACGGCGCACCCACGCCCGCCGTCACCGTCCGGGGACTGGTCAAGCACTACGGCGAGACCAAGGCGCTGGACGGCGTCGACCTGGACGTACGCGAGGGCACCGTACTCGGCGTGCTCGGACCGAACGGGGCCGGCAAGACCACCCTCGTCCGCTGCCTGTCCACCCTCATCACCCCCGACGCGGGCCACGCCACCGTCGCCGGCTACGACATCGTCCGCCAGCCCCGGCAGCTCCGCCGCGTGATCGGCCTCACCGGCCAGTACGCCTCCGTCGACGAGAAGATCTCCGGCTTCGAGAACCTGTACATGATCGGGCGGCTCCTCGATCTGTCCCGGAAGGACGCACGTCGGCGCGCCACCGACCTGCTGGAGCGCTTCTCCCTCACCGAGGCCGCCACGCGCCCGGCCGGCACGTACTCCGGCGGTATGCGCCGCCGCCTCGACCTCGCCGCGTCCCTGATCGGACAGCCCGCCGTCCTCTACCTCGACGAACCCACCACCGGCCTCGACCCCCGCACCCGCAACGAGGTCTGGGACGAGGTCAAGCGCATGGTCGCCGACGGCGTCACCGTCCTGCTCACCACCCAGTACATGGAGGAGGCCGAGCAACTCGCCTCCGAACTCACCGTCATCGACCGCGGCAAGGTCATCGCGAACGGCGGCATCCACGAGCTGAAGGCCCAGGTCGGCGGCCGCACCCTCCGCCTCCGCCCCGCCGACCCGCTGGAACTGCGCCCGCTGGCCGCCATGCTCGACCAACTGGGCATCACCGGCCTCGCGACCACCACCGTCGACAGCCAGACCGGCACCGTCCTCGTCCCGATCCTCAGCGACGAGCAGCTCACCGCGGTGGTGGGCGCCGTCACCGCCCGAGGCACCACCATCGCCTCGATCAGCACCGAACTGCCCAGCCTGGACGAGGTGTTCCTGTCCCTCACCGGCCACCGGGCCGGCACTCCGCAGGACACCGACGCCACCCGGCTCCCCGCCCACGAGGAGGTCGCCGTATGAGCGCCACCACCCTTACCGCGAAGCCCAGCAGCGGCAGCGGCAGCGACGGCCGTATAGGACTGCGCGCCCATGTCCGGCACACCGGCGCCCTCGTCCGCCGCAACCTGCTGTGGATCCGTCAGGACCCGGAGTCGATGTTCGACGCGGTCCTCATGCCCATCGTCTTCACGCTGCTGTTCGTGTTCGTCTTCGGCGGCTCCATCGGCCAGGCGCTCGGCGGCGGCCAGGACGCGTACGTGCAGTACGTCGTCCCCGGGCTGATGGCGATGATGGGCATGAACATCGCGATGGGCGTCGGCACCGGCTTCAACGAGGACTTCCAGAAGGGCGTCATGGACCGCTTCCGGTCCCTGCCGATCGGCCGGTCCTCGGTGCTCCTCGCCAAGATCTCGGTCGAACTGCTGCGGATGCTCGTCGCCACGGCGATCCTGATGGTCGTCGGCGTCACCGTGGGCTTCGACATCACCAGCTGGACCGGGCTCCTCGCCGCCGTGGCCCTCGCCGCCGTCTTCGGCTCCTCCGTGATGTGGATCTTCCTCGTGCTGGGCGTGACCCTGAAGAACGCGCAGTCCGTGCAGGCGATGGGCTTCCTGGTGCTGTTCCCCCTGCAGTTCGGCTCCTCGATCTTCGCGCCCACGCAGTCGATGCCCGGCTGGCTGCAGAACTTCACCGACTACAACCCGCTGTCCTCCCTCGCGGACGCCGCCCGCGGCCTGATGACCGGCGGCCCCGTCGCCCATGACGTGTGGGTGACCCTGGGCTGGTCGGTGCTGATGACGCTGGTCATGGCTCCGGTGGCGATCCACAAGTTCCGTACGAAGCACTGAGGAACCGGGGCCGTACCGGCGTCACATCAGGGCGGTGGCCTCCTCCACGGAGAGCGCGCCGCCCTCGGCGTACGCGCTCTCGTACGCCCGGTTGCCCAGCGCTTTCCGCGCCTCGACCTCGACCCGGGTACGGGTCTCGACCTCCAGCGGGCTGGAGTAGTGGCCGGGCGGCAGCAGCGCGTCGGCGGCGCCGAGGAGCCGGGCCGCGTCACGGGCGCGTACGCCGCCGTCCACGCCCACGACCGCCAGGGCCGCCGTGGTCAGGTGCGTCGCGGGCAGGTGCGGCACGATGGTGAAGGTGAGCGGGTCCGCGGCCCGGTCCAGCGCCTCGCGCATCTTGGCCAGGGCCTCCTCGTAACGGCCCGCCAGCACCTCCAGCCAGCCCTCGATACCGGTGATGAAGCTGGCGAACACCACGAAGGTGGCGGCTCCGAACTCCTGGCGCAGCAGCCGGAGCTGCTCCTGCGCCTGAGCCGTACGCCCGCTGCGGCCGAGCCGGACCGCGAGGAAGAGCCGGGCGGCCGGGAGGGCCTCGTTGGTGCAGCCGTGGCTGCTCTCCAGTACGTCGAAGAGGATCTTCTCGCCCCGTTCGGCGTCCCCGCCCTCGACGAGCACTCCGCCGAGGCGGGCTCTGAGGATGCCCAACTGGGCACGGGCGCCCAGCCGTTCGGCGTACTCCATGGCCCGCTCGTAGTCGGCGGCGGCTCCCGTGTAGTCGCCCACGCGCTCCTTGGACTCACCGCGCGCGGCGAGTGCCTCGGCCGCGCCCCAGGCGTCGCCGACCCGGGTGAACATCTCCAGCGCCTCGTTGGCGTCGCGGGTCGCGTCGCCCGCCCAGTCGCCGCGGTTGGCGAGGATGTTGGCCCGCAGTTGCAGGGCCTGCGCCAGTTCCCAGGGCCTGCCGAGCTCCCGGCAGGTGCGTACGCTCTCGTCGACGATCTCGCGGGTGCGGTCCCCTTCGGCGTTGAGCAGCGCGGCGAAGAACCAGAGGAAGCCGGGGTAGCGGCAGGTCTGCGGCTGGCCCGGCCGGTAGGTCTCGTTGATGACGCGCAGCTTCTCCTTGGCCTCCGGGGTGTTCCAGGCCGCCAGGTCGATGTCCATGCAGGAGAGATGGACCAGGTGCACCCCGCGCCTGGCCTCGGCGAGGACCTCGGGACGCATCGGCGGCGGGTTCTCGGTGGGGCCTTCCAGCAGGTCGGGGACGGGG
>NZ_VJZE01000695.1 GCF_009377205.1 Streptomyces phyllanthi
GGCTCTTGGAGTCGCGGACGGGGATGCCTGCGGGGTGGTTGTCGAGGACTTCGAGGCAGCTGCCGGCATCGGTATTGCTGTAGGACGACTTGCGCCAACCGCTCAGCACGGCCGCGTCCGGAATGGTTCGGTCAGTCATCGTGTCCGTAGTCCTTCGCAGTGGCTCTCAGCAGGGCCAGTGACTCCTTCAGAGGCAGTGCGTCGCTCAGCGCGAGATCGTAGCGACTCTGCAACTCGTGAACCACGGATGGGGAGTCGTGCAACTTCCCCATCCGCTCGCCCTCGGTGTACGCCAAAGGCGGCTGGTCCTCGAACCACATCAGCGTGAGCATGCTCTGCATCAGCGGATGAAGTCCCACAGCGAACGGCATCACATGTACGCGGATACGTCCACTCTCGGCGAGAAGAACGATGTGCATGATCTGCTCCGCCATGATGTCCGCGCTGCCCACGGGGCGCCGCAGCACCACTTCGTCCAGCAACACCCACACCGTGGGGATCACCGGGTTCTCAAGGATCTTCGCGCGCTCAAGGCGTGTGACGACGCGCCTGTCACACTCCTCTTCGCTCACTGGAGGGAAGGCTGAGCCCAGAATCACGCGCGCGTACCGTTCCGTCTGGAGGATGCCGGGGAAGTACGCCAAGGCGAATTCCCGGATCATCACCGCCTGTTGTTCGAGTACGCGCACTGCCTCGAAGTAGTCGGCCGTCGCCGCGTCTTCCTGCGGCAGGAAACTGCTCAGCACGTTCCCCGTGTCCAGGGCCCTGTCCAGCCGCTGCGCGTCCTCATTCGAGGGCACCCTGCGCCCCGCCTCGATGTGCGCGATGTGCGAGCGCGTCATGATCGCCCTCTCGGCCAACTCCTGTTGTGTCAGCCCGGCCGCCTCGCGCTGTTGCTTCAGCCAGTCGCCGTAGATGGTGCCCACCGGATCAACTCCCTTGTGACAAATGCTCTGTGAGTGAATCGCTACACAAAGCGAAACCCCGGCGGCCGTCCGACCGGTCCGGGGTCACGGTTACCAATCGCACGGAGTTCTACGACATGAGTCACCGGATCGCCCGTCTCGTCGACGCGCTCCTACGGCGCTTGTTCCCCGGCGCAGGGCGTCACCGACTGGTTCCCGCAGTCCGGGAGGAACGGCACCGTGTCATCGCACACGTCTGTGCCCCGAGGGTCCGTTTCAAGGAATCCGGCCCGCTGCGCGGCGAGGACCATGCCCTCATCCGTCCCTACCTCGTCGCCCATGAGCGCCGCCAGGAGACGCGGCGGCACGTGCTCCACGGATGGGAGATGACGGCGTGAAGGATGGCGTGGGTGAGTTTCGGCTGCTGCCCTGGGCGGGGGCGGAGGGCAAGCGGTGTTATCTCGTGTCCGACGGGGCCGGCCATGTCTCGCGGGTGGCCGACGCCGTTGAGCGTGTGCAGCTCGACATGGCGGGTGAACTCCTCGGCCACGCGGGCGACATGCTGGCCGACCAGCGAGCGACGTCGGCGCAACTCCGGTTCCTGCTCGCCCGGATGAGCGAGTCGCTGACCGACGTGCGCCGGATCGCCGAGAGTCGGGGCGCCCGTCTTGGCGTACCCGGCGGCGACGATCTTGGAGTCGCCTGAGGGGCTGAGCCGCCCAATGGTGTGAGTCTGACCCTGGTTCGTGTCGCAGTGCCGGCGTGCGTGCACAGTCACGGCGCTGGTCGGGACCGCCGTGAAACCCATGGCGCCGTTCGATGGTGACCGTCAGGATGAGGATCCGTGAATGAGCGATCAACATGGCCCAGCGACAAGCTGACCGCACTACGCCTGGGGCGACGGCTGATCGCGGAGGTCGCAGCGTCGCAACCCGGTCGGCGAGCGTTTGTGGATATCACCCCGGACCGGGTCACGTTCGATGACCAGGCGGCGCAGGAGGGCTGGGTACGGAGCAATGCGGATCGCGGCTTCCGCCTGGAGCACTGGGAGTACGACGCTGATCGCATCGACGGCTTCGACTACGACATCGGCGCGGTGCGGGTGCGTGCAGCCTCTGCGAAGGACGAGTCTGCACTCGAAGGCGTTCTTGCCCTCTGGGGACTGCGACCGGATTGCTTCGACTACTCGTGGGCCACCGACGACCCGAGGTAAGACCCGCATCGTTCACACCGATGCGTGGTCGGCCAGGACATCGACCGCTTCGCGGATGTAGCGGTAGACGGTGGTGATGCCGACGCCGAACCCGGCCGCGAGCTGCGCGAGATGAAGGTCGTCATGGCCCGGTGGGGGTGGGATGTGCCGGACGATGACAAGGGCTGAGGGTGCGGCGTCGGGCGGGCATCATAGCGGTATGGAACCTGCAGTGAGTGAGACCGAGTGGGTCGTCGTCCTCAGCTACGAGAACGTCCCCAAGTGCCCGCGGCCGACGCAGGCCCTGCGAGGTTGACTGCGGGAGCGGGGGATCGACTGGATGCCCTTCACGGCCGGTGACTGGTGCTGGGGGCTGGCCTGTGGGCGCGATCCCGTCAGTGGTCGGTGGCGTGGGTGGTACGGCCTTCGGGTGCGGGGGGAGGCCCTGTGGGCGCTGGGGTTGCATCCTGAGCAGCCGACGGCCGTCGTGAGCGGGGACTCGCCGCCTGGGTGGTGGCATGCGGCGGGGGAGCGGTACGCCACCCGGTGGGGAGCGTAAGGCCCGGTGTGGTCATGACCGCGGCCCCCGAGTCGGTGAGAGACATCGGGGGCCGCAGACAGCGGCAGCGGAGAACGGACTTCAGCTGACGTCCGAGGGGTCCAGGCGGTAGAGCGCCGACTCGTTCGACCCGTTCGAGTCGTTGCTCTGCGACTCGGAGTCGGAGTTCGATGTCGCGCCGCCGCTGTACTCGCTCTCCTGCACCGCCGTTCCATGCTCCTGCACCCACGCCGTGACCTCCGCGCTGACGCCGGAGTCCCCGCCGCGGCCGCCGCCCATGCCGCCGCCGAGCTGGACGTAGTGCAGTTCGCCCTTCTTCACCAGTTCCTTGAGCTTGGTCAGCGTCATCGCCTTGTCGCTGCCGGACCAGCCCCACATGGAGATGACGGGCTCACCGCTGTTGAGGATGAGCTGGGACGCGCTCTGCGAACTGGACACCGCCAGCAGCCACTTGGCGCCGTCCTGGTTCTTCTTCAGGTACGAGATCAGTTCGGTGCTCGCGCCGCCGCCCCCGCCGATACCGCCACTCCCGCTCATACCGCCGCGCTGGCCGCTCGAGGGCGTACCGCCGCCCTGCCCCTGCTGAGCGCCACCCGGCGGCATACCCATCTGGCCGCCCTGCTGGCTCCCCTGTTGGCCAC
>NZ_VJZE01000696.1 GCF_009377205.1 Streptomyces phyllanthi
GCCCCCCGCACCGCGCACGCCTCCCCGGTCGCCCCCGTACGGGCGGGCGGTGGCGGCGCCGCGCACCTCCTCGCCGCACAGTCCCAGGAAGCGAACACCCGGAACGACGGCCCCGGTCTCCGCCAGGCCGTGGTCGGTCTCCTCCTGGTGAGCGTTGCCGCGTCGGCCGTCGCACTCCGCGGGGCCCGCAGAGGCCGAGCCCCGGAGTGACGGAGATGTCCGACCGGGAACGCTCCACCGGCAGCGGCCGCCTCGTCGCCGGTGTCGCCTGGGCCATGCTCCTGCTGGGCCTGTGGCTGTGGGGCCGCGAGGTGACCGACGTACGGCAGGGGATATCCGCGCCGACCACGGGCGACGCGGCGGCGGTCGGGCGGCCCGACGACGTCGAACTGCCGCCCTCCGCCGAGCCGTTGGCCGACGCCCGGCCCCGGCGGATCGACATCCCCTCGATGGGTGTGCAGGCCTCGGTCGTGGCCAGCGGCCTGGACGAGCAGGGCGCGATCGACCCGCCGCCCCTCTCGGGCGCGGGCGCCGTTGGCTGGTACGCGGCCGGTACGCGCCCCGGGGCGGCAGGGGCCGCGCTGTTCGTGGGGCATGTCGACACCGAGAGCCGGCCCGCCGTCTTCTACAGGCTCAGCGCGGTGCGTATCGGCGAGACGGTCCGGGTGGTCCGGGACGACGGGACGGTGGCCGAGTTCACCGTGGACGACGTCCGGGTCATGGACCGGGACCGCTTCGACGCCCGGCAGGCGTACGGCGTACGGCGGCCGGGGCGGGCCGAGCTGCGGCTGATCACCTGCGGCGGCACCTTCGACCGGGCGAGCCGCACCTACACGGCGAACGTGATCGTGTCCGCGTATCTCACCGGCGGGGCACCTGCCCGGTCGGCGACCGCTCCCCCCGGAGCCACCGACCGGGCTGGTCCTCGACCGCGCGCGCTCGGGCCGCGGGAGTGACCCGGCGCCGGCGCGGGAGGTATCGGAGACCACCAGGGCACGTGAGGTCCACTGGAGCTCATCATGCTGTGTCAGGGCATTGCGGATGAGGCGGCGAACGGCGTGACAGCCAGGGTCCGGGGCTGCCTCGTCCGATGCCACTCTAGGGCGGTGGGAAGTTCGGGCCCAGGGTTGTTTGACGCCAAGTTGAGCATGTGTGGCGCTAAGTGATCCGTGCAGGTGGGCGGCCCTTCCTCAGGAGCCACCAGGAATGCCCGGGTGGCCGAGGAGAGGCCGGGTGGCTCAGGAGAGGCCGGGCGGCCTGTCGTGCAGGGCGGCGGCCTCCGGTCGGTCCTCGACCACCGCCGTCGCGACCCGCTCCAGCGGCAGCCGATGGCTGCGGGCGTGCCGGCGCAGCGCCGCGAACGCCTCGTCGACATCGGTCCGCCAGCGCTCGGCGAGCATGCCCTTCGCCTGCTCGATGCGTACCCGGCTGGAGAGGGCCTCCTGCAACTGGGCGGCCAGGGTGCGGTGCCGGGCGTGCGCGCGGTGGTTGGCGAGCCCGACCGCTGCCGCGTCGGCGATGAGCTGCGCCAGCTGCACGGTGAACTCGCCCTGTGGCGAGGGGTGCGCGTGTTCGGGTAACTCGGGCGTGAAGACGTTGAGCGCGCCGAACGGGGTCTCGCCCCGGCGCAGGGGCACCGCGAACGTGGTGCCGATCCCGTGACGCAGCGCCGCACCGGTGAAGTCGGGCCAGCGGGCGGCCGCGTGGGCGACCTGGACGGAGACCGGAGCGACCGGCTTGCCGCTGCCGTGGCTGTCGAGACA
This sequence comes from Streptomyces phyllanthi, assembly GCF_009377205.1. Taxonomy (GTDB): domain Bacteria; phylum Actinomycetota; class Actinomycetes; order Streptomycetales; family Streptomycetaceae; genus Streptomyces; species Streptomyces phyllanthi. The sequence goes on from NZ_VJZE01000696.1 coordinate 1,764, forward strand.
GGGGCCGCCGTGGCGCTGGGCCTCCAGCAGGTCGAGCGCCGCCTCCTGATGCAGACTGCTCACGGCGTACGACACCGCCTCGCCGCCCTCGATCAGCATGATCCCGGCAGTCCGGGCCTCCAGCAGCGCGACGCAGTGGTCCGACAGGCGCCGCAGATAGCGTCCTCGGTCGAAGCCGTCGGACAGGGTGTCAGCCGCCTCCACAAGGGCTGCCGCGAGCCGTATCTCGCGGTTGCCGTGTCGGTCCTCCCGGTTGCAGTGGTGCATGACCAAGCCGCCCCCCTCGTTCGTGTTCGACCCCACCCCTCGGGGCAGTCGCCTACCCAACGGGGACGGGAGGTAACAGGTGTCCGACAAGGGCTGGACGACCTCGTGGGCGAGGCGAGCCGTATGTCAGGATTGGGGCTTCCGGCAGGGCACCCAGGGGGGAGTTGGATGTACGGCAGTAGGGGGGCACGGGCGTCCGTGGTCGTTGCGGGGGCGGCACTGCTGCTCGCCGGCTGTTTCGGGGGAGACGGCGACAAGAAGAACGGCTCGGGATCCGGAATCACCCAGCAGCCCAAGGGTTCGGACCCGTTCTGGGTCAACCCCGACGGGAACGCGGCGCAGCAGGTGGCCACGTACGAGAAGGCGGGCAAGAAGGAGAACGCGGAACAGATCCGCAAGATCGCCCAGCAGCCGACCGGGGAGTGGATCGGGCCGGAGAACCCGGAGCAGGAGGCGGAGGGCTTCACCGAGGCCGCGCAGAAGGCGGACCGTGACGCGATCCTCGTCCTCTACAACATCCCGCACCGCGACTGCGGCCAGTACTCGGGCGGCGGCGCGGCGGACGGTGACGCGTACCGGGCGTGGATCGACGGGGTGGCCAAGGGCATCGGGGACCGCCCCGCGACGGTGATCCTGGAGCCGGACGCCGTGCTGCACGTGGTGGACGGGTGCACCCCGGGCGAGTTCCACGAGGAGCGGTACGACCTGCTCAGGGGCGCGATCGAGAAGCTGACCGCGCTGAAGAGCACGAAGGTGTATCTCGACGCGGGCAACGCGGGCTGGGGTGAGACCGACCAGATATTCGAGCCGCTGAAGTGGGCGGGCGTGGAGCAGGCCGACGGGTTCTCGGTCAACGTCTCGAACTTCTACTCCACGGAGGACTCCGTCACGTACGGCAAGGAGCTCTCGGCGAAGGTGGGGGACAAGCCGTTCGTCATCGACACGAGCCGGAACGGGAACGGGCCGTACACCGAGGGCGAGCCTGGTGAGCGGTGGTGCAATCCGCCTGGGCGCGCCCTGGGAGAGGCCCCCACCACCAAGACGGCTGATCCACTGGTCGACGCGTATCTGTGGGTCAAGCGGCCCGGGGAGTCGGACGGTGAGTGCAAGGGGGGACCCAAGGCGGGGCAGTGGTGGCCCGAGTACGCGTTGAAGCTGGCCAGGGCCTCCGGCTGAGGGCGGGGGCGCCTTCTGTGGGGGGTTCTGAGGTCGGGTGGCGGCTGCGGGGCCGTTGTGGCTGGTCGCGCAGTTCCCCGC
>NZ_VJZE01000697.1 GCF_009377205.1 Streptomyces phyllanthi
GGGGCGTGGGGGGCCGTGCCGTCGGCGGCCCCGCCTATGCCGTGCGGGTCCTCGGGGTGCTCCGAGCGCAGGACGCCGAGGACGCGGCGCAGCTCGGTGAGGGCCTCCAGGGCGTTCTGCCGGATGCCCTCCAGGTTCTCCTTCAGCTCCTCGGGCGGGTTCTCCACGAGGTACGGGGCGACCTGGGCCTGGATGGAGATCACCGACATGTGGTGGGCGACCACGTCGTGCAGCTCGCGCGCGATACGGCTGCGCTCCTCCAGAAGGGTGCGGCGGGCGCGCTCCTCGGCGGTGATGCCGGCCTGCTGGACGAGCTCCGCGCGTGCCTCGCGACGGCCGTGCAGGGCTGTGCCGAGCACCACGACGACGACGGACAGGGAGGCCGTGAGTATGCCGGTCGGCAGGTAGTTCGCCGCTCCCCACAGGCCCTCGATGACGTAGGTGACCAGCCCGGTCACGGCGAGCGCCTCGACGGCCACGCGGGTGCGCACCCGCAGCGCGAGCAGCAGGAGCACGAGCAGGTGGGCGATGATGCCGGTCGCGGTCCAGGGCCAGGTGAACTCGTCGAAGCCCAGTCGGCCGTGCAACGCGGCGGCACCCACCACCGTGGCCGCCAGCGACAGCCACCACCCGGCGATCGGCCGCCACAGGGCGAGGACCACCGCGCCGCCCTGCCCGAGCGCGATCAGGAAGGCGGCCCCGCCGTTCAGGTGCCCGTCGTCCCCGAGCTGGGCCGTGCCACCGACCGTGATCCCGAACGCGGCCAGGCACACCACACCGTGCGGCAGCCAGCGCAGCCATACGGACGGGGGCAGCGGATCGGCCCGGGCGGTCCACAGGTCGTCGCGCAGCACCCGCAGCCAGCGCAGGACGCGGCGCACGGTCCGGTGCCGGCTCCCCGTTTCCATCACCCGGCCCACCCTAGACACGACGCGCCCTCCGCGGTGCCGCCCGGTGCGACGGCCCGTGCGACGGCCGGTGCGCCCGGACCACCCGCGAGCGGCGCGGACCGCCGCCGCCCTGCTCATAAGCACCGCTCTGCTCGTGGACGCGGAACGCGGCCCAGCAGACGAACAGCGCGAGGGCGAACACCGGGAGCCAGACGAGCCGGGCCGCCACCCAGCCCAGGCCGTCGGGGACCGTGTGCAGACCGGGGAGCCGGCCCGCGAGAAGACCGGTGGCCGTGGTCGCCATCAGGGCCGTCTGGTGCCACAGGAAGACGGTCATCGCGGACAGGTTGACGAGGGCCACCACCGCCCAGGCCGTGGGCCGCCGCATCGCCCGGCGCAGGGACGCGCGCAGCAGCAGGGCGAGGCCGCACTGCGCCAGCCCGAAGGTGACGGCCGCCAGGGTGGGCGGGTTCAGATTGGACACCGGCGTGCCGGGGACTCCGACCATCGACGCCGGGTAACCGGCCCAGGCGACCAGGACCGCCGTCGCGACCGCGCCGCCGACGAGCAGGATCCAGCCCGCCCGGCGGCGCTCCAGCTCACCGCGCGTCCAGGCCGCGCCCAGCGTGTACGGCACGAGCCAGCCCGCCGCCACGTTCACCCAGCCGAGCCATGACGGGCCGCCGAGTCCGAAGCGGACGAGGTCCACGTGGAGGACGACGGCCAGCGGCCACAGCGGGTTCAGCCGGACCAGCAGGGGCGTCGCGGCCGTCAGCCCGGCGAAGACCAGCAGGAACCACAGGGGAGACAGCGCCAGCTTCAGCAGCGCGTGCACCGTGTCGACACCCGTGCCCGTCGCGAGGAGGCCGGCAGCGGTGATCGTCCACAGGACGAGGACGGCTGCGACCGGCTTGAACAGCCGGGTCAGGCGGGCGCGCAGCCACCGCCGGTAGCTCATGCCCCGAGCGCGTGCGGACACATACCCCTTCGTCGCCACATGGCCACCCACCAGGAAGAACACGGCCAGCGTCTGGAAGACCCAGGAGATCGGCGCGAGCCACGGCATGTCCTGCAACGGACTCGCGGTGCGCAGCCGGCCGCCGTCCGCGACCAGCGCCGTCACCAGCCAGTGGCCCAGGACGACTCCGGCGATCGCCAGGGCGCGCAGGGCGTCCACGGCGCGGTCCCGTTCCGAGGGGGTGGCTGCGTCGATACGGCGCGCCGCGCTCCGGACGCGGTGGCTCACCGACGGGACCGCTGAACGAACCGGTATGGCTGACTCACGCACGGGTGACCTCCGAGGTGTCGCCGAGAACGATCCGGGCGAGGTTGTCCAGCGAGACGGAGCCCGGGCGGAAGTAGTCGCTGTGGCCGCCGTCGCCCGCGGCGAAGACACGGGCGCCGAAGGCCGGGGAGACGGGGTCGGTGCCGAAGCCGACGGTGATGCCGAAGAGGTCGGCCCGGGTGTGCGGGACGTCCGCGATCCAGTCACCGGTGCCCCGGGCCGCCCACACGCGTGCGGACGTGTGCAGAGCGGCGGCACTGTCCGCGCCGGTGCCCGGGCTGCCGACGAGAACGAGGTCGTCCACGCGCTCGCCCGCCTGGTCGGCCGGATGGTCCGCGCGGTCCGGGGTGTCGGCCGCGCGGGCGCAGACGACAGAGCCGTACGAGTGGCAGAGCAGGGAGACGCGGGCGTCCCGGCCGACCAGTCCGCGCAGCTCCCGTATGAACGCGCGTAGGCGGGGTGCCGCGCTCTCCGCCCGGCCCGTGGTGAGCACGGTCGTGCTGACGGTGCGCGGGGTCTCGTAGCCGAGCCAGGCGATCACGGCGGTGCGCGTGCGCGACGCGGCCCCGGCCCCGGTCTCGGTCTCGGTCTCGGTCTCGGTCTCGGTCTCGGTCTCGTCGAGGGTCTCGTCGAGCCGGTCCCGCAGGGCCGTCGCGGTCGCGCGGAAGCGGTCGTAGGTGTCCAGGGTGGTGTCGGACCCCGGCACCAGCACGGCCACACGGTCGGCGTGCGCCAGGTCCCCGAGGACCTCGACGGCCTGTCCGGCACCGCGTCCGTCGAAGGAGAGGAAGCGCCGGGAGGGCGCCGCCATGGCACGGTCCGCCGCGGCCCGCTGCCGCTCGCCGTGGTCCGCCGCCATACGGGCCGCCTCCGCGGCGTTCGCGCGGTTCGCCGCGTACGTGTCCTCCAGCGTCGCCGCGGTCACCCGTGCGGGCGCTGCGGGTGCCGGGGCGGGGATCTGCGGGCGCGCGAAGGCGGAGAGGGGCGCGACGACCGCGACGGCGACGAGCAGGGCGAGCAGGATGCGTCGGGCGCGCCCGACCACCCGCGAGTTCGTTCCCGCCCTCGCCTCGCGTGTATCACCGGCCCCGCTC
>NZ_VJZE01000698.1 GCF_009377205.1 Streptomyces phyllanthi
GGCCGAGACCGGGTGGCAGGGGCTCGGATGGCAGGGGCTCGGATGGCAGGGGTTCCTCGACGGGCTGGAGTACGAGGGTGTCGTGGGCCGGGGTCACGGGGATCCGGCGCCCGTCGTGGAGGACCGCCATATGGTCGACGGCGCCCTGGGGGACGTACGCCTCCTCGAAGACCCCGTAGGGCGCGCCCTTTCCGGGTGGGGCCAGCACATGGAAGCCGGGGTAGCTCGCGAGCGCCAGCTCCACGGCGGCACCGCTGAGGGCACGCCCCACGACCGTCTGGTCCGGATCCCGTACGACGAGCCGCAGCAGCGCGCTGGCGGTCTCCTCGGTGGGGGCGTCGGGGTGGTCGGTGCGGGCCAGGTCCCAGCGCGCCTCGCCGGGCGGCGACTTGGCCAGGGCGTCCGTCATCTGCCGCCGTACGAGCTCGGCCTTGGCCTCGATGTCGAGTCCCGTGAGGACGAAGGCGACCTCGTTGCGGAATCCGCCGAGCCGGTTGAGGCCGACCTTGAGCGTGGGGGGCGGGGCCTCTCCGCGCACGCCGGTGACGCGTACCCGGTCGGGGCCCTCCTGGGTCAGCCGTACGGTGTCCAGCCGGGCGGTGACGTCGGGCCCGGCGTACCGGGCGCCGGCCGTCTCGTACAGGAGCTGCGCCGTCACGGTGCCGACGTCGACGATGCCGCCGGTGCCGGGGTGCTTGGTGATGACGGCGGTGCCGTCCTCGTGCAGCTCGGCGAGGGGGAAACCGGGGCGGCGGACGTCGCCCTCGTGGAAGAACGCGTAGTTGCCGCCGGTGGCCTGCGTCCCGCACTCCAGGACGTGCCCGGCGACGACGGCACCCGCCAGCCGGTCGTACTCCCCCGGCCCCCACCCGAAGTGGGCGGCGGCGGGCCCGGTGACGAGGGCCGCGTCCGTCACCCGCCCGGTGACCACGATGTCGGCGCCCTCGCGCAGACAGGCGGCGATACCGAAGCCGCCGAGGTAGGCGTGGGCGGCGAGGGCGTCCGGGTGGTTCGGGCCGAGGTCGTCGCCCTCCACGTGGGCCACGCGGGCGGGGATACCGAGCCGGTCCGCCAACCGCCGTACGGCGTCGGCGAGTCCGGCCGGGTTGAGGCCGCCCGCGTTGGTGACGATACGGACGCCCCGGTCGTGGGCGAGGCCCAGGCACTCCTCCAGCTGGCGCAGGAAGGTGCGGGCGTATCCGGCGCCGGGGTCCTTCAGGCGCTCGCGGCCGAGGATGAGCATCGTCAGCTCGGCGAGGTAGTCGCCGGTGAGGACGTCGAGGGGCCCGTCGGTGAGCATCTCGCGCATCGCGTCGAAGCGGTCGCCGTAGAAGCCGGAGGCGTTGCCGATACGGAGGGGCCTCACCGGGGCTCCTGCTCGGGCTCCTGCTTGGACCCCGCCTTGGGCTCCTGCCTGGATCCCTGCCCGGGCTTCTTCTCGGACCCCTGTTCGGGCTCCTGCTCGGGCGCGCGTCCCTTGCCGGGTGGGCCCGCGAAGGCCTGTGCGATGTCCAGCCACTGCTCGGCGTCGGGGCCGTCGGCGCGGAGTGCGAGGTCGGCGCGGTGGCCCCGCTGGGTGACCAGGAGGCAGAAGTCGAGGGCGGGCCCGGTGACGTGCTGCGAGGCGTCGTCGGGGCCGTACGTCCACGTCTCGCCGGAGGGGCCGAGGAGTTCGACGCGGAACTCCTCGAACGGCGGGGTGAGTCCGTGCACGCCGAAGGCGAAGTCGCGGGTGCGGACGCCGAGGCGCGCGATGTGCCGGAGCCGGTCGGTGGGGGTGCGGGCCGCTCCCAGCGCGTCGGCGATGTCCAGGCCATGGGCCCAGGTCTCCATGAGGCGGGCGGTGGCCATGGAGGCGGTGGACATGGGCGGGCCGTACCAAGGGAACCGCGCGCCGTCGGGTGCGGCGCGCAGGGCGTCCTCCAGGGCCTCGCGTCCGGCCCGCCAGTCCGCGAGCAGCTGTGCGGGCGGCTTACCTGCTCCCTCCTCCGCGCCGTTGTCCACGAAGTCCCCGGGCGAGGTCAGTGCGTTCTCGACCTCGCGGGCGAAGGCGTTCTGGTCGGTCACGGCCAGCACGGAGGAGTGGTCGGTCCAGGCGAGGTGCGCGATCTGGTGGGCGACGGTCCAGCCGGGGGCGGGGGTCGCGAGCGCCCACTGCTCCGGGGTCAACTCGGCCACGAGCAGGTCGAGTTCCTCGCTCTCGGCGCGGAGATCGTCGATCACGGGCATCGGGTCGGCCATGGGGGGAGCATGTCAGCGAGGACAGAAACAAGCAAGCGTGCTTGCATTGTTTTTGGGGTGGGTTCGGCGGGGCGCTGTTCTGCCCCGGCCGGTGCCGGGGTAGCGGAAGGAGACGTCCCGGACCTCCACCGTGCCGTCGGGCCGGCCGGTCTCCCGGTGCGCGCGGCCGGCCGGGTCGGTGACGGCGGGGCGGGCGTCGAGCACCTCGACCAGCCGTTCGGCGCCAGCCGTGACCACGGCGACGAGGAGGCCCAGCTGGGCGAGGCTGCGGATGGGCGGGTAGAGGTAGCCGAGGAGGGCGGCGAAAGCGAGCAGCTGGCCGAGTGTCATCTGACCCTCGGAGATCTCCCATACGCCGATGTCGATCGCGGCCAGGACGCAGACGGTCTCGATGACCTGGACGAGCTGCCCGTACGCCTGATTGAGGCGCGCCGAGCGGACGGAGGCGCGGAACCAGGTCGCGGAGAACCTGCGCGCGGCCAGCCAGAACAGCGGGGCCAGGGCGAAGGTGGCCGCGGCGAGGTCCCAGCGCAGCCAGAAGGCGGCCGCCGCGTAGAAGACGGCGCTGAACAGCGCGGACGCGGTACCGATGAGGCCGGAGACGGCCATCTGCTCGACGGCCTCGACGTCACCGGTCAGCCGGGAGAGCAGGTCGCCCTGGCGGTGGCGCTGGAAGAAGTGCGGGGGCAGTTTCTGCACGCGGTCGAAGACGTGCTCGCGCAACCGCATCACGAACCGCTCCGACACCCATACGGCGAGGGAGCCGCCCGCGTATCCGATGGCCGCGCCCACGACGGCGATGGCGAGCCACTGGGCAGCGGGGGTCCAGAAGGCGTCCAGCGAGCCGTTCTGCAGCGCGTTGTCGGTGAGGTCGCCGAAGAGCAGGATCGCGGAGGTCTCCGCGAGGGCGCCCAGCACGGTGCACAGCCAGACGAGCACGAGCCAGCGCCGCAGCCCCTTGGTCATGGGCCAGAAGCGGCGGAAGGCGGTGCGGGCGGGGAGGG
>NZ_VJZE01000699.1 GCF_009377205.1 Streptomyces phyllanthi
CTCCAGCCCCCGCTACCCCTACAGCCCCCACTCGAGACACAGTGCCTGCTCCTGACACAGCCCCCGTAGCTCCCGCCAGGGACACCGCCCCTACCTCCGGACCATCCGTACGCGACGCCCTCGCCCCCGTCTCCGCCCCGGTTCCCGGCCACCGCACGATGACCACCTTCAGCCCGGCCGACGAGGAGAAGCGCAGGGGCGTACGGCGGATGAAGGCCACGGCGACGGGGCTGCTGCTCTTCGTGGCGCTCGTGTACGTGCTCGCCAAGCTGGCCTCGCACCAGGGCGCCGGGGACTGGGCCGGATACGTCGCGGCGGCCGCCGAGGCCGGCATGGTCGGCGCGCTGGCCGACTGGTTCGCCGTCACCGCGCTGTTCCGTCATCCCCTCGGCCTGCCCATCCCGCACACCGCGATCATCCCCACCAAGAAGGACCAGCTGGGGGTGTCGCTGGGCGAGTTCGTGGGGGAGAACTTCCTCTCCCACGACGTCGTACGGCAGCGTCTGCGCGCCGTGGGCATCGGCAGCCGTCTCGGCGCCTGGCTCGCCGTACCGGACCACGCCGACCGCGTGACCGCCGAGCTCGCCACCGCGCTGCGGGGCGCCCTCACCGTGCTGCGCGACTCCGACGTCCAGGCGGTGGTCGGCGAGGCCGTCACCAGACGCGCCAACGCCCAGGAGATCGCCCCCGGTATCGGCAAGTTGCTGGAGAAGATCGTCGCCGACGGCGGCCACAAACGGGTCGTCGACCTGGTCGTCGGCCGCGCCCAGAGCTGGCTGATCCTCCACGACGAGCAGGTCATGAACGCCGTCCAGGGCGGAGCCCCCGGCTGGACCCCCCGGTTCGTCGACAAGAAGGTCGGCGAGCGCGTCTACAAGGAGCTGCTCCGCTTCGTCACCGAGATGCGCGACTCCCCGTCGCACCCCGCCCGCGGTGCCCTCGACCGCTTCCTCACCGACTTCGCCTCCGACCTCCAGTCGGACACGGAGACGCGCACGCGGGTGGAGCGGCTCAAGGGCGAGGTACTGGGCCGGGGCGAGGTGCAGGACCTGATCGCGTCCGCGTGGACCGCCGTACGGTCCATGATCGTGGCGGCCGCCGAGGACGAGCGCAGCGAGCTGCGGCTGCGCGTACGGGCCTCCCTGCTGTCGCTGGGCTCCCGGATGGCCACCGAGCCCAAGATCCAGGGCAAGGTCGACGGCTGGGTCGAGGGCGCGGCGGTGTACGTCGTCACGACGTACCGACGCGAGATCACCTCCCTCATCACGGACACGGTCGCGAGCTGGGACCCCGAGCACACGACGAAGAAGATCGAGGCGAACATCGGCCGCGACCTGCAGTTCATCCGTATCAACGGCACGGTGGTGGGCTCGCTGGCCGGTCTGCTGATCTACACGGTGTCGCGGGCACTCGGGGCGTAGCCCTCCGGGCCGCGCCGGTCTTTCCGGGCCGCGCCAGCGCTTCCGGGCCCACGCCAGCGCTTCCGGGCCACGCTGGCCCTTCCGGGCCACGCCGGCCTTTCTGGGCCACGCCGGCCATTCTGGGTCGCGCCAGCGCTTCCGGGCCCACGCCGGCCTTTCCGGGCCGCGCCAGTCCTTCCCGGCCGCTCAGCGCTTCCGGGCCGTTTCAAGCCCTCCAAGCCCCTCCAGCCCCTCCGGGCCGCTCGGAATCCCCCAGAGCGTAAGCCGCCGCGGCGCGGGGACTCGGGGGCGTACCCGCGCGTCGCCCGAGGAGGTCGTCCATGTCCGTCTCCGTACCGCAGACCGGCACCGTCACCACCGCCATACCGGCCAGGCTGGACCGTCTGCCCTGGTCGCGCTGGCACTGGACGATCGTGATCGGTCTCGGCACCGTCTGGATCCTCGACGGGTTGGAGGTCACCGTCGTCGGCAACATCGCCGGGCGGTTATCGGAGGAGGGCAGCGGTCTTGCCATCTCGTCCGCGCAGGTCACGGGTATCGCGGCCGCGCTCTACGTGGCCGGAGCCTGCGCGGGGGCACTGTTCTTCGGCCGCCTGACCGACATCTTCGGCCGCAAGAAGCTCTTCATGGTCACGCTCGCGGTCTACCTCGGGGCCACCGCCCTGACCGCCGTCTCCATGGAGTCCTGGTGGTTCTTCGCGTTCCGCTTCCTGACCGGCTTCGGTATCGGCGGCGAGTACGCGGCCATCAACTCCGCGATCGACGAGCTGATCCCGTCGTACTACCGGGGCCGCGTCGACATCGTCATCAACGGCAGCTTCTGGCTCGGCGCGATCGGCGGCTCGCTGCTGTCGATCCTCGCGCTGGACACGGACCTCTTCCCGGCGAACGTCGGCTGGCGTCTCACCTTCGCCCTCGGTGTCGTCCTCGGCCTCGCCATCCTCCTCGTCCGGCGCAGCGTCCCGGAGAGCCCGCGCTGGCTGCTCATCCACGGCCGGGAGAAGGAGGCGGAACGGCTGGTGTCGTCGGTGGAGGCCGAGGTCGCCGCGGACACGGGGCGCGAACTGCCTCCGGCGACCGAGGAGATCACCATCCGCCAGCGCGAGAGCGTCGGCTTCGGCATGATCGCCCGCACGGTCCTCTCCACCTACCGAAGGCGCGCCGCCCTCGGCTTCTCGCTCTTCATCGGCCAGGCCTTCCTCTACAACGCGATCACCTTCGGTTTCGGCGCGATCCTGACCACGTTCTTCGACGTACCGACCTCCGACACCGGCTACTACTTCGCGTTCATCGCGGCCGGCAACTTCCTCGGCCCGCTCCTGCTCGGGCAGCTCTTCGACACGCTCGGCCGCCGGGTGATGATCTCGTCGACGTATCTGCTGTCGGGCCTGCTGCTCTTCGGTACGGCCTGGCTCTTCGACCGGGGTGCGCTGAGCGCGGTGACGCTGACGGTGTGCTGGTGCGTGGTGCTGTTCTTCGCGTCGGCGGGGGCGAGCAGCGCGTATCTGACCGTCTCGGAGGTCTTCCCGATGGAGACCCGCGCGATGGCCATCGCCTTCTTCTACGCCATCGGCACGGCGGCGGGCGGCATCAGCGGACCGCTCATCTTCGCCGACCTGACCGAGTCGGGTGTCGTCGGCGACACGGTCCTCGCCTTCCAGATCGGCGCGTCCCTGATGTGCGTGGCCGGTCTGGTGGCGGCGGCACTGGCCGTACGGGCGGAGCGGCGGTCACTGGAGGACATCGCCCGGCCGCTGACGGCCGCGGGGGGATCGAAGGGCCTGAAGGGTTCCGGGGGAGCGGCGGGGG
>NZ_VJZE01000069.1 GCF_009377205.1 Streptomyces phyllanthi
GGCTCACGACTGGGTGGACTCCTCTGGTGGGGCCGGTCAGTACTTCCAGCGGTACGCCGCCGCCACGCCCTCGTCGTCCAGTCCGGCCACGGCCGCGCTCTCCCCCTGGCGTACGGCGACCACGGCGTCCGCGAGTACGGAACCCAGCGCGGTCACGAGTACGTCGTCCCGGCGGAACTCCTCGACGGACTGCTCCAGTGACGTCGGCAGACGGCGTACGCCCCGGGCCTCCGCCTCGGTGGGAGCGAGCCGTGCGGGATCCCCGGTGGTCTCCTCGGGCAGGGCCGCCCCCGAGTCCAGGCCGTCGAGCCCGGCGGCGACGAGGCAGCCGAGGGCGAGATACGGGTTGGCGGCCAGATCGACGGGTTTGACCTCCAGGTTCGCCTCCTGGTCCTGGCGGCCCGTCGTCCCGGTGATGACCCGTACCGCGGTCTCGCGCGTCTCGTGCCCCCAGGCGTTGAACACCCCGGCCCACTGGGAGGGCCTGAGCCGCAGATGGCTGGCCGGGGACGGGGCCGTCACGGCCGTCAGCCCCGGCAGATGCGCGAGCACGCCCGCCGTGAACGACTCGGCCTCGGGCGTCATGCCGTACCGCCGGTCGCCGCCGGCGTGCAGGTTCGCCCCGTCGCGCCAGGCCGAGATGTGGACATGGCCGCCGTTGCCGACGCCCTGCGCGAGCACGGCGGGGGAGAACGACGCCCTGAGCCCGTGGCGCTGCGACACCGCCCGGATGGTCTGCCGCACCAGCACACTGCGGTCGGCGGCCGCCACCGGGTCGAGCGTACTGACGGAGATCTCGAACTGCCCTGCCGCGTACTCGGGGTGGATCTGGTCGACGTCCACGCCCTGGGCCGCGAACGCCGTCAGCAACTCCAGCAGGTAGTCGCTCAGTTCGACCTGCCGCGTGGCGCTGTAGGCCGGGCCGCTGACGGCGGGGACGAACGCGTCCCCGGGTGCCGAGGCCTGTCCGACGGCCCACTCGACCTCGATGGACGCCTTGAACTCGATGCCGTGGCGCCTGGTCGCGTCCGAGACGGTACGGCGCAGGAAGGTCCGGCTGCACGCGGGGTACCGCGCACCTTCCTGGGTGATCCGGTCGACGGGGGCCCACGCCCAGCCGGGCTGGGCGGACAGGACCACCACCTGGTCGAGGTCGGGGTAGAGGCGCAGATCGCCGTCCGGTGAGCCGAGCACGTCGGTGGTCACGATGGAATCGTCGGCGAGGAACGTGTCGAACACCGGTGACATCCCGACGCCCCAGGCCGCCGCCGAGGCGAGCCGGGACACCGGGATCGTCTTCACCCGGCCGATGCCCGCGGTGTCGACATAGGCGAGGACGACGCCGTGCACGCCCTGTGTGGACAGGTCCTTGGCGTGGGCCCTGGCCCGGGCGACATCCTTGGGCCGTCCGCCGGGGACGGGATCGGCAAGGGTCGTCATACGTCCTCCTCGGCGGGCTCGGCGCTCCGCTCAGGGTTTCACGGCCACCGCTCCGAACTGCGGTACCACGACGGAGGAGGCGGAGCCGTTGCGCCAGTGCGAGCACGGCACCATGCCCGGTTCGAGCAGTTCCAGACCCTCCATGAAGGCCGCGATGTCGGCGCGGCTGCGGGCGATCACCGGAGGGGTGGCGTTCTCGTTCCAGAACTCCATCGCCGGGATCTGCCCCTCGCCGCCGAGGTCGGCGTCGAACGTGGGGTGCGTCAGGACCAGGAAGCTGCCGGACGGGACCGCGGCCATGATCCGCCGTACGATGTCCCGCGCCTTCTCGGTGTCCAGGACGAAGTTGAGGATGCCCAGCATCATGACCGCGACGGGCCGGGTGAAGTCCAGCGTCCGCTCGGCGCGTTCGAGGATGGTGGCCGGGTCGTGCACGTCGGCGTCGATGTAGTCGGTGACGCCCTCGTGGTTGCCGGTCAGCAGGGTGCGGGCGTGCACGAGCACGATGGGATCGTTGTCGACGTAGACGATCCGTGACTCGGGCGCGATCCGCTGGGCTATCTCATGGGTGTTCTCCGCCGTCGGCAGCCCGGTGCCGATGTCGAGGAACTGCCGCACCCCGCGCTCCCCGGCCAGGAACCGCACCGCACGGCCCAGGAACTCGCGGTCCGCGCGGGCGATGTCCCGGATGATCGGGAACATCGAGGCGACGTGCTCGCCGACCTGCTGGTCGACCTCGTAGTTGTCCTTGCCGCCGATCCAGTAGTTCCAGACGCGGGCGTTGTGCGCCACGCTCGTGTTCAGCCTGCCCGGCCTGCCCGACGGGCTGTGCTGGTCACTCACGTCGTTCCCCTCTCCGCGTACCACGCGCTGTCCTGGGTGTCCGCGTCCGGCGCGGGGGCGCGGGAGCGTCGCCGCCATTGTGCCGCCCGGTGATCAGCATGTCCCGCGAATCGGGGAGCCGGTGCCTTGCCCGCACACGTCGAGGGATCGTCAACCATGAGAGCCGGCAACGAAGATGGCCGCCCCGCGCGTCCCACGCGCCGGGCGGCCACCGCACCGTGACGGATGCCCGGTCGTCCTCAGTCCTCCTCGGCCCGCGGCCCGCGCGGGATGCCGAGCGCGCACAGCGCACCCACGAACACCACGGCCACACCGACCCACACCGCGGGGTGCAGCCCGTCGACGAACTCCTGCGGCGTACGCGTGCTGCCGTGCGCCACGAACACGGTGCTGAGGACCGCGATACCGAGGGCGCCGCCCACCTCGCGGACCGTGGTGTTGGCACCGGACGCCTTGCCCGCGTGCTCCTTGGCGACCGAGCCGAGGACGACCGCGGCCGTCGGGGCGAACACGAAGCCCATGCCGATACCGGCCACGATCATCGGGCCCACCAGGGAGGAGTACGAGGTGTCGGTGTCCGCGACGAGGTTGATCCAGCCGAGTCCGACGCCCTGGAGGAACAGTCCGAGGGCCATCAGCCGGCCGCCGCCCACCTTGTCGGTGAGGAGTCCGGCGACGGGTGCGACGAACATCGGCATGAGCGTCCAGGCCAGGGTGCGCACACCGGCCTCCAGCGGGGTGTGCGGCGGCACGACCTGGAGGTACTGGGCGAGCAGGAAGAGGGAGCCGAAGACGCCGAAGTACATGGCCGCGGAGACGACGTTGGTGAGGGTGAAGGCCCGTACCCGGTAGAAGGACAGCGGAAGCATCGGCTGCGGGACCCTGGCCTCCCAGGCGACGAACACGGCCAGCAGCACCGCGCCGCCCGCGAACGCGCCCAGCACCGTTCCCGAGGTCCAGCCGTCGGTCTCGCCGTGCACGATGCCCCACACGACCGCGCACAGTCCCGCCGCGGCCAGCACCATGCCGACCAGGTCGAGGCGGGTCCCGGGCAGGGAGCTCTCGCGGAGGGCGAACAGCACCAGCGGGATGGCGATCACACACACCGGCACGTTGATCCAGAAGATCCACCGCCAGTCGAGGCCGTCGACCACCGCGCCGCCCACCACGGGGCCCATCGCGACGGCCAGACCGCTCACCCCGGACCACACGCCGAGCGCCATTCCGCGCAGCCGCTCCGGAACGGCCTGGGACAGCAGGGTCAGGGACAGCGGCATCACGGCCGCGGCGCCGACGCCCTGGAGGGCGCGGAAGGTGATCAGCTGCTCACTCGTGTCGGCGAGACCGCAGCCGATGGAGGACAGCGTGAACACGGCGACACCGGCCACGAAGACCATGCGGCGGCCGAACCGGTCGCCGAGCGCCGCCCCCGTCATCAGCAGACAGGCGAAGCTGAGGACGTAGGCGTTGACGAACCACTGGAGCTGCTGGGTGGTCGCGTCGAGGTCGACGGCCAGGGTGCGCAGGGCGGTCGAGACGACCAGGTTGTCGAGCGCGACCATGAACATGGGCACGCTGGACGCGACGATCGCGAGCCACAGCGGCACGCGCCTGCCCTCGCCCGGCGGGGCGGCGGCCGCTTCCTCGACGTCCGGGGTCTTTTCGGAGAGCGTCATGGCGGAGAACTCCTGTAGAGGGCTGGGTGGAGAGGTCAGGCGGCCGCGGGTCCGCCGGCGTTTGCGGCGTCCGTGCGCTGTTGCTCGGCCAGCCGGTGCCGGGCGTCCGCCCAGTCGATGGGCAGGTCCGTCGCGGGGACCTCCCAGAACGTGAACACCGAGTGGCTCATCGTGGGCCGCAGGCCCTTCATGATCGAGCGGTGCGGCTCGGTCTTCGCGTAGGCGTACAGGGCCTTCCTGTCCTCCCACGCCGACAGCGTCCAGAAGGTCCGCCTGAGCGGTTCGGCGACCAGGGAGGCGCCGAAGGCACCGGGCGCGCCGGTCACCTGCTTCCAGGCGGCGAGGGACCGCAGGAAGAAGCGCGGTACGTCGGCGAGGGAACGGACCTCCAGACGGGACGCCATCACGAACGCCGTGGCGTCGGGGGCGGGGGTGTCGACGGTGGTCCAGCGCAGGGTGGGCATGGCTGCGGCCTTCTTCCGGCAGAGGCGGAGGCGGGAGAGATGAATGCAGGGCAGGGCAAGGCGGAGGCCCTGTTGTTGGATACCTTCGCTATCCATGTTAGACAGTGGAGGTATCCAATGACCAGAGCGGAGCCCTCCCGATGCGCATGTCCGACCTGAGCCGCCGCAGTGGCGTCTCCGTCACGACGATCAAGTACTACCTTCGCGAGGGCCTGCTCCCGGCCGGGCGGCAGCTGTCGGCCACCCAGGCCGAGTACGACGAGCAGCACCTGCGCAGACTCCGGCTGATCCGCGCGCTGATCGGCGTCCGGGGCCTTTCCGTCAGCACCACCCGGGACGTACTGCGGGCCCTGGACGAGCACGCGGGCGACACCCACATCCTTCTCGGACTGGCCCTCGGGTCGATCCGGATCGTGGAGGAGCCGGAGGAGGGCACCCCGGAACCGGCCGAGGTGGGCGCGCTCATCAAGGAGCTGGGCTGGCAGGTGCACCAGTCCGCACCGGCCAGGGCCGCACTGGCCGAGACCCTGACCTCGCTGCGTACGCTCGGCACCCCGCTGGAGTGGCGCACGCTGCTGCCGTACGCACGGCTGGCCGAGCAGACCGCGGCCGTGGACCTCGACCAACTGGACTGGATCGACGACCCGTTGGAGGTCGCGGAGCGGGCGCTGCTGCTGACCGTCCTCCTGGAGCCCGCGCTGCTGGCGCTGCGGCGCATGGCCCAGGAGAACGAGTCGGCGCGGCGGCACGCCGAGGACTGAGTCGGCCCAGCTCGCTCAGCAGCCGGGCCGCCCGGACGATGACGCCGGACTGCGGCGGAGTCGCCTTCCCCCTGTGCAACACACGCGGGACCGTGGTCGCGGCCGTGAGCGCGGTGACCCACACGGACGCGTTCCGCCCAACACGACTGGCGCCGCTGGTCTCCGCCACGGCCGACGCGGTGTCCCGGCACGCACGGGCCTCCTCCGGACGGCGAATGGCGGGCGTGGGCGCGTGACAGGCACTCCCGCACCGCGTACGTACCGTGCTCTCGGCCGGAAGGCAGCCCGGGGCGCGGGCCGAACCGGCCGGGGCCCGGTCGGAGCCTGCCGGGGAACGGCGCTCACCCGATCTCGCCGACGCACCGGGTGAACGGGCCGCCCCATGAGTGCCCCGCCCAGTCCGGCGGCGCCGCCGAACGAGCCGCGAGGCGATCCCTCCGCGGCGGCGCCAAGGGCACGGTGGCCCTCGGCCGTTGATGACAAGGCGATGCGGCCGGCCGACTCGTCAGGGTCGGCCGCGCCCGCACTCGACTCGGCTCACGCGCCCGCACCGACTCGGCTCACGCGCCCGCACCCGGACTCGGCTCACGCGCACGCACCCGGCTCACGCGCCCGCTGAACCGGGCGTGCCGGGCCCACGCGTCCGGACCCTGAAGTCGGCGTCTTCCAGGTGTGGTTGAGGCTCCCGGCCGTGCCGGAAGACCCCGGCCGCCACGAGACCGGCTCCCGCACCGATTCTTCACGGCGGCGACCCTGTTCCGGCTCTGTTCTGGGCATGTCAATACTGCTTGAATGCCCAGACCCCCATGGCCGACCAGGAGGACGCCTTGAAGACGAGTGCGCGCAGGCTCCGCAGATTATCCGTCGTTCTCGGCAGCGCGGTCGCGCTGGTGATCGCCTTTCCGGGCAGCGCCCTCGCGGACCCGCCCCAGGCGTTGCCGGCCAACGCGGACGCCACGGAGCAGACCTGGCAGCCGGCGTACGACTACGACACGGACGGCTGCTACCCCACGCCCGCCATCGGCCCCGACGGCACGGTCAACGGCGGACTCAGCCCGACGGGCGCCCTCAACGGCCAGTGCCGTGACTCCTGGGACCTCGACAACACCAACGGGTACGCCCGCTACAAGTGCAACAACGGCTGGTGCGCCGTGATGTACGGCCTGTACTTCGAGAAGGACCAGGCCGTGGCCGGCAGCAGTCTCGGCGGCCATCGCCACGACTGGGAACACGTGGTCGTGTGGGTGCAGAACAACGCGGCCCAGTACGTCTCCACGTCGGCCCACGGAGGCTTCACGGTCCACACCCGCGACCAGATCCGCTGGGACGGCAACCACCCCAAGATCGTGTACCACAAGGACGGAGTGAGCACGCACGCCTTCCGCCCCGCGAACTCGGCTGACGAACCACCGGAGAACCACGAGGGCACCTGGCAGTACCCGCCGCTGGTGGGCTGGAACGGCTACCCCGCGGGGCTGCGCGACAGGTTGAGCGCGTACGACTTCGGCAGCGCCAACTTCGGCCTGAAGGACGGCAACTTCAACAGCCACCTCGCGGCGGCCATGCCATCGGGCATCGCGTTCGACCCCTACGTCTGACGCTACTGGTTTCGGCTGTCGGACGGCCGGTGCAGGAGCGCCCCGGCGATCGGCTCGGACGGTGTGCCCGCCACGCCGACGGGGATGTCCCCGGCCGTCATCACCCGGTGCATGATGCGGGGAAAGTCCAGGTGGGCCGCGTCGCTGGGGGCGAGGTGGATCGTGGCACGGTTGTCCCACAGGGCCACGCTGCCGGGCTCCCAGCGGAAGCGGACGGTGTACTCGGGCCGTGTCACCTGCTCCACGAACATCTCCAGCAGCAGCCGGTTCTCGGCCCGGGAGACGCCGACGATGTTCTCCACGTAGTACGGATTGACGTACAGCACGCGCTCGCCGGACTCCGGATGCACGCGGACCACCGGGTGCACCGAGGCCACTTGGTGCTCCTGGAGGTGCCGCACGTACGCGTCGGGGCCGGAGCGCGGAAGGTACCCGACCCCGAGCCGGTGCTCCGCGCGCAGACCGTCGGCGAAGCGCCGTACGGGTTCGGACAGCCCCGCGTAGGCGGTGGCCAGATTGGCCCAGGTGGTGTCCCCGCCGTACGGCGGCACCCGCTCGGCGCGCAGAATGGTGAGGGCCGGCGGGTCGATCCGCGCGGTGTGGTCCGCGTGCCAGCCGCGCAGCGTGGAGTGGCGCCGGCGCTCCAGCCACTCGGTGTGCGACATGCCGTGCCGCCCCGCCAGCTCCAGCCGGTCGGCGGTCGTCTCGACCTGCGGGAAGTCCGCGGGGGAGGCGGAACCGCGGGACCGCAGGGTGACCGGCTCCCCGAAACGCCGGGCGAACGCGATGTGCCCGGCGTGGTCGAGCTTCTGGTCCCGGAAGAACACCACCTTCCAGCGCAGCAACGCCGCACGGATCCCCTCGACGGTCTCGTCCTCCAGCGGTCCGCCCAGGTCGAGACCGTGGATCTCGGCCCCGATATGCCCGGCGACGGGCCGCACATCGAGCCCCCCGGGCCCGTTCGGGTACGTCTCCCTGCCCACCTGCTCCACGCGACACTCCTTCGCCGTCGACCCGTGCCCGGTCTTCCCCCACCGGCGCCCGGGCATGCCGACCGAGGCCGCGGAGAGGGGCGAGAGTTCCTGCCCGAATACGGTAGGGTTGACGTGCGTGATCACGCGGCTCACCCGCGTGACGCATCGGGACGTGGCGCAGCTTGGTAGCGCACTTGACTGGGGGTCAAGGGGTCGCAGGTTCAAATCCTGTCGTCCCGACTTGTGAAAGTAGCAGGTCGGAGGCTGTATCGCGATTGCCGATACAGCCTTTTGGTCATTTTTGGGACCGATGCGGTCTCCCGAACTCTCTTCGCAGAAGGACGGTTGGTCGGCAAGGAGCCACGTCACCACGCTGTGGTGGTCCTTGTCGCCGAAGGCGGTTCGCGGATCGCCTGGGCGTGGGCGGCGCGGGTGTCGTCGTTGTCGTCTCCTCCTGAGGACGTGGGCCGTGCGGGCGCACGGCGGCCGGCTCCCGTGCGGGAGGGTACGCCGGTCGAGCGGACGGGCAGGACGGCGATGGGCCTCCAACCACGCGCTGTCAATTCCCGGTCGCCGGACCGGCACCCGCCGAGCGGCATCGCCCCGGCAGGCCGACGATCTCCCAAGAGGGCAACCGAAGGTCCGTCCGGCCGAAAAGCCAGACCTCCGGAGCGATGCCACGGCCAATCGTCACTGTCAGGTGCCGTCCGACTGACCGCGCGGTCATGTCTACGCAGTCACGCGCCCGCCGTCAAGAGTCCGGAGCATATCCGTGACGTCAGGAGGAGGCAGGGAGAGAGGGCGGGGCGTCCCCGCATCTCTGCCCGTCCTCACTGTTGACGGCGAGGGGCTGACTGCGTAGACATATGCATGCGTGATCACGCACCCTGCCCCGGAGCGATTGCCGAGGGGCTGGTCGGCCAGTGGGCGACTGGAACGACGCCGGTGTGACCACGTGGCAGCGCTTCCCCATGGCCTACGGCCGCACCGGTTGGTGCGCGTCGAGCGTGTCCAAGAGCCGCACCTCATGCGATGACGGCGCCGTGATCCGGGAGAACCGCCGACTGGACGCGGGGTGCGACCGGGGCAAGCGTCTCGATTACCTCGCGCAGGCGGTCAGCCCGATCCGGGTGCCTCCTGGCTGCCGCGATCGTCGGCGTGACGCCGCATCAACACGACCTTCTACTCCACCTCTGCGGAAGTGAGTTCTGAAATGACGGGTTTCCCTACGCGCCGGCAGGTGCTGAGCGGTACGGCTGGGGGCGTGCTGGTCTCGTTGGCGGGGATTGTGTTTGCCGATGCCGCGTCCGCCGCGACGTACACGGCGCCGAATCCTCGTGCTTGGATCCACATCAACAATGGGTGGCGCTTCATCAGACAGGACGTCGCGGGTGCGCAAGCGCCCGGATTCGATGACTCCGGATGGACGCCGGTCAACACGCCCCACACCTGGAACGCCGACGACGGTGCCGACGGCGGCAACGACTACTACCGCGGAGTGGGCTGGTACCGCCGCCATTACACCGTGCCGTCCGACCTGGCCGGGAAGAGGCTGTACCTGCAGTTCGCCGGGGTCAACCAGGTCGCTGACGTCTGGGTCAACGGCACGTATCTCGGGCAGCACAGGGGCGGATACTCCCGGTTCAGGTTCGGCGTCACCGGTGTGCTCGTCCCGGGCGCGGACAACGTGATCGCGGTCAAGGTGACCAACGCCCGCGACACCGGCATCGCGCCGGTCAGCGCGGACTACACCTTCGAGGGCGGCATCTACCGCAACGTGAGTCTGTGGGCCACCGACAACCTTCATGTGCGGATGGAGGACTACGCAGGCCCCGGCGTCTATCTGCGGCAGAGCAGTGTGAGCGCGGCGTCGGCCACGGTGAGCGTGACGACGAAGCTGTGGAACGACAACAGCACCGCCAGATCGGTGGTCGTCCGTACCGTCATCGCCGACAGCAGCGGCACCGTCGTCGCGGACGTCCGCAGCACCGCGCAGACCGTCGCCGGGGCCGCCGGCGCGGAGGTCGGACAGACCGTCAGCATCGACCGCCCACGCCTGTGGAACGGCATCGCGGATCCCTACCTCTACAACGCCAGCGTGGAGATCCATGACGTCACCGCGGGCGCGGACCGGATCACGGACGTGGTGACCGAACGCCTGGGCCTTCGCTCCTTCACCGTCGACCCCGACACCGGCTTCCACCTCAACGGCAGCCACCTCCACCTGCACGGCGTCAACCTGCACCACGAGCGGGCCGGCAAGGGCTGGGCGATCAACGACGCCGAACACACCCAGGACTTCGACCTCATCCAGGAACTGGGAGCCAACGCCATCCGGATGGCGCATTACCAGCACGACCAGAAGGACTACAGCCTCGCCGACGAACGCGGGCTGATCGTGTGGGCGGAGATCCCGCTGGTCAACTCCGTCACCGACTCGTCCGCCTTCACCGCGAGCACCCAGAACCAACTGCGTGAGCTGATCAGGCAGAACTACAACCACCCGTCGATCGTCTTCTGGGGCATCGGCAACGAACTCACCGATTACAACGGCACCACCACGAACAGACTGCTCGCGTCACTGGCCGGCATCATCGAATCCGAGGACCCCGACCGGCTCTCCACCTACGCGGTGCGCAGCGAAGACCCCGACAACGCTCAGGCCGGGCTGCACACCCGGGTAACGGGCTTCAACAAGTACTACGGCTGGTACTACGGCTCCAAGGACGGCGAGCTCGGCGCGTGGGCCGACAACCTGCACGCCAACTCCCCCTCCCGCAGGATCGGCATCTCGGAGTACGGCGCCGGCGCCAACACCACCCAGCACGCCCTCAACCCGCCCAGGCCCACACCGGGTGGTTCCTGGCACCCCGAGGAGTACCAGGCGCTGTTCCACGAGGCGTACTGGAAGCAGCTCGCCGACCGTTCCTACATCTGGGGCACGTTCGTGTGGGCCATGTTCGACTTCGCCTCCGACGGCCGCAACGAAGGAGGCCGGCCCGGGATCAACGACAAGGGCCTGGTCACCCGCGACCGGCAGATCCGCAAGGACGCCTTCTACTGGTACAAGGCCAACTGGGCGAGCACTCCGACGCTCTACATCACGAGCCGCCGCTGGACCCAGCGAACCGACGCCACCACCGAACTGAAGGTCTACTCCAACGCGGACAGGGTCACCGCCGCCCTCAACGGCACCTCCCTGGGCGCCGTGAGCAGCGGAGACCGTGTCTTCAGATGGGCCGGCGTCACCCTGAGGCCGGGACGTAACACCGTCACCGTGACCGCGACCATCAACGGCTCCACGTACACCGACACGGTCGACTGGACTCTCGGCTGAGCCCCTTCGGGTCCGTCATGGCCCGCGCCGGCAACGAGACGGAACTCGGGAAGCTGGGGCAGTCCTCGTAGAGACGGGGTGGTGCATCTCTCTGCACCACCCCCTGCGCGCGAGGAGCGCTGGAGCGGAGGATGAGGGAAAACCGTGTCCCCGTCCGCGCACAGGACTCGGGGGCCGGACCGGTCGACCAGAGGGGGACTTGTGGAGAAGGCCCGGACCAGCAGCCACTTACGCGGCACCGACCAGGCCCGCGCCTGTCCGGCGGAACCCGCCGCTCACGACCATCAAGGCGCGTGCGGCTTCGCCGAGTTACGGGCGAGCGAGTTCGGCTACCTCGACGAGGGCGGTCACACCTACCTCGACCACACCGGCGCGGGGCTTCCCCCGCGCTCGCTCGTCACCGCGAGCGCGGAGCGGATCACCAGCGGCTGCTACGGCAATCCGCACTCCGAGAGCCCGGCCTCCCGTGCCTCGGGAGAGCTGCTCGCCGAGGCACGCCGCGCGGTGCTCCGGCACTTCAACGCCGATCCCGGCGAGTACGCCGTGATCTTCACGCCCAACGCGACCGGCGCGCTGCGACTGGTCGGCGAGGCCTATCCGTTCACACCGCGCGACAGACTGGTGATGTCGCTGGACAACCACAACTCCGTCAACGGACTGCGGGAGTACGCCCGGGCCAGGGGTGCGACCACGGCGTACGTGCCGGTCCACGGCCCCGATCTGCGGATCGACGAGAAGCGGCTGACGGCCGCGCTCTCCGCGCGCGGCCGAGCACGCAGACGCCCCCGCGGGCTGCTGGCCTACCCGGCGCAGAGCAACTTCACCGGCGTACAGCATCCGCTGGAGTGGATCGAGCAGGCCCATGCGCACGGCTACGACGTAGTGCTCGACGCGGCCGCCTTCGTACCTGCCAACACTCTGGACCTGAGCCGGTTCCGCCCGGACTTCACCGTGGTCAGCTGGTACAAGGTCTTCGGCCACCCCACCGGAGTCGGTAGCCTGATCGCCCGGCGGGAGGCGCTCGCCGGGCTGCGGCGGCCCTGGTTCTCCGGCGGTACCGTCCACGCGGCCAGCGCCCAGGCACAGTGGCACGTCCTCGCCGACGACGAGGCGGCCTTCGAGGACGGCACGGTCAATTTCCTGGCCATACCGGATGTGGCGGCCGGACTCGACTGGATCAACGGCATCGGCATGGACCGCGTACACACCCATGTCACCCGGCTCACCGGTCAACTCCTGGCCGGTCTGCGTACCTTGCGGCACAGCGACGGATCGCCGCTGGTGCGCGTGTACGGCCCCGAGGGCAGCGACGCGGCGGCACGCGGGGGAACGGTCGCGTTGAACCTGCTCGGCGCGGACGGCCGGATCGTCGACGAACGGATCGTCACGCGCGACAGCGCCCGGCGCGGTATCTCGCTGCGCACGGGCTGCTTCTGCAACCCGGGTGCCGGCGAGGCGGCGTTCGCCCTGCCGTTGAGTCGGCTGCGTGCCGCGGCGCGCAGGCAACTCCACTCCATGGGGGACTACTTGGATGTGCTGCGGCTGCCTTCGGCCGGTGCCGTCCGTGTCTCGGTGGGACTGTCCTCGCAGCCCGGGGACATCGAGACGTTCCTGGCGTTCGTGACGGAGACCTACCGGGACCGGGCCCCGGGCGCGACGGGGCTGGCCGCGCGGGTGGGCTGCTGAGGAACGAACCGTCTCACCACCCGGCCCCTGCCGGTTCCGGCCACGGGATCGGAGTGCGCGGCGAGCCGAGACCGGGCTCTGCACCGGTCGGGAACCACGTGGTGATCTAAGGGACCCGCGACTACGTTGAGACATACCGTCGGCCGAGCCGACCAAGGAGAGCCGGTCATGACCACATTCCCCACCGCGCCGGACGTCAGGGCCACCCCGGAAGGACTCCTGTGGGAGCCCAGCGAGCGCTGGGTGCGCGGCCGCAAGGGCGACGTCACCGTCGTGGACAGCAGGCATCCGGTCCTCGTGTGGGAGCCCGACGTACCGGTGCCGCTCTACGCCTTCCCTCGCGAGGAGGTCCGCGAGGACCTGCTGCGCCCGGCGAAGAACCCGCCGACGGGCGCGCACACCGGATCGCGGATCTTCTACGACCTCGAAGTCGACGGTCATCTGCTGGAGAACGCGGCCTGGACGTTCCCCGCCGACGACCTGGCCGGTCACATCGCCTTCGAGTGGTTCCGGCGCAGCGGCAAGGGCCTCGACCACTGGTACGAGGAGGAGGAAGAGATCTTCATCCACCCCCGCGACCCGCACAAACGGGTGGACGCCGTCCCCAGCAGCCGCCATGTCCAGGTCGAGATCGACGGTACGGTCGTCGCGGACACCCGCCGTCCGGTCCTGCTGTTCGAGACCGGTCTGCCGACCCGGTACTACGTTCCCCGCGAGGACGTCCGCCTCGACCTGTTCGAACCCACCGACCACAGCACCGGGTGTCCCTACAAGGGCACCGCCGCGTACTGGTCGTGGCGGGGCGAGGCGGGCGTACCGCCGAACATCGTCTGGAGCTACCAGGAGCCGCTGCCCGCGGTGGGCGCCGTCACCGGACTCCTCGCCTTTTTCAACGAAGCGGT
This sequence comes from Streptomyces phyllanthi, assembly GCF_009377205.1. Lineage (GTDB taxonomy): Bacteria > Actinomycetota > Actinomycetes > Streptomycetales > Streptomycetaceae > Streptomyces > Streptomyces phyllanthi. The sequence goes on from NZ_VJZE01000069.1 coordinate 13,682, forward strand.
CGACATCACCGTGGACGGCGAACGCCTGGAACGCCCCGTCACCCCGTTCACCCGGCTGCTCTCGAGGCGCCCCGGAAAGAGAACCTGAAACCTAGAGCCGCCTGCCAGGACCGTCGGGCTCACACCTCCACCACATCGACCCCCGCCTCCCGCAGACGACTCCGCGTCGTCGGATCCGCAGGGGCGTTGGTCACCACGACGTCGAGGTCCTGCGGCCCGCACACGCGGGCCATTCCGGTGCCGGGGAACTTGCCCGCGTCCGCCAGCAGCACCACCTGGGCGCTCGCGGCGATCATCGCCCGTTTGACGGGCACCTCCACGGCCGTGGTGTCCAGCACCTGGCCGTCGGGGCGGATGCCGCTCGTGCCGAGGAACAGCCGGTCCGCGTGGACCTGCCGCAGATTGTCCTCGGTGAGGAAACCGACCAGCGAGCGGTAGTCGCGCCGGACCACACCGCCCAGCAGGATCAGCTGGACGTCCTTGTCGTCCTGGAGCTCCTCGTAGACGGCCAGGTTGCTGGTGATCACGGTCAGGGACCGGCCGTGCAGATGGCGGGCCACCCGGTGTGCGGTGGTGCCGATGTCGAGCAGCACCGTCTCGCCGTCCTTGACCAGCCCGGCGCACCAGGCGGCCAGCGCGTCCTTGGCCTCCACCCGGACCGTGGCCACGTCCGCGAACGGATCGTCCTCGCCGAGGAGCGGTACGGCGCCCCCGTAGACACGTTTGAGCAGTCCCTCCTCCTCCAGCTGCACGAGGTCGCGCCGGATCGTGGCCTGACTCGCCCCGACCTTCTCGGCGAGGGCGACCACCGTGGTGGGACCGTCCGCGCGCAGGACGCGCAGGATCAGCTCATGTCTTCGGTCAGCGAGCATGGCGCTGACCATACTCGCCAAAGTCGAGCAAAGTCACGCATCAATGTCTCGATCTGTGCTTGACCCTTGTCAAAGTCGCGCACCGGGTGCACTCTCTTGCGTAATTCGAGCCAGGCCCGGACCCCACTCCGGTCGGCCGAAGCGGAGAAGAGGCGTACTGCGCCACCACCGACGCGTCGGCACCGTCCGCGAGGACCAGCTCACCACGTTCCGGGCAGCGAGGTGCGTTCGCGGACACCGCCGCTCTCCAGCCATCCGGCATCCCGCCGCCCACGACTCGCAGGTCCCCGCCGGACACGCCGAACACTAGGAGAAGACCGTGGACCTTTCCCGCAGACGATTCCTCGAGGCCGCCGTCCTCGCGGCGGCGACAGCCGGCGCGACCGCCGCGTGCGGCGGCGGAGCCGAGTCGACCGGCGGTAAGGACAGCAAGAACCTGAAGCTCTGGTACTGGGCCGGCGGTCTGAGCGACAAGGTCGTCGCCGACGCCAAGAAGCACTTCTCCGGCACCACCCTCAAGGCGTCCGTGATCGGCGGCGACTTCAAGACCAAGCTGCTCACCGGCATGAAGACCGCCCAGACGGCCCCGGACATCACCGGCATCAAGGGCGAGGACATCGCCTCCTTCCTGCCGAACGCGAACCGCTTCCTCGATCTGAACTCGCTCGGCATGGACAAGCTGGCCCCCGACTACCTGTCGTGGAAGCTGAAGCAGGCCACCACACAGGACGGCAAGCTGATCGGCTTCCCCATCGACATCGGCCCCTGCGCGGTGTACTACCGCGAGGACATCTTCGACAAGGCGGGGCTGCCCACCGACCCGGTGAAGGTCTCCGCGCAGCTCTCCACGTGGGACGCCTACTTCGACGCCGGCGTCCAACTGCACAGGAAGGTGCCGAAGTCGTTCCTGATCAACAACATCGGCGCCGTGTTCTCGATGGCCATCGGCCAGGGCACCCGGCGGTTCATCGACGAGGACAACACGTTCATCGGCGACCAGGACCACATTCGCCAGGCCTGGACCACCGCCGTCAAGCCCTACACCCTCGGCATCGACGCCAAAATCAACGACAACACCTGGAACGCCGCCGTCGCCAAGGGCACCGTGGCCACCGGGCTGGGCGCCGCCTGGTACGCGCTGGACATCCAGAACGCGGCACCGGGCACCAAGGGCAAGTGGCGGGTGGCGAGCCTGCCGAGCGGACCGTCCAACCTCGGCGGATCGTTCCTCTGCCTCCCGGCCACCTGCGCCAACCCCGAACTGGCCTTCGACATCGTCAAGTGGATGCTCAGCCCCGAGAACCAGGCCCGCGGCTTCACCGACGCGGCCCTGTTCCCGACCTCCCCGGCCGCGTACGAGCTGCCCGCGCTGACCGGGGGCGATGCCTTCTTCGGCGGCCAGAAGACCATCGAGATCTTCGGCCCGGCGGCCGAGAAGATACCCGCCGCCTACGAGGCCCCGGCCGACGCGGCGGTCTCCGTCGCCTACTTCAACGAGCTGACGAGCATCGAGGCCAAGGGCAAGGACCCGGAAACCGCGTGGAAGGACGCGGTCAGCCAGGCCAAGCAGGTCGCCCAGCGGCAGGGAGTGAAGTGACATGTCGTCCAGCCCGGTAGCCGGACCGGCCCCCACCGGCCCGTCCTCCGGAGCCATGACCGGCCCCTCCGGGCAGCCGGCCCCGGACCGCCGCCGCGGTCCGGGGCGGACCGGCCGCCGGTTCCGGCCGGTGTCGGCCGGGGGGCGGAATGGGCCGCAGCGCGGGGCACGACGCGGGATCGCCCGGTACTGGCCGCAGTACCTGGCGGTCACGCCGTACTACCTGATCTTCTCGGTCTTCATGCTCTTCCCGATGCTCTACACCGTGTATCTGGCGTTCCAGAGATGGGACGGCATCGGGGAGATCCAGTTCGTCGGGCTCCAGCAGTTCCGCTTCCTGTGGGACGACCCGGTCTTCTGGCTGTCCATCCGCAACACCCTGGTCATCTGGGTGCTGTCCACCGTGCCGATGCTCTTCATGGCGCTGGTGATGGCGGTGCTGGTGAACTCCACCCGGCGCTTCACGGGTTTCTACCGCGTGGCGCTGTTCATCCCCAGCATCACCTCGCTGGTGGCCATCGCCATCTTCTTCGCAGCGGTCTTCAGCAACGACTTCGGGCTCATCAACGCCGTCCTGAAGGCGCTGCACCTGTCGGCCGTACCGTGGATGAGCAACGAGTGGACGATCAAGCTGGTGATCGCGGCACTGATGACCTGGCAGTGGACCGGCTACAACGCCATCATCTATCTGGCCGGTCTCCAGGCGATCCCCTCGGAGCTCTACGAGGCCGCCAGGATGGACGGGGCGGGTCCGGTGCGGATCTTCTTCTCCATCACGATCCCGCTGCTGCGGCCCATCATCCTGTTCACCGTGGTCATCTCCACCGTCACCGGTCTGCAGAGCTTCACCGAACCCCAGGTGATGTTCGGCAGCGACGCCTCCACCAACCCCAACTCCGGCGGACCGGGCCGGGCGGGCCTGACCACGCTGCTGTACTTCTACAACCAGGCCTTCGACAACAACGACTTCGGCTACGCGGCGGCGATCGTCTGGTCCTTCTTCCTGCTGATCCTGATCCTCGTCATCGTCAACTGGCGCCTGGTGCAGCACAAGGAGCGACGGCCGTGAACAGCCAGAACCGCAGGCGCCTGAGGGGCCTGAGCGTCCATGTCGTCCTGATGATCTGTGTCGTCGTCTCGGTGTTCCCCTTCTACTGGATCATCGTCATGGCGACCAACACCTCGCAGGACATCTACAGTTTCCCGCCCAAGTTGTGGTTCGGCGACAACCTGCTGACCAACATCGAGAACCTGTTCGCGAAGATGGACTTCTTCGGTTCGCTGCTCAACACGATGATCGTGGCGGTCGGTACGACGCTGCTGGTGCTGTTCTTCGACTCGCTGGCGGGCTTCGCCTTCGCCAAGTACGACTTCCCCGCCAAGCGGTTCCTGTTCGGTCTGCTGCTGGCGATGTACATCCTGCCGACCCAGCTGGCGATCATCCCGCAGTACGAGATCATGGTGCAGCTGGGCTGGCTGGGCACCCTGAAGGCGCTGATCGTGCCCGCCGCGGCCAACGCCTTCGGCATCTTCTGGATGCGCCAGTACACCAGCACGGGAGTACCGGACGAACTGCTCGACGCCGCCCGGATCGAGGGCGCCGGGTTCTTCCGCCAGTACTGGCACGTGGTACTTCCGTGTGTCCGCCCGGCCCTGGCGTTCCTCGGCATCTACACCTTCATCGCCGCCTGGAACGACTACGTCCTGCCGCTGGTGATGCTGGTCAATCCGGACGAGCTCACCCTCCAGGTGGCGCTGGCGCAGCTGTACGCGGGCCACTCCACCGACTACAGCATGGTGATGGCCGGCGTGCTGCTCGCGGTCATTCCCCTGGTACTGGTGTTCACCTTCTTCGCCCGCGGGTTCATCGCCGACGCCACCAAGGGTGCCCTGCGCTGACTCCGTGACCCTGTGTTCCAGCAGCGCTGACCAGCGGGTCTGCCGACAGCGGCAGGCCCGCCGACCGCGTTGTCACGACCGGGACCGCACCCGCCCGCGGCCCGTGGCCGCCCGAAAAACGCTTGGACTCCGCCGGAGCCGTCGCGCGACACTCCCCTTTCTGCCTCCCCGTACTCGCGCGACGACCTCGTCGCGGGTCACGCGGGGGGTCCGTCGTCATGCTCACGACACAACAGGGTTGGCATGGGAACGCCTGAATCGCGTGAAAATCCACCGCGTAGGGGCTCGGTGCTCCTCGCGCTTCGTTACTACGGACGGGAGTTGGCCCGGCTCCGCCGGCTGACGGTCCCCGCCATGTTGCTGCCGGCGCTGGGCAACATCGGCATCAACTACGTCGCGCCGCTGGTCGTCGCGAAGCTCGTCGCCCAGATCGCCGGTGACACCGACATCACCCTCGGCTCGATGCTGCCGTACGTCCTCGCCTTCGCCGGGATCCTGCTGCTCGCGGAGACGCTGTGGCGCATCGGTATTCACTGCCTGAACCGCCTCGACGCCCGCGGCATCGAGCAGCTGTACGTGGTCGGCATGGACGAGCTGTTCGCCAAGGACGCCTCGTTCTTCCACGACAACTTCGCCGGATCGCTGACCAAGCGGGTGCTGAGCTTCGCCTCCCGCTTCGAGGAGTTCGTCGACACGCTGGCGTTCCAGGTGGTGGGCAGCCTGGTACCCCTGGTGTTCGGGTCGATCGTGCTCTGGCGCTACGAACCGCTGCTCGTGGTCGGACTCCTGCTGATGATCACGGTGACGGCGGTGTGTGTGACACCCCTCATCCGCCGCCGTCAGGCGATCGTCGACCAGCGCGAGGAGGCCATCGCCCGGGTCTCGGGCCATGTCGCCGACAGCCTGATGAACATGGACACCGTACGGGCGTTCGCCGCCGAGGAGCGCGAGGCCGCCGAGCACCGGTCCCGCGTCGCCGAGTCGAGGCGGCTCTCGCTGAGGTCGTGGGACTACGGCAACCTGCGCATCGACACGCTCGTCGCACCGATGTCCGTACTGACCAACGCGCTGGGCCTGCTGCTCGCGGTCACGCTCGGCGGGGGCACCCATGGCGTGGAGGCGGTCGTGGTCGCCTTCACGTACTACTCCAACGCGACGCGGATCATGTTCGAGTTCAACCAGATCTACCGCCGCCTGGAGAGCTCGATGACGGAGGCCGCGCAGTTCACCGAACTGCTGCTGTCGCCGCCCACCGTGCTCGACCCGGTGTCCCCGGAGCCGCTGCTGTCCCGGGCCGCCGACGTCCGCTTCGAACAGGTGACCTTCACCCACGGGGGAGCGGAGCCGCTCTTCAAGGACCTCGACCTGGCGGTGCCCAGCGGCTCGAAGATCGGTCTCGTCGGCCGGTCCGGCGGGGGCAAGACCACCCTCACCCGGCTGCTGCTGCGGATGAAGGACATCGACTCCGGCCGGATCCTGATCGGGGGCCAGGACATCAGCAGGCTGCGCCAGGCCGACCTGCGCAGCCTGATCGCCTACGTGCCCCAGGACCCGGCGATGTTCCACCGCACCCTGCGGGACAACATCGCGTTCGCCCGGCCGGACGCCACCGAGGCAGAGATCCGCCGCGCGGCCGAGGCGGCACACGTCACGGAGTTCGCCGACGCGCTGCCCGACGGCTTCGACACCATGGTGGGCGAACGCGGTGTCAAGCTCTCCGGCGGACAGCGCCAGCGGGTCGCCCTCGCCCGGGCGATCCTGCGGGACGCACCGATCCTGCTGCTCGACGAGGCGACCAGCGCGCTGGACTCCGAGAGCGAGATCCTCGTCCAGGAGGCGCTGTGGCGGCTCATGGAGGGGCGGACGGCGCTCGTGGTGGCGCACCGGCTGAGCACGGTCGCCACCATGGACCAGCTCGTCGTCCTCGACCGTGGACGGATCGTCGAGCAGGGCACGCACCAGGAGCTGCTCGCGTCGGAGGGCGCCTACGCGAAGCTGTGGCAGCACCAGTCGGGCGGCTTCCTCGACGACGCCCCCGCACGCGTCGAGCTGAGCTGAACGCGAGGTGACGGCCGGTGCGCCACGGTGAGGACGTGTCACTCCACCTGGCGCACCGGCAGAACCACCGCCGACGGACGCGCCGCGTCGTGGAACACCCGCTGGTCCGCGGCGCGGAGCGTGACGGCGGTGGCCCTGGCTTCGCCGGTCCCGGGGTTGCGGTTGTAGCGGGGGAACGCGCCGCTGGAGACCTGGACGCGGATCCGGTGACCGCGCCGGAAGCGGTACGCCGTCGGCCAGAGCCGTACCTTCGCACGCGAGACCTCGTCGGCGCCGGTCACGCTGATCAGACCGTCGCACACGTTCTGTGAGCGACCCTCCGCGTCCACGTCGCACAGTCGGACGAACACGTCCGCGTACGGCAGGCTGGAGCGGAACCAGATCTCCGCCTCGACCTCGCCGATCACCTCGACGTCCTGCTCCAACTGCTCGGTGGTGTACGTCAGTACGTCGTCCCGGGCCTCCAGCTCGCCGTTGTCGACACGGCCGGACCTGACCCCTACCGCCATACGGACCCCGCCGACCGCAGGGGTGGGGTCGGCCGGGTCGTAGCGATAGCCGTCCGGGGCCGACTCGGCGGCCGGAGGCTCTGCGGCCAGTGTGCCGCCCGCGTGGAGATGGAAACGCCGCGGCTCGTATCCGGGCGGCGGCCAGGACGGGAAGTCGCGCCACCGCTCCTCGCCCATCACGAACAGGCGGACTGGAGCACGGTCGGAGGGCTGCTCGCCCCGGGCGAGGGCCAGCCCGAAGTCGAGGGCCTCGGCGGCCGTGGTCTGCCCCACGCCCATGGAGATGTGCGCCCAGGGGCCGACCGTGAGCCGGATGGGGGACCGACCGGCCTCCTGGAGTGTGCGGAAGTCGCGGATCTGGCCCGGCAGGAAGATGTCGAACCAGCCGCCGACCGTGCTGACCGGCACCGCTATGTCCTTCACCCGGTGGCTGTGGTCGAGGACCTGCCAGAACGGCGAGCCGGCGTCGTGGTCGAGGACGTTCCGGAAGTAGTCGGCGCGGCGGCCGATGGCCGCGGTGTCGGCCCGGTCGAGGGGGAGCGCGTGCCAGGCACGGCGCTCCTTCCGTATCCGCAGCGCCTGGTGCAGCAGTGCGAACGGGCGTTCCTGCTCGGCCACCTGGAGGCCCCAGCCGAAGGTCGCCTCCAGGGAGAACGACTCCTCACGCAGGAACTCCAGCGTGAACGCGGACTCGGACACCCCCGAGATCATCGCCTTGACCTGGGGCGGTACGGCATCGGCGACCGCCCACTGGACGAAACCGAGGTAGCTGCCCCCGTACAGTACGACCGCGTCACCGCACCAGGGCTGCGCGACCAGCCAGTCCAGGGTGTCCAGACCGTCCTCGCGCTCGCACCGCAGCGGGTCGAAGGGTCCGTCGGAGCCGAAGGTGCCGCGTGTGCTCTGCACCAGTACCTGGAAGCCCCGCTCGGCCAGTGGCCGGACCATCTGCGCGGCGATCATGCCGGATCTGCCGTACGGGATGCGGATCAGCGCGGTCGGCAGACCGTCCGCCCCCGACCTGGGACTCCAGCGGTCGGCCAGGAGGGCGGCGCCGTCGCGCATCGGCACCCGCAGACCGCGTTCGACGGCGAGATCCCTGGTCAACGGGGGCGGCAGGCGCAGCATGCGCTGGGTGAGACGGCTGCTCAGTTTCATCGGGCGTGTCCTTCGGCCGAGGGGGCGTGGTGGGTTCGGGCGAAGACCGCCCCGAGACGGAGAAGACGGTTCGTCAGTTCCTCCGGGTCGAGGGGGTCGTCGCCGTCGATCAGCCAGTCGTTGACGACCGTGCCGGTCCCGCCCGCGACGAACGCCGCCAGGTCCTGGGCCGTGTCCGGGTCGAGCTCGCCGAACAACTCGTGCGTCGCCTTCCTGTTGAGCGAGCTGAACAGGCCGTTCAGCGTCCTGGTCATGGCGAACGCGCACGATCCGGTCAGCATCGCGCGGTAGAAGGCGCGGTGCTCCGCGAAGTGCCGGGCCATCACCAGCACGCGGGGGCGCACCAATTCGGACGCGCTCTCGGCCCGCGGCAGCAGTTCGCGCCCGACCAGGTCGACCGCGGCCTCCACGAGGAGCGTGTCACGGTCGCCGAACTGCAGATAGACCAGCTGCCGGCTGACATCGGCCGCTTCGGCGAGGTCGGTGACCGGGATGGCCGTGGTGCCGCGCTCGGCCACCAGGCGCACGGCCGCCCGCATCATGGCGGCCCGGGAGCGCTGCACCCGCCTGTCCTGGACCGGGGCGCCGGATTCCTTCGATCGTTCGGTCTGCACGCGGACACGCTATACACCTGTCAAAAAACAGACAAGTGTTGAACATCTAATCCGTGGCGCGCGCGATGGCCGGGCGGGGAGGCTGTGGGCATGGCGATGGCTGACCTCCCCGAGTCGAGGACCCTGTCCGCCGGCAGCCGGGTGACCGTGGTCAAGGACCCGGCGTGGGACGGTCCCTGGCGGAACGAGTTCGGGGGCACGATCGACGCCGTGAGCGCGCCCGTGCCGGTGGACCACCCCCACGCGTACGACGGGGAACTGGAGTACTGGGTCGTCTTCGACGCGCCGCAGTACGACAGCGACGGGTGCGGCCCGTATCGCAAGGCCCGGATCTGGGGCCGCTACCTGCGCTCCGAAGCGGCGCCCCCACTGCATAGAGGCCCTGCCCGCCATGCGTAAAACAGGCCGCCCCGGCCGGAACGAATCCCGGCCGGGGCGGCGGAGGCGCCAGCGGACTCACCGGTCCGCCGACGGCTGTCAGGCGAGCGACGTCAGCGCCTGGTTCCAGGTCGCCGACGCGCGCATGATCCCGGCGGCCTTCGCCGGGTCGGGCTGGTAGTAGCCGCCGATGTCGGCCGGCTTGCCCTGTACGGCGCCCAGCTCGTCGACGATCGTCTGCTCGTTCGCGCTGAGCGTCTCGGCGAGCGGGGCGAAGGCCTTGGCCAGGTCCGCGTCGTCGGTCTGCCCGGCCAGCTCCTGCGCCCAGTACAGGGACAGGTAGAAGTGGCTGCCGCGGTTGTCGATGCCGCCGACGCGACGGGTCGGGGACTTGTCCTCGTTGAGGAAGGTCGCCGTGGCGCGGTCGAGGGTGTCGGCGAGGACCTGGGCGCGGGCGTTTCCGGTGGTCTTCGCGTAGTGCTCGAGGGACGGCACGAGCGCGAAGAACTCACCGAGGGAGTCCCAGCGCAGGTAGTTCTCCTTGACCAGCTGCTGGACGTGCTTCGGCGCGCTGCCGCCGGCGCCCGTCTCGAACAGGCCGCCGCCCGCCATCAGCGGGACGACCGACAGCATCTTGGCGCTGGTGCCCAGCTCCAGGATCGGGAACAGGTCGGTCAGGTAGTCGCGCAGCACGTTGCCGGTGACGGAGATGGTGTTCTCACCGCGGCGGATGCGCTCCACGGACAGCTTGGTCGCCTCGACGGGGGAGAGGACGCGGATGTCCAGCCCCTCGGTGTCGTGCTCCGGCAGGTACTGCTCGACCTTGGCGATCAGGTTGGCGTCGTGGGCGCGGGTCTCGTCCAGCCAGAACACCGCCGGGTCGCCGGTGGCGCGGGCGCGGGTGACGGCCAGCTTCACCCAGTCGCGGATCGGGGCGTCCTTGGTCTGGCAGGCGCGGAAGATGTCACCGGCGGAGACGGTCTGCTCGATGACGGCGTTGCCGTTCTGGTCGACCAGGCGGACCGTGCCCGTGGTCGGGATCTCGAAGGTCTTGTCGTGGCTGCCGTACTCCTCGGCCTTCTGCGCCATGAGACCGACGTTCGGGACCGAGCCCATCGTCGACGGGTCGTAGGCGCCGTTGGCCCGGCAGTCGTCGATCACGGCCTGGTAGACGCCGGAGTAGCTGGAGTCCGGCAGGACCGCGAGGGTGTCGGCCTCCTGGCCGTCCGGGCCCCACATGTGGCCCGAGGTGCGGATCATGGCCGGCATGGAGGCGTCCACGATCACGTCCGACGGGACGTGCAGGTTGGTGATGCCCTTGTCGGAGTCGACCATGGCCAGCTCCGGGCCCTCGGCGAGCTCGGCGTCGAAGGAGGCCTTGATCTCGGCACCCTCGGGGAGGCCCTCGAGGCCCTTGAAGATGCCGCCGAGACCGTCGTTGGGGGTCAGGCCGGCCGCGGCGAACGTCTCACCGTACTTCGCGAAAGTCTTCGGGAAGAAGGCGCGCACCACGTGACCGAAGATGATCGGGTCGGAGACCTTCATCATCGTGGCCTTGAGGTGCACGGAGAACAGCACGCCCGCGGCCTTGGCCTCGGCGACCTGGGCGGTCAGGAACTCGCGCAGCGCGGCGACGCGCATCACCGAGGCGTCGACGACCTCGCCGGCCAGTACGGGTACGGACTCGCGCAGCACGGTGGTGGAGCCGTCGTCACCCTTGAGCTCGATGCGGAGGGTGCCGTCCTCGGCGATCACGACGGACTTCTCGGTGGAGCGGAAGTCGTCCGCGCCCATGGTGGCGACGTTGGTCTTCGACTCCGAGGTCCAGGCGCCCATGCGGTGCGGGTGGGTCTTGGCGTAGTTCTTCACCGAGGCGGGGGCGCGGCGGTCGGAGTTGCCCTCGCGCAGCACCGGGTTCACGGCGGAGCCCTTGATCTTGTCGTAGCGGGCGCGGATCTCGCGCTCCTCGTCGGTCTTCGGGTCGTCCGGGTAGTCCGGCAGCGCGTAGCCCTGGCCCTGGAGTTCGGCGATCGCGGCCTTCAGCTGCGGGATGGAGGCCGAGATGTTGGGCAGCTTGATGATGTTCGCCTGGGGCGTCTTGGCGAGCTCGCCGAGCTCCGCGAGGGCGTCCGGGATGCGCTGGCCCTCCTCCAGGTACTCCGGGAAGACGGCGATGATGCGTCCGGCCAGCGAGATGTCACGGGTCTCGACGGTGACCCCGGCCTGTGCGGCGTACGCCTGGATCACCGGCAGGAAGGAATAGGTCGCCAGGGCGGGCGCCTCGTCAGTGTGCGTGTAGATGATGGTCGAGTCAGTCACCGGGTGCTCCGCTCCACGTCTGCAACATTGCTCGACATCAAGATATCTCGTGACGGACCGGGTCTCGACAGGGGTCCGGGCCCAGGTGTTCTCGCCCCCGCCGCACCCTGCGGCTGGAACATCACCGTGCGACGCGGCGCCGGGATCCGGATCCCCTCCGACCGGTACCGCTTGTGCAGCCGCTTGATGAACTCGTGCTTGATCCGGTACTGGTCGCTGAACTCGCCCACACCCAGAATGACCGTCATCCCGATCCGCGAGTCACCGAACGTGTGGAACCGGACGGCGGGCTCATGGTCGGGCACGGCACCCGTGATCTCCGTCATCACCTCGGCGACGACCTCCTCGGTCACCCGCTCCACATGGTCCAGATCGCTGTCGTAACCGACCCCCACCTGCACCAGCAGGGTCATCTCCTGCTCGGGCCGGTTGAAGTTCGTCATGTTCGTACCGGCGAGCTGGCCGTTGGGAATGATGACCAGGTTGTTGGAGAGCTCCTTGATGGTCGTCTGCCGCCAGTTGATGTCGGTGACATAGCCCTCCTCGCCACTGCTCAGCCGGATGTAGTCCCCGGGCTGGACCGTCTTCGAGGCCAGGATGTGAATGCCCGCGAAGAGGTTGGCGAGCGTGTCCTGCAGGGCGAGCGCCACCGCGAGACCACCGACACCCAGCGCGGTGACCAGCGGCGCGATGGGAATGCCCAGGGTCTGGAGCATCACGAGGAACCCGATCGCGAGGACCACGACCCGGGTGATGTTGACGAAGATCGTTGCCGACCCCGCCACCCCGGAACGGGACTGCGTGAGCGTGTGCACCAGCCCGGCGATCAAGCGGGCCGACGTGATCGTCGTCACGAAGATCAACAGCACGGTCAGCACCTGGTTGACGTTGTGCCCGACCGTGCGCGTCAGCGGCAGCACCGCCGCCGCTGACGCCGCACCACCGGCGATCGCACCCCAGGGCACCAGCGTCCGCAACGCGTCGACGATGACGTCGTCACCGCCCCAGCGCGTACGGGTCGCGTGCCTGCCGAGCCAGCGCAGCAGCATCCGCAGCACGAAGGCCAGCAAGAGGCCCGAGGCCAGGGCCACTCCGGCCATCACGAAGTCGTCGAGGGTGAGCTCCCGGTTCATCGGTCGTCTCCCGAAGGGCGCGCGGAACGGCCCGCGGAAAGGCCCGCGGGCCGGATGTGATGTGTCGTCACCTTGCCACCTGCTCGAATTCCGGACTGCAACGATCACGCCCGGACGTGTGTGCGAAGCCGGGCGCGACCGCTCATCCTGCCGCATGCGGGTGGCCACCCGTCACCGGACCTGCGTTAACCGGCCATTGACGCCGTAGGGGCCGGAGTCATCGAAACGTACGAGGACATACGACGTACCGGGCCGCCGGGCCCACCGGCGCGCACCAGGACGTACGGCGGCACCGGGCCGCCGGCCCCACCGGCGCACACGAGGCCGTACGGGCACACCAGCCCCGCACGCCCCCTCATGCCCTCGCACGCCCCCTCACGCCCTCGCGACCCCGCTCAGATCACCTTCCACCTCACCAGCGCCCCCAACGTCAACGCCCCCGGCAGCAACGGCAGCCACACCGTCATGACCCGGAACGCCAGGACGGCCGCCGTCACCACGGTCGCCGGGCCGCCTGCCGCCACCAGGGCGACGATCAGGGCCGCCTCCACCGAGCCGATACCGCCCGGAGTCGGGATCAGCGCGACCGTGACCGTGGCGGCGAGATACGCGACAACCATGTGCGGCACGGGGATGTCGAGGCCCAAAGCCAGGCCCACGGTGGCCAGTACGGTCCCCTGGAGCAGGCAGAACGACACGGAGCCGCCCCACAGCGCGAGCGCCCGCGCCGGGCGCCTGTGCACCGAGCGGGCCTCGCCGAGCGCGGTGCGCAGGAAGGACCACACCGTCGTCCGCAGCCGCCGTACGGCTGCCACGACCGCCACCGCGACGCACAGCACCGCGCTTCCGGCGAGCAGCAGGGGCCCGACCGCCGCGTCCGGGACGAGCGCGCCCGACCGGAGCGCGCCCGGGAACGCGACCAGCAGGGCGAGCAGCAGACCCACGCGGGCGACCGACCCCGCCAGCCCGTACAGCGCGAGCGCGGCCGAGGAACGGGCCAGGGGCACCCCGCAGACCGTCATGAAGCGCAGGTTGACCGCTGTCGCGCCCAGACCGGTGGGCAGCAGATGGTTGGCCGCGCCCGCCGCGAACTGCGTGGCGAGCAGCCGGCGCGCGGGCAGCCGCTCGACCAGCGCGCCCTGCCGGCCGAAGGACGCCGCGACCCAGGTGAGGCAGGTCGCGCCGGCGGCCGCCGCCAGCCACGGCCACTCGGCCGTCCCCAGATGCCGGAACCCGTCCGCGAGCACGTCGCGGTGGCGTACGGCGACCACGAGGACGAACGCGAGCGGTACCAGGCAGAGGATCTGACGGACCAGGACGCGCGGGGCACGTCCGAACAGGCGGGGACGGTCCTGGGGGAGTCGTGCCGGGGGGAGGCGTACCGATGTCACGTCGGAAGAGGTTCTCCGCACGGCGCCAACAGCGGGTTGCGGGCACGGGGACGACGGCTGAAGCGCCGGGCAAGCGCAGACGGCGGCGGCCGGCGGGCGTCCCTCCCTCGAACCCTTGACCTCAAGGTTGGTTGAGGTCCTAGCGTCGGGTGCATGAGCATGGAGACCACCGCCTGGACCCAGTTGCACAGTGTCATGAACGCGCAGGAGCGTCGGCCCCTGGCCCGCGCGACACTGCGCCGTATCGCCGCCTTCGCCCGCCCGCACCGCCGCCGTATCGCGCAGTTCGTACTGCTGAGCGTGGCGACAGCGTTTCTCGCCGTCGCCACGCCGGTGCTGGCGGGCCATGTCGTGAACGCCATCGTGTCCGGCCACGACGAGGCCGTGGTCGTACGTCTCGCCGTACTCATCGCCCTCATCGCGCTCGCCGAGGCGGCCCTGGGGCTGCTCGGCCGCTGGTTGTCGGCGACCCTCGGTGAGGGGCTCATCCTCGATCTGCGGACGGCTGTGTTCGATCATGTGCAGCGCATGCCGGTCGCGTTCTTCACACGTACCCGTACGGGCGCGCTCGTGAGTCGTCTCAACAACGACGTGATCGGAGCGCAGCGGGCCTTCAGCAACACCCTGTCCGGAGTCGTGAGCAACCTGGTGACGCTGGTGCTCACCCTCGTCGTGATGGTCAGCCTGTCCTGGCAGGTCACGCTGCTCGCCCTCCTCCTGTTGCCGGTGTTCGTGGTGCCCGCGCGGCGCATGGGCCGCCGTATGGCAGGACTCCAGCGGGAGGCCGCCAACCTCAACGCTGCCATGGGCACGCGGATGACGGAGCGCTTCTCGGCGCCCGGCGCCACCCTCGTCAAGCTTTTCGGGCGCCCCGGCGACGAGTCCGCGGAGTTCTCGGTGCGGGCACGGCGGGTACGGGACATCGGCGTCCGTACGGCCATGGCGCAGTCGGCGTTCATCACGGCGCTCACCCTGGTGTCGGCCCTGGCGCTCGCTCTCGTGTACGGCCTCGGCGGCTGGCTCGCCCTGCGCGACACCCTGGAGCCCGGCGCGGTCGTCGCCCTCGCCCTCCTCCTGACCCGCCTCTACGCGCCGCTCACCGCGCTCGCCGGAGCGCGCGTCGAGATCATGAGCGCCCTGGTGAGCTTCGAGCGTGTCTTCGAGGTGCTGGACCTCAAACCGCTCATCGAGCAGAAGCCGGACGCGCGGGCCGTGCCCGACGGCCCGGTGGCCGTGGAGTTCGAGAAGGTCAGCTTCGGCTACCCGTCCGCGGACAAGGTCTCCCTCGCCTCGCTGGAGGAGGTCGCCTCCCTGGACAGCCGCGGTGGCGCCGAGGTCCTGCACGGCGTCTCCTTCCGCGCCGAACCCGGCCGGACCGTCGCCCTCGTCGGCTCGTCCGGCGCGGGCAAGTCGACCATCGCCCAACTCCTGCCCCGGCTGTACGACACCGACACGGGTACTGTCCGCATCGGCGGTGTGGACGTCCGTGACCTGACCGCCGAGTCACTGCGCGAGACCCTCGGCATGGTCACCCAGGACGGCCACCTGTTCCACGACTCGGTACGCGCCAACCTGCTGCTCGCCCGGCCCGACGCGACGGACGACGACCTGTGGGACGTCCTTGGCCGCGCCCGGCTCGACTCCCTCGTACGCTCCCTGCCCGACGGTCTCGACACCGTGGTCGGCGAACGCGGCTACCGGCTCTCCGGCGGCGAACGCCAGCGCATGACCATCGCCCGGCTGCTCCTCGCCCGCCAGCGCGTCGTCATCCTCGACGAGGCCACGGCCCACCTGGACAACACCTCCGAGGCGGCCGTCCAGGAGGCTCTCGCCGAGGCCCTGGAGGGGCGCACCGCCGTGGTGATCGCCCACCGGCTGTCGACGGTACGGGCCGCCGACCTGATCCTGGTCATCGAGGCCGGGCGGATCGTGGAGCGCGGCACCCACGAGGAACTCCTGGCGGCGGACGGACGCTACGCGGAGCTGTACCGCACGCAGTTCGAGGAGTCCGGGTCCGAGGACAGGCCGTCCCCGGCCACGGGCGCGTCGACGGCAACCGAGGTGAAGGCCACCGCTGTGACGGTCACCGGCGTGACGGGGATCGCCGCCGCCGAGGAGGCCGTGGCCTGAGGGGTGCTGCTCCCGGGGGCCCGGCCCGTGGGGGGCCTGTCCGACCCTGATCCGCCGGACAGGCCCCGGCTAGGCGGCGTGAGCCCCCTCCAGCGGCAGCCGGTAGACGGCGAAAGCGCGCCGGATGACCGGCTGCGCCACATTGCGCACCCGTACGCCGCCGCTCGTGACGCCGTACTCGGTGCCCATGTGGGCGTGGCCGTGGACGGCCAGGTCGGCTCCCGCCCCGTCGATCGCCTCGGCCAGGAGGTAGCTGCCGAGGAAGGGGTAGATCTCCAGCGGCTCACCGACCAGTGTGTCCGGCACCGGTGAGAAGTGCGTGAGCGCGATACGGACCGCACAGCCGTCCTCGTCCAGCTGTTCGAGAGCGCGGCGCAGGCCGTCCGCGCAGCCGCGGGTGTGGCGGACGAAGGCCTTCATCTCGGGCTCGCCGAACTCGCTGCCGCTTCCCCCGGCGAAGCCGCCCCCGAACCCCTTGGTCCCGGC
>NZ_VJZE01000006.1 GCF_009377205.1 Streptomyces phyllanthi
CCCCGGAGGAGACCGCCGGGGACGCGGGGGTGGCGTCGCGGGCGTCGAAGAGCGCCTCGACGGAGATGGAGAGCGCGGTGGTGATCGCGTACAGGGTGCTGACCGACGGCTGGCTCTTGCCGGTCTCGATCTGCGACACGAGGCTCGCCGACACTCCGATCTCACGGGCCAGCGCCCGCAGGCTCATCCCGCGCTCCAGACGCGCCTGGCGGATACGCGCCCCGACGGGCGGCACGACCGCAGGGGACACGGCGGCTCCTCTCGACGGACGACTGCTGTGCAGCTCCATTGAACAGGAGAGGTGCGTACTCCGGCCCGTGCGGACGGGGCTCCCCGCTGTGTGCGGGGAGCCCCACGGGAGCCAGGCCCTGTCGTTTGGATCATCCCGGCGTCGCGGGGCCTGGCACGCGGCCTACGCGCTCCCGGTTCCGCCCGCGCGTCCGCGCCGGTAGGCGAACCAGCCCGCCGCGGTGAGCAGGGCGGCGACCGTGGCCAGGGTCAGCACGGTGACGCCGGTGGAGGCGAGGCTGCCGCCGCCGGTGACGGTCGTGCCCGAGGTGCCGCCCGACCCCGGGGTGGAGCCCGAGCCGCCGGTCGTGCCGCCGCTGTCGCCTCCACCCGTGCCTCCGTCGCCGTCGTCGGTGTCGACGGGGGCCTGGCCGACGAAGCTCACGGGCACCTTGACGTCCTGCGAGCGGTCACCGGAGAGGGTGTGGTCGGCGCGGGTCGCCAGGACACAGGTGACCTTGAAGCAGTCGGTGAACTCGTCCTTCGCGTCGATCGTCAGCTCCACCTCGAAGGTGCCGCCGTCGCCGTACGGGATCGCCAGGTCCTCGCCGTAGTCGGGCGGGTCGGAGGAGATCCACGCGGAGGAGTGGGAGGTGCCGGTCATGTCGACGCCGCCGATGCACGGGGTGGGCAGTTCACCGTCGCCGTTGTCGACGCAGAGGGCGACGTAGACGCCCTTGTCCTCGTCGTAGCCGGAGCCCTTGATCTTGAGGGTCTGGTCCTTGGTGGCGAGGTGGTTGACCGGGGTGACGGTGAGCTTCTGGCCCTCGGGGCCGGTGACGGTCTTCGTTCCGGAGGGCTCGGTGTCCTCGTCGCCGTCCCCGTCGCCTCCGCCGTCACCGCCGTCGTCGCCGGACTCGGTGACCGTGAGGGTGACCGGTGTGGTGCGGGTGGTGCCGGAGGTGTTGGTGAACGCGGCACGGTACTCGTAGCCGTCGTGGGCCGCCTTCGCGGTGAAGGAGTACGCGTTCTTCGTCGCGCCCTCGATCGTGGACCAGGTCTGGCCTCCGTCGGGGCTGGCCTGCCAGCGCACGGTGGGTTCCGGGGCGCCCTCGGCGGCGGCCACGAACGTGACCTTGTCACCGGGGGCGACGGTCTGGTCCGTGGGCGCCTGGGTGATCTTCGGCGACATCCGGCGGTCGAGCTTGGTGACCTTGCCCTCGGCCGGGCTCGCGACGTACACCGCGGTGCCGCCGGGGGTGACGGCGATGGACGCCTGACCGTTCTGGCCCTGGTTGCCGGACAGCTTGACCGGCTCGGCGGCCGGCTCGTACGTCCGGGTGTCGTACACCGCGAGGGAGCCGTTGTTGTCGCCGCCGTCGCCGGTGTCGCCGCTGTCCTGCCAGACGACGAAGGCGCGGCCGGTGGCGGTGTCGAAGGCGATGTCGGCGGCCCGGTCCTGCCCGGTGATGGTCTTCACCGGCTTCGCGTCCCTGTCGTAGACGAGGACGGAGTTCTCGCTGCCCACCCAGACGTTGCCGGTGGCGGGGTCGGGGGCGATGAACCAGAGGTGCCCGGCCGGGAGTCCGGCCGAGGCGGTCACCGTGAAGGAGCCGGTGTCGACACGACTCAGCTTCCCTCCCGCGTAGCCGGACCAGGCGGCCTTGTGCGCGGTGTCGACGCCGAGCCGGGCGCCGCCGTCGAGCGTGAGCGTGCGCTTGACGGCACCGGTCGCGGTCTCGATCTCGGAGAGGGCGGCGCCCTGCTGGACCAGGACGGTGGAGGCGTCGGTGCCCGGTCCCGACGCGGTGACCGTGCCACCGGCCAGCCACACGCCCTTGGCCACCGTGTCGCCGTCCTTGGCGGTGCCGATACCGCGCACCGGGTAGTGGAAGACCACGCCGTCGCCGGAGAGCGGTGCGATGACCTGGGGGATCCTGCGGCCGCCCAGGGTGCCGTTGGAGCCGGGCGCCTGGGAGACATGGCTGCGGACCTTGCCGTCGCCGGCGTCGAGGACGTACAGGCCCTGCTCGTTCACGTCCGCGGTGTCGGCGATGTTGTCGGCGCCGACGTACAGCTTCCCGGAGCCGGGGTGCACCAGGACGTCCAGCGGCTTGCCGGAGTCCCTGAAGTCGGCCGACCGCACATAGCTGACGGTGCCGGGCGGCACCTCCACGCCGTCACCGCCGTCGTCGCCGTCACCGGGGTCCTGGCCCTCGAAGGTGACGGGGATACGGACGTCCTGGGAGCGGTCGCCCGCGGCGCGGTGGTCGACCCGGGTGACGACCGAGCAGGTCACCTCGGTGCAGTCGAGGCCGCCGTCCTGGGCCTTGACGGCGAGCTCGACGTCGAAGGTGCCGCCGTCGCCGTAGGGGGTGGCGAGGTCGCCCTCGTTGGGGTCGCCCTTGGGCACGATCCACTTCGAGGCGCTGCCGCTGCCGGTCTGGTCGGCGCCGCCGAGGCAGGGGGTGGGGATGCGGTTGTCGCCGTTGTCCTTGCAGAGGGCGACGTAGATGCCCTTGGTCGCGTCGTAGCCCTCGCCGGTGACCCGGAGCGTCTCGCCGTCGGGGTCGAGGTTCGCGGAGGCGGAGACGGTGAGTTTCTGGCCGTCCTTGCCGAACGCCGTCTTCGGGGTGTCGGCGGCCCGCGCGGACGGGCCGACGGCGACGGCGGTGAGCACGAGCGCGGCGGCACCGAGGAGCGCCGCCGGGCGTCTCGGTCCGGTGCGCGGGGTGGCCGCGCGGCCCGGCCGGCGCCGGACCGCCCTGTCAACTGCCATGGGGGGGTTCCTCACTTGTCGGATGGGCCCGGCGCGCCCCGGGATGCCGGAAGCCGGGCCCCGACGGTGCTGCGGGGCCCGGCCTGACGGGCGGTTACTGGAAGCTGATCGGCGCGTGGACGTCGTACTTGCGGTCGCTGCTGTCGAAGTGGTCGGCGCGGGTGACGACGGCGCAGGTGACGTCCTCGCCGCAGACGCTGCCGTCCTCCAGGGTGGCCTGGACGTAGATCTGCACGCTGAAGGTGCCGCCCGAGCCGAACTTGGAGCTGTTGGCGAACATGCCGCCGAACACGTTGTTGACCCAGTGCGAGGCCCCGGTCGAGCCGGACTCGTCCTGACCGCCGAGACAGGGGGTGGGCTTGGCCGCGCCCTGCTCACCGTCGACCACGCACAGGCCCACGTAGATGCCCTGGCTCGTGTTGTAGCCGGAGCCGGTGACGGTGATGACCTGGCCCGCCGCGGCGGCCGTGTCGGGCGCGGTCAGCGACAGGTTGTAGGCGGCGCCCCCGTCGGTGACCGTACGGGTCGAGGTGGCGGCGGAGGCCGAGGTGGCCATGCCCAGCGTGAGCGCGGCGGAGGCGGCCACGGCGAGGCCCGCGCGGGCGGCGGTACGGGCGGTCGGCAGAGGTCTCATGGTCGGGGGGACACCTTTCTCGATGCGGAGCACGCGAACTTAGGTAAGGCAAACCTAAATATGAGTACGGAGGGTTTGTCAACAGCAGGCAAAGACATCAACTTCCTTGACTGTCACGGGAGTTGATTCGCCTAGAGACGCCGTACGGCGAACTCCGCACCGGTCGTCCGGTCGCCGGACACGGTGCGCAGCTCCACCGCGTGGACCCCCTCGGCCGCCGTGGCGTACACCGGGAACGCCTGGGACACGCGTCCCGACCCGTCCGCCACCACGTCGTACCGGGTGTCGTCGTCGATCGCGACGAGCACCACCTCTCCGGGTTCGAATCCGGCACCCGTGACCAGTTGTTCGCCGCCCGTCCCGACCGTGGAGTGAGCCACGGTCGCCGCGAGGGGCGCTTTCCCCGCCTGTGGCCGCGACTCCGGCTCCTGCTCCGGCTCCTGCTCCGGTTCCGTCTCCGGCTTCGGCTCGGGTGAGCCCGGTGGCACCGGGGGCGGCTCGCCGGTGTCACCCGGCATGCCCACGGTGATGTCGAGGGGCGCGAGTTCGCCGCCTTCCTCGTACGGCTCCCCGGTCCAGGAGGAGAACAGCTCGGCACCCTCGGCCGTCAGGGAGACCCGCAGTCCGGTCCAGGTGGCTCCGGCGCTGCGCACGACCGGCGAGGCGGCACCCCGTCGCACGTCGGCCAGGGCGAGTCGACGGGTCCGTCCGTCAACCTCCGCGCGTGCGTGGAGTGTTCCGTCGCCGTCGTCCAGGCGCAGCCGCAGCTCGCCGAGAGTCAGGGCCGCCGACGCACTGCCGGCCGTGGACGGCCCGGCCGTGGACAGTTCGAGTTCACCCGCCAGGTCCACGGCTGCGTCTCCGGCCACCGGGTCGGCGCTGCCGCCGGTCACCGGCAGCCAGCTGCGGCCTCCCGCACCGCCGACGGCGGGTTTCCCGGCACGCACCGACACGTCCTCGGCGACCGCCCAGCTCGCATACCCTCCCGACACCTCGCGCGGGGCCCGCGCCCCACCCTCCGCTTCCGCCGACGCCTGGCAGAGGAGGGCCGTCAGGACCCCTCCGGCCAGGACGGCGGCGACCGGTCTTCTGTTCATCTCGCCCCCTGGTTCATGACGCGTGATCGGTTGGCTTCCGCTTCCGCGCGGTCAGTCGGCCGCTGTTCCGCCTCGGCGCCGGCGCGCCCACAGCCAGGTGAGGCCTCCGGCCGTCACGAGGCCCGCCGCGGCGAGCCCGAGGGACAGGGCCGCGGTCCCGGTACTGGCCAGCGGGCCGTCCGAGGCGTCCCCGCCGGTGCCGCCGGTCGAGTCCGAGTCGGCGCTCTCCGTCGCGGTCGGCGACGACTCGCCGTCCCCGCTCCCTGCGAAGGTCACCGGGACACGGACGGTCTGGCTCTGGTCGCCGCCCCGGGTGTGGTCGTTGCGGGTGATCACCGCGCAGGTCACCCCGGACTTGGCGCAGTCGGTGTTCGCGTCCTTGGCACGCACCTTGATCTTCACCGAGAAGGAGCCCTTGTGCCCGCTCCCCTCGTACGGCTCGGCCAGGCCCTCCCCGTACGACGGCGGATTGGAGGAGACCCACACCGAGGCACCCGACTCCCCCGACATGTCGACCCCGCCGACGCACGGCGTGGGCGTCCTGCCCGCGCCGTTGTCCACGCAGAACGCGACGTAGATGCCCTTCTCCGTGTTGTAGCCGGAGCCGGTTACGGTCACCGTCTCGCCCGCCGGGTCGAGGCCCGACGCCTTCGAGACGGTCAGTTTCTGCCCCTCGGGGCCGGTCGCCGAGCCGTCGGCGGCCATCGCCCCGGGCGTCGCCGAGAGGACCAGGACGCTCGCGAGGGCCAGCGTCGCCGGCCCGACTCGCAGAGCCCGTACGGCACTTCTGTGCATGCGTGTCAGCACCCCCACCATAGGCAACTCAGGTAAGGCTAACCTAAAGTACCCGATGACGTGTCCAGATCACGAGAGGGAGCGGCCGACCGATGCGCACTTCCGCGAAAGCCCAACTACCCTTACTGCGCCGATGTGTTGCCGTACTCGCCGTCGCCCTGTCGGTGTTGGTCACCGGGTGCGCGGACGGCGGCGGCACCACCGCGAGCGGGTCCACGCCGTCCCCGGCCGACGCGAGTGCGCGCGCCGCGGCGGCCAGGAAGCAGCTCGCGACGAACTCCCTCGTCCCGCTGAAGGGCGGGACGCCCGCGCCGAAGCTGCCCGTGACCGTGGACTCCTCCGACGGCAGGAAGGTCACCGTCGAGGACGCGTCGCGCATCCTTCCGCTCAACGGCGGTGTGGCGGAGATCGTGTTCACGCTGGGCCTCGGCGACCGTGTCGTCGGCCGTGACATCACCGCCACCTTCAAGGAGGCGAAGAAGCTGCCGCTGGCTACCAAGGCCCATGACGTGAGCGCGGAGAGCGTGCTCTCGCTGGAGCCCACGGTGGTGCTCGCCGACACGGACACCGGTCCCGCCGAGGCCATCGACCAGATCCGCGACGCGGGCATTCCCGTGGTCGTCCTGGACCCGGCGACGGAACTGGCCGATGTCGCCACCCGCACGACCCGTATCGCCGAAGCCCTGGGGGTGCCCGCGGCGGGCAAGGCCCTCAACCGTCGTATCGGCGACGAACTCGCCGCGGCCCGCGCCGGCGTGCCGGAGGGCAGCCGTCCCAAGGTCGCCTTCCTCTACATGCGCGGCAGCGCGGCCGTCTATCTGATCGGCGGCAAGGGCTCCGGCGCGGACTCGCTCGTGAAGGCCGCGGGCGCGGTGGACGCGGGCACCGCCTCCGGCCTCGGCAGACCCTTCACGCCCATCACGAGCGAGGCCCTGGTCAAGGCGCAGCCGGACGTGATCCTGATGATGTCCAAGGGCCTGGACTCGGTCGGCGGTGTCGACGGCCTCATGGACGTTCCGGGAATCCGCGAGACCCCGGCCGGCCTGGACCGCCGCGTGGTCGACCTGGAGGACGGCGTACTGCTGAGTTTCGGCCCGCGTACCCCGCTCGTCATCGACATCCTCGTCGACCGGATCCACGCGAAGTGACGCACTCCGCATCGACACGAAGTGACGCCCCCGCCGACACCGGCCACGAGGACGAACAGTGAGCGCCCGGCCCGTGCGGGTCGTGTGTGACCTGGAGCGGCATGCGCGAAACAGGACTCGGTGAAAGTACGATCATTCAATGTCTGACATGACCGAAACCACGCCCGGTTGGCTCAGCGCCGACGATCTCGAACAGGCCCGTGCCCGGATGCCGATCCTGTACGTCGAGGCCGTGCCCGTACGAGTCGACGAAAGCGGCGAAGTCACCAGCATCGGACTGCTGCTCCGGATCGGGCCGGACGGGACCGTCAGCCGCACCCTGGTCTCGGGCCGGGTGCTGCACCACGAACGGGTCCGGGACGCCCTCCTGCGCCATCTGGAGAAGGACCTCGGACCGGTGGCCCTGCCCCGCGTCCCGCCCTCTCTCCAGCCCTTCACCGTCGCCGAGTACTTCCCGACGCTGGGGATCACGCCCTTCCACGATCCCCGACAGCACGCGGTGTCCCTCGCCTATATCGTCCCGGTGAGCGGCGACTGCCGCCCGCGCCAGGACGCCCTGGACCTGGTCTGGTTCAGCCCTCAGGAGGCCGCGGACCCGCTGGTGCAGAACGAGATGCCGGGCGGCCAGGGGGTCCTTCTCAAGCAGGCCCTCGCCCATGTGGGCTGCCTGCCCTGAACCGGGGACCGGGTGCCGGTTCGCGGGCGCGGGTACGGCCCGGTTTCCCGGCGCCTGGATTCCCGGTGCCTGATTCCCGGTCCCTGATTCCCGGTGCCTGGTTTCCGTTTCCCCGGTGCCTGGTTTCCCGAGGGGGGCGGCGCGTCGGCCCGCCCGCCTCAGCGGTGTGGTGGCAAAGGCCTTTCGCCTGGCGGCAAGGGCAGGGAGAGCGTTAATTAGGTTAGGCTAAGCTAAGGCAATCTTGGCAGTCCGGAACCGTTCGTCACCAGCGGAGCGCGCGTCGTCAGGGGAGGGAAAACACCCATGGGCTTGCCCGCCATCGACTCGTACCCGATGCCGGACCGCTCCGCCCTCCCCCGGTCGCATGTCTCCTGGAGGATCGACCCGGTACGCGCCGCGCTGCTGGTCCACGACATGCAGAACCACTTCGTCGGCACGTTCCCGGCGAACCGTTCCCCCGTGGTGGAGCTAGTCGACAACATCGCGGCACTCCGGGAACTCGCGGGAACGCTGGACATGCCGGTCGTCTTCAGTGCGGAGCCGGCCGGACAGGCGCCGGGGCAGCGCGGGCTCGTCGCCGACATGTGGGGTCCGGGCATCGGGGACGAGCCGGATGCCGCGGCGATCGTCGCGCCTCTCACCCCTCGCCCCGGAGAGCACCTGCTGCCGAACGTGCGCCACAACGCCTTCTTACGCAGCCATCTCGGCAGGCTGCTGCGCTCGAAGGGCCGCGACCAGCTGATCATCTGCGGGGTGTACGCACATCTCGGCGTCCTGCTGACGGCGGCGGACGCCTTCATGAACGACATCCAGCCGTTCGTCGTCGCCGACGCGGTGGCCGACTTCTCCGCCGAGGAGCACACCTTGGCACTCCGGTGGGCAGCACGCAGTGGTGTGGTCTGCATGACGGACGGTCTGCTGCGCGGCCTTCTCCTGCGCAGGGAGCCGAAGAACGCGTGACCGCTTCACGCGTGGCGGACGGACAGCCGCACGGATACCACGAGAGTTGGAGAACATGACCCTACGGGCCACGGTGGCCGGAGCGAGTGGCTGTGCCGGCGGGGAGATCCTCCGCCTGCCGCTGTCGCATCCGGAGGTGGAGACCGGCGCGGTGACCGCGCACGTGAGCACGACCGCCGCACACCTCCGCGGGAACAGCGCGCACAGTTCACGAACGGGGCGGGAGCAGACATGAGACCGGTCGTCACGGACCTCACGGACGCGGATCCGTCCACCGGGTCACTCCTCTGGCCCGAGGAACTGCGGGGCAGCGCGGTCGTCGTCAAGTTCGGCGGCAACGCCATGGTGGACGCGAGCCTCCAGCGGACGTTCGCCCAGGACATCGTGGAGCTGTGGCACGCGGGCCTGCGTCCGGTCGTCGTACACGGGGGCGGGCCGCAGATCAGCGCGATGCTCGACCGCCTCGGCCTGGAGAGCCGCTTCGAGGCGGGCCTCCGGGTGACCACTCCGGAGGCCATGGAGGTGGTACGCATGGTGCTGACCGGCCGGGTCCAGCGGGAGCTGGTCGGCCATATCAACGCCCACGGACCCTTCGCCGTCGGCATGACGGGCGAGGACGCGCACACGATGACGGCCGTGCGGCGACCGGCCTGGGTGGACGGGCGGCCGGTGGACATCGGTCTCGTCGGCGACATCGTGGACGTGAACCCGGGCATGGTGCGCACACTCCTGGAACAGGGGCACATCCCGGTGGTCTCCCCCGTGGCCCGCGGTGAGGACGGGCAGGTCTACAACGTCAACGCCGATCTCGCGGCGTCGGCCCTGGCCGTGGCGCTCGACGCCGAGCGGCTGGTGATGCTCACCGACGTGGAGGGGCTGTACGCGGACTGGCCGCACAGCACGGAGGTCATCGAGCGCCTGACGGTCGACGCGCTGGACGAACTGCTCCCGGGGCTGGCGAGCGGGATGCTGCCGAAGATGGAGGGCTGTCTGCGGGCCGTCCGCGGCGGTGTGCGCAGGGCACACGTGCTCGACGGCCGCGTGCCGCACTCGGTGCTGCGAGGCGTCCTCGGCGAGACAGCCCCGGGCACCACCGTGTTTCCCGACGCCGGCCCGGACCGCGCCTCCTGACCAGAGCCAGGACCACGGCAGGCCAACGCCAGGACCACGCCGGGACCACGGCAGAAGCATCGCCTGGCCGCCGCGGACGGCCCGGCGGTCAGGGGCTCAGGGGCTCAGGGGCTCAGGGGCCTCGGGTCTACCGCTGTCCGGCACCGGGGGGCACACGCGGCCCGGCGGTCATATGCCCCTCGCGAGGATCCGCGCGTTGCGCCGGGGGTCCAGGGACTCCGCCCAGGCCCGAGGCGCCAGACGCGCGGTCGTGGGCGCGAACCCGTACTGGAGGAACAGGCCGCCACCGCCGGTCGTCGCCGTGAACAGGGCGCCGAGCGACGGGGCGCTCGCCCTGGCCAGCACGGCGCGCAGGAGCGTGGCTCCCCTGCCGCTTCCCTGCCGGTGCCCGGCCACACAGAAGTTGTACACAACGCCCGCGGGTCCGCCGCCCTCCCCCGGCCCGGCCGGGTGCACACGCAGGCCCACACAGCCGTCGAGGGTGCCGTCGGGGGCCTCCGCCACGAGGAAGTCGGCCGCGCGGGCGGCGTAGAGCGAGACGGGCCGCTCCCGCAGCGCGCCCGAGCGCACGAAGGGCCGGGACAGCTCCGCGAGCGCGGCGGCGTCCTCCTGACGGGCCGTACGCACGGAGGACGTCGGTACGAGTAGCGCGTGCGGCAGCGGGGCAGGGCGCGGCGTAGCCGTGATCAAGGCTTTCCTTCCTCGGTTCCACGGTCGGAGAACGGCTCGTCGCCGTGTCACCCCAACGAGACAATGAAGTAAGGCTAGCCTTGCCTAATCCCCAAGTCCAGCGGCCGATCACCTATCACCGATCACGGAGGTCGCGCCTACGCGCAGGGGCGGCCCGGATAGTCGTCGGTCTCGGGTACGCCCGCCTCGCGCATCCTGCGCAGAACCTCGGGCAGGGCCGTCTCGTCGCCGATGTCCGCGGGGCAGTTGGTCTCCCGGTCGAAGAGCAAGGTCTCCCCGGCCGTGTTCCAGAGGACCCAGCGATACGGGATCACGTCGTCCGCCCAGAGGTCCGTACGGCTCTCCACAACCACCATCTCCCTGTTCACGACGCCGACTTCCCGGTCTCGCGGCCGTCGACGTACGTCGCCACCACCTCGATGTCCCCGATGCGCGACGTGTCGACGCGCCGTGGGTCGTCGCCGAGCACGACCAGGTCGGCGAGCTTGCCCGGCGTGAGGCTCCCCAGGCGGTCCCCCCAGTGGCAGGCGAACGCGCCCGCGACGGTGTAGGCACGCAGGGCCTCGTCGACGGTGATGCCCTCGTCCGGGCCGATCACCCGGCCGGACCCGGAGGCGCGCTCGACCATGAACTGAACGGCCCGCAGCGGGGACCCGTCCGTGACGGGGCGGTCGGAGCTGCCGACCAGCGTGATGCCGTGGTCCAGGAACGCCTTGCCGCGGTAGAGCCACGGGGCCCGCTCCTCGCCCATGATCGCCGCGTAGTCGTCGCCGAAGTAGCGCAGGAAGTTGGGCTGGACGACCGCGCTGACACCGAGCCGCCCGAGGCGCGGGAGCTGGTCGGGGCGGATCAGTCCGGCGTGCTCGATACGGTGCCGGGCCCCGGGGCGCGGCCGGAGGCGCTGGGCCCGCTCCAGGGCGTCCAGGGCGACATCGGCCGCGCGGTCGCCGATCGCGTGGACGGCGAGCTGCCATCCGGCGAGGTGGCCGTCCACGATCGTGTCGGCGAGCACCTCCGGGTCGTCCTGCAACTGGCCCGCGTGGTCCAGCCCCTCGTAGGGACCGCTGAGCGCGGCGGTGCGGGCCATCATGCCGCCGTCCGTGTAGATCTTCAGCGCGCCCACGGAGAGCCAGTCGTCGCCGAACCCGGTGCGCAGCCCGAGATCGAGGGCCCGGGGAATGCCGTCGGCCTCGTGCGCGGCGACCTGGCGCAGCCGGTCCGCGGACACCATGAGCTGCGTACGCAGCGGCAGCAGACCCTTCTCGCGGGCGAGTTGGTAGGCACCCAGCTCGACGGGGCTGTGGCCGAAGAGGGTGCCGCCGATGCCCGCCTCCGCACAGGCGGTGACGCCCTCGGACAGGCAGGTCCGGGCGGCGCGCCCGATGACCTCGGCCAACTCCTCCTGGGAGTGCGGAAGCCGCAGCGCGCGGGCGGCGCCCATGGCCCCCTCGGCGAGGAAGCCGTTGTCGTGCGGGATGCCGGCGGGGAGCAGGTCGAGCACGGCGGAGTTGACGACGCAGCCGTGCCCGGAGTCGTGCATCACGAACAGCTTGTGCCCGTGGCTGACCCGGTCCAGTTCGGCGGCGGTCAGATGACGGCCCAGGGCCCGCTGGTCGTAGCCGGCGATGCTCACCCAGGTGCCGGGCGAGCCCTTGCGGACGACGGCTTGCTCCACGACGGCGAGCACGTCGTCGATCCGTGTGCGGCCCGCGATGCTGGGGGTGTTCTCCTTGAACCCGGTCCAGGCCAGGTGCACATGGGCGTCGATGAACCCGGGCAGCACGGTGGCGCCCTGGAGGTCGATCACCTCGCGTGCGGGCAGG
Source organism: Streptomyces phyllanthi (assembly GCF_009377205.1). GTDB lineage: Bacteria > Actinomycetota > Actinomycetes > Streptomycetales > Streptomycetaceae > Streptomyces > Streptomyces phyllanthi. The sequence goes on from NZ_VJZE01000006.1 coordinate 11,962, forward strand.
GAGGTCACGGCCTCGTCCAGGCCGACGATCCGGCCCCGCCAGACGCCCAGGTCATGGGCGACGGGATGGTCCGGGTCCATGGTGAGGAAGCGGGCGTTCGTCAGTCTGGTGCAGAGCATCGGCGATGTCTCGTCAGACGTCCGTGGACGCCGCGAGGGACCGGGGGCGCAGATCCGTCCAGTGGGTCTCGACGTACTCCAGGCACGCCTCTCGGGTGTTCTCCTCGAAGACGGTCGTCCACCCCCCGGGCACCTCGGCGAAGGACGGCCAGAGCGAGTGCTGGCCCTCGTCGTTCACCAGGACCAGGAAACGGCCTTCGGCATCGTCGAAAGGGTTGGTGCTCATGGTGCGGTGCCTCCGAGCGGGGATGGAAGGGAACGTCACGATTAGGTTAGGCTCGCCTAATTAAAGCTGAGCTTAGCCTCTCCCCTTCCCCCTCATCAAGGAGACCTCCGACGTGGAGAACGCCTTCCTCGACACGGAGAACGACTTCGTCGCGTTCGGACTGCCCGGCAAGCCCGGCACCGACGAGTTCTGGGCGGCGGCGGGGGCACCCGCGTCGGTCCCCGCCGACGACGGCGGCTGGACGACCCTGTTCCTGTGGCGTGGCTCTCCGGCGACCATCGACTTCGAGAGCTGGTCGGAGCCGGTGCCGCTGCGCCGCTGGGGCGACACGGACTGCTGGTACGCCAGGGTGCGCGTGCCCGCGCGGCTGCGGGTGACCTACCAGTTCCTCGCGGGCGACGAGGCGTTCGCCGACCCGTTCAACCCGGTGGGCGCCGGCGGTGACCGGTCCATCGCCGCGACCCCCGACGCCCCGGCCCAGCCGCACTGGCCCGTCGTCGGCGCCGCGGACGTCCTGCCCCTCCCCCGCACCCGGATCCGCTGGGCCAGTGAACGGCTCGGCGGGCGCCGTACCGTACGAGTCCATCCGGCGGGCGGCGGCGGGCCGGTGGTCCTGCTGCTCGACGGGGACGACTGGCTGTATCTGCACCCGGCCATGGCCGCGTTCGACTCGGCCGTCGCAGGTGGCGAGCTGCCCCCCGTCACCCTCGTCTTCCTTCCGGCCAAGGACAGGGAGGCCGAGTTCGCGTGCGGGCCCGAGCTGTGGGAGGCGGTCCGGGACGAACTGCTGCCGCTGGTGGCGCAGACGGGCGTCCCCGCCGACCGGGACCGGCTGGTGGTCGCCGGGCAGAGTCTCGGCGGGCTGAGCGCGCTGTACGCGGCGTTGGAGTTCCCGGACCTGGTGTCGCGCGTCGCCTGCCAGTCGGGGTCGTTCTGGTGGACGCCCGACGCCACGGGCCGGCCCGACCCCTTGGGCGGCCCGGTCGGCGGCACCATGGCCGCGCGCCTGCGGGAGCGCCCGGACCTGTCCGGTCTGCGGATCGCGTTCGACGTGGGGGAACACGAGAAGCAAATGCTGCCCCACTGCGAACTGACCGAGTCCCTGGCCCGGCAGGCCGGCGCGACCGTACGGGTCTCGCGGTCGGCATCCGGCCACGACCGGGCGGGCTGGCGGCACGCCCTGCTGAGGGATGTCGCCTGGGCTCTCGCCTGAGAACTCCGAACGAGAGAGGGGGAGCCCGGATCGGGCTCCCCCTCTCGCTCCAGGCCGCTCAGCAGGTCACCGGGCCACCGCCAGGCAGTAGTCCTCGTCCGTGGCGAGCAGGTTCCGGTGGGTGTCCTCGGCCGTGATGGCGCCGTCGTCCAGGACGAGCACACGGTCGGCGGCGTCCAGGAGCGCCGGGCTGCTGGTGATCACGACGGTCGTACGGCCCCGGCGCAGCTTCGCGATGTTGCGCGCGATGAGCTGTTCCGTGACCGCGTCGACGGCTGTGGTCGGGTCGTGCAGGACGAGGACGTCGGTGTCGGCGGCCAGGGCGCGGGCCAGGGACAGCCGTTGGCGCTGCCCTCCGGAGAGGTTCGCGCCGCGGTCGCGGACGCCGTAGTCGAGTCCCTCGCGGTGGAGCGCCACGACATCGGTCAGCATGGACGCCTCGACGGCCTCGGGGACCGTCCGGCTGGTGCCCGACGGGTCGATGTTCGTACGGAGGCTGCCCGCGAAGATCTCCCCGTCGTACGGGTTCACCAGCATGTGCTCGCGGACCGCCTCGACCGACAGGTCCGCGAGTGCCTGCCCGCTGACCCGCACCACCCCCTCGTACGCGTCGGGCGGGACGTTCACGGCCAGGACCGCCGCGAGGTCGGCCGCCGCGCGCGGCTGGTAGACGGCGATCGCCACGAACTCGCCGGCGCCCACCCGGAGTTTCAGCTTGCGCAGCGCCCCGTACCGGACGCAGTCGATCTCCAGGTCGCCGCCCGCGGCCGGGCGCTCCGGTCCCGGGGTCGTCACCGGCGGCGCGGACAGCACCAGCGCCATCCGTGCGGCCGACGCGCGCGCGATCATCACGTACTTCGGCATCTCCGAGAACAGGCGGAGCGGTTCCATGATGAACTGCGCCAGGCCGACGGCCATGACGAGCTCCCCGATGGTGACCTGGCCGTCGAACGCCAGCCAGCCCGCCGTCAGGGTCACGGCGGCGGCGAGGACCGCGTTGAGGGCCAGTGCGATGCCCGCGTACGCCCCGTTCACCTTGGCGACGGTGATCGCCTGGCGCTTCGCCTCCGTGCTGACCTTCCGGTAGGAGCCGAACGCCGCGTGGTTGCCGCCGAAGCCGTGCAGCGGACGCAGGCCGATGATCAGGTCGGCGACCTTCGCGCCCGCCCGCGCCACCCGGGCCTGCTGTTCCTGGGTACTGGCACCGATCCGCTTGGACATCACGCTCAGGATCGACAGGATCGCGACGGTGCCCACGATCACCAGCAGGCCGAGCCGGATGTCGGCCAGGCCCAGCGCGACCGCCGCGACCAGCACCGCGACCAGCGAGCTGATCAGCAGCGGCACCACCTCGATGATGTCGGCGGTCTGGTCGGCGTCCTCGGTGGCGATGGTCAGCACCTCGCCGGACTTGAGGTCGACGTCCCTGGCCACCGGCTGGAGGCCGCAGGCCGCGACCTTCACCCTCCAGCGGTGTGCCTCGGTCGTGTTGGCCTTCTGCAGGATGCGCATCCCGAACCGCCACGACAGCGACACGGTCGTGATGATCACGGCGAGCGCGGCGATCGAGAGGGCGAGCGAGCCGAGGCTCCGGTCCCGCATCGTGTGCTCGACGATCATGCCGAGCGCGATGGGGAACGCGGTCTCGCCCGCCTGGTACATGCCCATGAGGACGGTGCCCCAGGCCATGGCGCCGGTGTTGCGGCGCAGTGCGGTCCGCAGGATGTCGGACCCCGGGCGGGGCCGCTTCGTGTCAGGAGTTGTCATCGCCTGTCAGGAGTTGTCATCGAGGTGGCGGGCAATCGCTTCCGGGGTTCGCAGGGTGAGCAGTTCACGAATCGTGATCACAGGACCGTACTCCCGGCGGAGCAGCCCGATCAGCCGCACCGCCAGCATGGAGTGTCCCCCGAGGGACACGAAGTCGCTCACCGCGCTCACCTCGTCGTCGTCCAGGTCCAGTGCCTCGGCGAAGAACTCGCACACCACGGTCTCGGTCTCGGTCTCGGGTCCCCGCTCCCCCGCCGTGGTCAGCGCGCCCAGCGGCTTGGCCTCCGGCAGCGCCTTGGTGTCGGCCTTCCCGTTCACCGTCAGCGGGATGCTGTCGACCTGGGCGTAGTGCGTCGGGCGCAGGAAGTCCGGCAGCCCGGCGCCTACTTCGGCGGCGACCGCCGCCAGGTCCGCGCCGTCCAGCACGAGATAGGCGGCAAGCCGGTACGCGCCGTCGACCTGCGGGTCGGGCTGGGCGACCGCGGCGGCGAACCGCACCGCCGGGTGCGCCGCGAACGCGGCCTCGACCTCGCCGAGTTCGACCCGGTGGCCCCGTATCTTGACCTGCTGGTCGGTGCGGCCCAGGTACATCAGGTTGCCGTCGGGCCGCCGCACCACCAGGTCCCCGGTGCGGTACATGCGCTCGCCGGGTTCGCCGAACGGGCAGGCGACGAAGCGGTGAGCGGTCTGGGCGGGCTGCCCGAGATAGCCGCGCGCGATGCCGATGCCCGACACGTACAGCTCACCGGGGACCCCGTCCGGCAGCGGCCGCAGCCACGGGTCCAGGACGTACACGTCGGTGTTGTCGATCGCGACGCCCACCACCGGGTCCTGGCACTCGAAGGTGCCGACGCCGAGGGTGTTGATGGTGTACTCGGTGGGTCCGTACAGGTTGTAGCCGACCGTCCCCTCGGTCTCCGCGAGCCGCTGCCACAGCGTCGGGGTGACGGCCTCGCCGCCAAGGAGCACCAGCGCCGGCCGCCGTTCCGGGTTGTCGAGCAGGCCCTCGGCCACCAGTTGCTGCGCGTAGGTCGGGGTCACGTTGATGACGTCGATCCCGTGGTCGAGGCAGTACTCGACCAGACGGGGCGCGTCACGGCGCAACTCCTCGTCGCAGACGTGCACTTCATGCCCGTCGGCGAGCCACAGCAGCTCCTCCCACGACATGTCGAACGCGAACGACACGGTGTGGGCGATCCGGAAGACCCGGTGGCCGTGCTCCGCAAGGACCGGCTCGAAGATCCGGCGCTGATGGTTGATCAGCATGTTGGTGAGCCCTGCGTACTCGGTCACCACGCCCTTCGGCTTCCCGGTCGACCCGGAGGTGTAGATCGTGTAGGCCGGGTGCCGCAGGCGGTCGGGCTCGTCCGGCGAGAACGTGACGAACGGTTCGGCCTCGGGCAGCGGGCGGTCCAGCTCGATCAGGTCGATCGGGTCGTACAGATCGCCGGTCAGCCGCGGCGACACGGCGCTCACGGTGAGGATCACCTGCGGGCGGGCGTCCGCGACGATCGCGGCGATCCGCTCGTCCGGGTGGTCCAGCTCCAACGGCACGTACGCGGCGCCGGCGCGCAGTACGGCGAACAGCGCCACGATCGAGTCGAGGGAGCGCGGGATCGCGAGACCCACGGTCGTCTCGGGGCCGATACCCCGCCCGGCGAGCACACCGGCCACCGCGCGGCTGCGGTCCCGGAGCTCCGCGAAGGTCATGGTCGCGCCGTGGGCGACGAGCGCCACCCGCTGCGGGTCGCGGTCGGCCGCCCGGTCGAACCGGTCGACGACGGTGTCCGTGCCGACGTCCGTGCGTTCGGCGGGCTCGGGCTCCTGCCCCAGGCCCCGCAGCGCGCCCACCGGCCCGGTCGACCGGGCCAGGTCCTCCAGCACCCGCAGGTAGTCGTCGAGGAGACGACGGGCGCCCTCGGTGTCGCCGTCGCGGTGCTCCAGCTTGACCGTGAGCCGGTCGCCGGGCGTGACGACCCAGGTGAACGGATAGTGGGTGGAGTCGTCGGCCTTCACCGAGGTGATGCCGTGCCGGGCGTTCATCTCGGCGAACGCGTCCATGTCCAGGAAGTTCTGGAGCACGAACAGGTTGTCGAACAGGGTGTCGTGCCCGCTGGCCCGCTGGATCTCGCCCAGCCCCAGGTGCTCGTGCTCCATCGCCTCGACCCTGGCCGCCTGCACGGCCGACAGGTAGTCGCGGACCGTGTCGTCCGGCCGGGCCCGTGTCCACATGGGCACGGTGTTGAGCAGCACGCCGACGATGTCGGACAGCCCCTCGCCCTCCCGGCCCGAGACGGTCACGCCGAACACGGCGTCACTGCGGCCCGTGTGGGCGCCGAGGAGGAGGCCGAACGCGCCGGTCAGCACCGAGTTCAGCGTGACGCCGTGCGTCCTGGCCGCGTCCCGCAGCAGGTCCGACTGTTCGGCGGACAGCGTGTGCACGAGCGCGCGCGGCAGGTCGTCGGAAAAGGACGGCGCCGGTCCGGCGAGCAGTGTCGGCCCGGGGAGGCCGGCCAGGTGCTCCGCCCAGAACCGCTCGGATACGGCGGAGTCCTTGGCGTCGAGCGCCCGGGCGTAGTCCTCGAAGCTCGGCGTGGCCGGGACCGCGTCGAGCGGCTCGCCCGCGACGGCGGCCCGGTAGGCGTCGAACAGGTCCCGCAGCATGATCTCGCGGGACCAGCCGTCCCACAGCAGCAGGTGGTAGCTCAGCAGCAGGCCGTCGCGGTCGTCGGGCAGACGCACCACGGTCATCCGGATCAGCGGCGGCTCCCCCGGGTCGAAGCCGGTGTCGCGGTCCCGGGCGCGCAGGTCGTCGACCTCCGCCTCCGTCGACAGCCGGACGGTGCGGACATCGACCCGCCGGCCCGCCTTGAGGACCTGGACCGGGTTTCCGTCGTCGTCGGTGGTGAAGCCCGCGCCCACGACCGGGTGCCGCGCGATCACGTACGCCATCGCCTCGGCCAGCGCGTCGGTGTCCAGGCGCCGGTCGAACGTGAACCAGTTCTGTGCGACGTAGTGTCCGGCCGAGCCCGCCATCTCGGCCTGGAAGAACAGGCCCCTCTGGAGCGGCGTGACCGGTGCCGTGCGCTCGGCCGTCGTGGAGGCGTCCGCGATCCGTTCCAGTGCGCCGCGCCAGTGCTCGGTGATCTCGTCGGGGATGCCCTCGGCGAGGGTGAAGGCCGTGTGCAGGCTTCCGGTGGCCTCGTCGATCCACGCGTTGACCTCGACGGCGTACGGGCTGCCCTGGTCGCCGCCGGTGAGGTGCACCGCCTGCGACTCGCTGCCCCGGCCCAGGTAGTTGAAGAGCACCTGCGGGCGGGCGGTCAGCAGCGGGGCCGTCTGCGGGTTGAGGTATCTGAGCTGCCCGTACGCGACGTGTGCGCGCTCGTCCGGCTGGCGTTCGGCGATCTCACGCGCCGCGGCGACGGGGTCGGTGTGCGCCGTGAGCCGTACGGGCGCGATGGCGGTGAACCAGCCGACCGTACGGGTGTAGTCGTGGTGTTCGAGGACCGGGACCCGGCCGTGCCGCTCCAGCTCGATCGCGAGATCGGTGGGCGAGGGCTGGATACGGGTCAGCGCGGTGCGCAGCGCGCCGCACAGCAACTCGGTGAGACCGAGACCGAGTGCGGCGGGAGCGGTACGCGTCACGCGGTCGCTCACCTCGGGCGCGAGCACGATGGTCGTCTCGCGCAACTCCCCGGCTTCCGGGAGGAGTTCGGGCGCCTCAAGTGTCGTGACCCAGTGCCCGAGGCTGTCGATCACCTGAGCGGACCGGAGGGTCAGCGCTTCGGCGTACTCGGCGTACGACGTGGTCGGCGCCGCCAGGCTCTCCCCGCGCAGGGCGGTGGCCAGGTCGTCCAGCAGGACCAGCCAGGACACCGAGTCGACGGCGAGGTGGTGCACGGTGACCACCAGGGTCCGGCTCGCCTCCAGCCACGAGAACGCGATGACGTCCCCGGACTCGGGGTCGAGCCGTCCGGCGGCCTCGTTCGCCGCGGTCGTCGCGTCGGTCGTGTCCGGCCGTACGACGGTGATCTCGCGGGCGGGCTCGGTGCGCGGTGCCCACACCCCGTGCTCGACGCGCAGCCGCAGCCGGAGGGCCGGGTGCGCGGCCACCACGGCGTTCGCGGCGCGCTCGGCGTCGGCGAATCCGGTGCCCTCGGGGGCCACCAGCGTCCTGGCCTGGGCGAACCGGGCGAGGGATCCGCCCAGTTCGCGCTGGCGCAGGATGATCGGCGTCGGCGTCAGCGGGCCGTCCTCGCGGCGGGCGGGCGCGGATGGCGCCGCGGTCCGCGGTGCGCGCGTTCCCAGGTGCTCGGCGAGCGCGCTGGGGGTCCTGTACAGGAACACGTCCCGTGGCGCGATCGGCAGGCCGAGCGCCCTGGCCCGGTTGATCACGGTGATGGCGACGATGCTGTCGCCGCCGGCCCGGAAGAAGTCGGTGTCGGCGTCCACGGCGGAGCCGGGCAGCGTCTCGGCGAAGATGCCGACCAGGGCGGTGAGCGCGGAGTCACCGGTGCCCGAGGAGCCGGCCACCGGGGTGTCGTCCTGCGCGGCCCGCTGGATCAGGGCCTTGCGGTCCAGCTTGCCGTTGACCGTCAACGGCAGCGCGTCGACCGGCAGCACGCGGCCCGGCACCATGTGCACGGGCAGCTTCGTGGACAGCGACTCGACGAAGTCACCGGGCACCCGGCCCACGACGTGCGCGACCAGGTGGTCGCCGCTGTCCGCCACGGTGACGGCCACGTCGACCACGCCGTCGAGTTCCCTGACCGCGGACTCCACCTCACCGAGCTCGATCCGGAAGCCCTTGAGCTGGACCTGGTCGTCGGCGCGGCCGGTGAACTCCAGCTCGCCGTCGAGGGTGCGGATGGCGAGGTCGCCCGTGTGGTACATGCGGGAGCCGTCGCCCGTGAACGGGTTCGCCACGAACCGGCCCGCGGTGAGCCCCGGCCTGCCCAGATAGCCGAGCGACACCTGGTCGCCGGCGACGTAGATGGCGCCCACCCGGCCCGGCGGCACCGGCCGGAGCCGGTCGTCGAGCAGATAGGTGACCAGGCCGGGGATCGGACCGCCGATCGGGCTGACGTCGTCGCCGGGACGGAAGTCCTCGTCGGTCAGCACCCGGTGGGTGACGTGGACGGTGGTCTCGGTGATGCCGTACATGTTGACCAGCTCGGGCGAACCGGTGCCGTGCCGCTCGACCCAGCCGCGCAGCCGCCCGAGATCCAGCGCCTCGCCTCCGAAGATGATCCGGCGCAGTGCGGGCAGCGGCTCGCGGGCATGCCGGTCGGCCTCGATGAACTGGTAGAACGCCGACGGGGTCTGGTTGAGCACCGTCACCCCGCGCTCGCGGACCAGTCGGTGGAAGTCGACCGGGGAGCGGGTCAGCCCGTACTCCGGCACCAGCAGCTCACCGCCGTACGCCAGCGCGCCCCACAGCTCCCAGACCGCGAAGTCGAAGGAGAAGGAGTGGAACTGGACCCACACGTCGTTCGGGCCGAAGTCCATGTCGGGCTGGGTGTTGGCGAGCAGCGACACCACGCTGGAGTGCGGGACGACGACACCCTTGGGCCTGCCGGTCGATCCGGATGTGTAGATCACGTACGCGGGGTCATGCCAACCGGCCGCACGAACAGGCTCGGTGGTGGCCTGCGACGGTCCTTCGCCCTGCGGCAGCTCGTCTCCCTGCACCAGCACGCGGGCCGACACCCCCGCCCGGGCCAGCAGCCGCGTGAAGCGGTCCCGCTGCTCACGCTCGACGAGGACGACCTGCGGTGCGGCGTCGGCGAGTATGTACTCCAGCCGTTCGTCCGGGTACGCCAGGTCCAGCGGTACGTACGCGCCGCCCGCGCTGACGATCGCGACCAGGGCGACGACCTGTTCGAGGGAGCGCGGGACGGCGACGGCGACCCGCCGGCCCGGGCCGACACCGGCCGCGCGCAGGGCCGAGGCCGACTGGTTCTTCGCGTCCGCCAGTTCGCCGTACGTCAGTGACCGGGTACCGCCGTCGAGACCGCACTGGGTGACGGCGGTGGCGGCCGGGTCGCGGTGTGCGGCGGCGTCGAACAGTCCGCCCAGGGTGGTCGGGGTGCTGCGTGTTACCGGGGGGCGGCCCCCCGGACCCCCACGAAGCGCGGGACGCCGGTCGCCGCCGGTGTCCTCGTGTGCCAGGTCGTCGACCAGGGCGTCCGGCCGGGTGAGCAGGCCGGTGAGGGTCGAGGTGAACGTGCGCAGGATCTCCTGGGCGCTCGCCTCCCTCAGCAGCTCACCGTCGTAGATCAGGTTGAAGCGCGGACGGCCGTCGAGCGCGCGCTCCACCACCAGCGTCAACGGGTAGTGCGGGGCGCCCTCGTTGACGATGTCGGTGATGACCAGCGTGTCGCCGGGCCGCCGCAGACCGTCGACATCGGTCGCGACGTCGAACACCACGAGGGTGTCGAACAGGGAGCCGGCGCCGGCCTGGCGGCCGATCCGCGCGAGCGAGACATGCTGGTGCGGCAGCACCGCGCTCTGGTGTTCCCGCACCGAGGCGAGCAGGTCCCGCGCCGTGGTGGTACCGGCCCACCGGGCGCGTACGGGGATCGTGTTGATGAACAGACCCACCATGTCCTCGATACCGGGCACCTCCGCGTCGCGCCCGGACACCGTGGAACCGAACACGACGTCCCTGCCGTGCAGGAGGGAGCCCAGCGTCACCGCCCAGGCACTGTGCACCGCCACGCTCAGCGGCACGCCGGCCGAGCGGACGGCCGCGTCGATGTCGCCCTCCGGCTCCACGGCGGTGTCGGCGAACCGGTCGGACGGGGTGTGCCCCTCGGCGACCAGCGAGGCGCCGGGCAGCTCGGCGAGTTCATCGCGCCACACCCGGTCGCTCTCGTCGTCGTCGCGTCCGGCGAGCCAGCTCACGTAGTCGGAGAAGCCGCCGAGCGGGTACACGGTCCCCGGCGCGTGGTACTCGGCCAGCAGCGCGCGGAGCATCGGCGGCACCGACCAGCCGTCGGCGATGATGTGGTGCACGGTCTGCACCAGGACGTTCCGGCCGATGCCCCGGCGGATGAGGGTGTACCGCATCAGCGGGCCGGTGGCCAGGTCGAACCCGGCGCGGCGGTCCCGCTCGGCCAGGTCGCGTATCTCGTCGTCGGTGACGCCGGGGCGGTCCAGCGTGGTGAAGGGCGCCTCGACACCGCTCTCCAGTACGGAGACCACACGGCCGTCGGCGAGGGCCGTGAACCGCGCGGCCAGGTTCGGGTAGAGCGTGAGCAGCCGGGTGGCCGCCGCCGCGAGCCGGTCGGGGTCCACCTCGCCGTCCAGCGTCAACAGCTGCTGCTCGACGTAGGCGCCCGCCGAGTCGTCGTCGAAGACGGAGTGGAAGTACAGGCCCTCCTGCAACGGGGTCAGCGGCAGGATGTCCCGCAGCGCCGGGCCGTCCAGGACGTCGACATCGGCCTGCGTCAGCGGCACCAGGCCGAAGTCGCTGGGAGAGTGGCCGCCCTCGTCGAGTGCGGCCAGTCCGGCCAGAGCCACCCGGAAGTAGTCGCCGATGGCCGTGATGTCCTCGTCGGTGAACATCCCGTCGGGCCAGGAGACGGTGGTGACCAGTTCGTACTCGCCGGTCGCGGCGGGTTCGGCGATCGCGTTGAACTCCAGAGCGCGCGGCAGGCGCATCCTCGGGTCGCGCTTCTCGCCCAACTGGCCGGTGGTGCCCGCGAGTTGCCAGTCACCGGACGAGCCCGCGTCGAAGCGGCCCAGGTAGTTGAACAGCACCTGCGGTGCGGGCGCGTCGAACTCGGTCTGGGCCAGGTAGCGCAGGGCACCGTAGGAGACGCCGTTGTCCGGCACCTGCGCGAGGTCCTCCTTGACCGCCTTGAGCGCGGCGGCCAGGTACTCGGGCGCGGTGGGGTCGGACGCGGCGCCGGGGTCCACGGTCACCGGGAACAGGGTGGTGAACCAGCCCACGGTCCGCGACAGCTCCGGCTCGAAGCCGGCGGAGCCCGCCACGAACTGTCCTTCGCGGCCGTGGCCCTCGAGTTCGATGTGCGCGAACGTCTGGTCCTGTCCGAGGTCGCGGCGCCACCGGGCAAGGGCGACGGCGAGCCCGGTCAGCAGTACGTCGTTGACGCCCGCGTGGAACTTCGCGGGGATCTCGCCCAGCAGCGCGGCCGTGATCTCGGGGCCGACCGAGACGATCCGCAGTCGCTCCTGTGCGACGGTGTCGGCCGCGGACAGGGCGCGCCTGCCCAGCAGTTGGTCCTCTCCCGGCAGGGGGCGCCAGTAGTAGGAGCTGTCCGCGTCGAAGGCGGCGCGCTCCAGCAGCTGCGTCCAGCGCCGGAACGACGTGCCCACCGGGGGCAGCTCGACCGGCGTACCCGAGGCGAACTGCCGCCAGGCGGTGGCCAGGTCCTCCATCAGGACCCGCCAGGACACGCCGTCGATCACCACGTGGTGGGCGACCAGGACCAGCTGCCGTGCCTCGCGGCGCCAGACGGCACGCAGCATCACGCCGCCCGCCGGGTCCAGCCCCTCGGTGGCGAGCGCGACGCACTCGTCGAGCGGCCGGTCGCTCTCCTGCCACGACGCGACGGACCGGCCCGCGGCCCGGTCTGCGGCCCGGTCTGCGGCCCGGTCCGTCTCCGGGATGTCGAAGCTCCAGCGGTCGCCGCGCACCAGCCTGGCGCGGAGCATGTCGTGCCGCTCGACCACGGCGGCGAGGATCGCGTCGAGGGCGTCGGCGGCCAGGTCCGCCGGGGTGTTCAGTACGACCGACTGGACGAAGCCGTCGATCGCGTCGGTGGTCTCGCCGAGCCACTGCACGATGGGCGATCCCACGACGGAACCGGTCGCGACGTCGCCGTGGTCCACGGTGGAGACGTCCTCACGGCTCGCCACCGCCGCCAGCGCGCCCACGGTGCTGTTGCTGAAGATCTGCCGTGCCGTGACGTAGAGCCCCGCGTCACGCAGCGCGCTCAGCAGCGAGATCGCCAGGATGCTGTCTCCGCCGAGCTGGAAGAAGTCCTGGTCGACACCGACCTCTTCGAGCCGCAGCACCGCCGCGACCGCCGCGCACACGGCGCGCTCGTTCTCGGTGGTGGGCTGTATGAGCGAGCCCGTCGCGATGGTGGGCTCCGGCAGCGCGTTCCGGTCGAGCTTGCCGTTCGCGGTGAGCGGGAACTGGGTCATCACGACGATGTGGGCGGGCACCATGTACTCCACCATGTGCGCGGTGGCCCACTCCTTGACCTGGTCCGCCCGCAGGTCCTCGCTCCCGGCGGCCGGGATCACGTACCCGACCAGGTAGGTGCCGCCCGCCGTGTTCTTCTTCGCGACGACGCAGGTGTGCCGTACCCGAGGGTGCTCCGCGAGGCCGACCTCGACGTCCTCGATCTCCAGCCGCATACCGCGGATCTTGATCTGGTTGTCGGCCCGGCCGAGGAAGTCCAGCGACCCGTCCGGGGCGAACCGCGCGAGGTCACCGGTCCGGTACAGCCGGGACCCGTCGTCGGCGAAGGGGTTCGCGACGAACCGGGACGCCGTCAGGCCGGGCGCGCCCACGTACCCGCGGCCCAGGAGGAACCCGCCCACGTACAGTTCGCCGCCGACCCCGACCGGCACCGGGCGCAGCTCGTCGTCCAGGACGTACAGCTGGGTGTTGGGGTTGGCCTTGCCGATCGACGTCGACAGGCGTTCCGCCTGGCCCCGGTAGATGACGTGCGAGACGCCGATGGTCGTCTCGGCCGGGCCGTAGCCGTGGTACATGGGGATGTCGAGCTTCGTGCGGAACCGCTCGTAGAGCTCCGGGGTCAGCACCTCGCCGCCGCACCACACGTGGCGCAGGCTGTCGAGGCGGTCGGAGTCGCCCGCGATCTCCAGGAGCACGTCCAGCATGGACGACACGAGGTAGGTGAAGGTGACGCGCTGTTCGGCGATCACGCTCAGCAGGTGGTGCGGGTCGCGTTCGCCGCCGGGCCGCAGGACCACCAGCCTGCCGCCGGACACCAGCGGCAGGAAGATCTCGTTGATGGAGATGTCGAAGGACAGCGGCGCCTTGAACAGTGACGCGTCGTCGTGGCCGAAGCCCAGGATCTCGCCCACCTGCCACAGCAGGCGCTCGCTGATCGCCTCGTGACGGATCATCGCGCCCTTGGGCCGCCCGGTCGAACCGGACGTGAAGATCACGTAGGCGAGGGCGTTGCCGTGGACGGTGATGCCGGTCCCCTCGGTGGGGTAGGAGCCGTACCGCCAGTCGCCGAGGTCGACGGCCACGGCCTCCGGTTCGGCCGGGTCGTGCTCGCCCGAGGCGCCCAGCTGCACCACGACCCGGGCGTCGTCGATGACGACGGCCCGGCGCGCGGCGGGCCACTGCGGATCGAGCGGCACGAACGCGCACCCGGCCTGGAGCACGGCGAGCAGCCCGATCACCATCTCGGCGGAGCGGCCCAGCGAGATGCCGACGACCTGTTCGGCGGTGAGCCCGCGTTCGATCAGGTGGTGGGCCAACTGGCTGGAGAGCTCGGCCGCCTCACGGTAGGTCAGCGACCGGTGCTCGTCGACGATGGCGACGGCCTCCGGCCGGGTCCGCGCCTGCTCGCGGAACATCTCCACGATGGTCGGGCGGACCCGGTCGGCCCCGGTGTCGTTCCACTCGGCAAGGGCGGCGAGCCTCTCCGTCACGCCGGACGGGACGATGGTTCCGAGGGGCCGGTCCGGGAAGTCGGCCAGGTCGTCCAGCGCGAGCTGTGCCTCGGCCGGCTCGACGCCTTCCGGTACGGAGATGCTCCGGCCGTCCGCGCCGACCTCCCAACCGCCGGGGGCGGTCCCACCGTTGTCGACCCACCCGAGGACGTCGGCGAACAGGGTGCCGGGGGTGAGGTCGATGCCGTCGGGGCTCAGGCCCGTCGCCCAGTACGACAGCCCGATGGCGCACGCTTCGGCGATGGTCCTGTCGGAGTAGTCGCCGGTTCGCCGCCGTACGTCGGTCAGGCGCGTCGGGGAAAGCAGTACGAGGCGAGTGCTCGGTTCCATCATCGAAGACACAGCGTCCCTTCCAGAGTATGAAAGTTAGCCTAACCTAAATTAGGTTTACCTAACTACCCCTGGCTGCCCTCTCGCCAGGCCCGCCACAGGCGCGCGTACCGGCCGCCCAGAGCCACCAGTTCCTCGTGGGTCCCCTGCTCCACGACGCGTCCCGCGTCCAGCACGGCGATCCGGTCCGCCGCCATCGCCTGGGTCAGCCGGTGCGCCACGAACAGCGTGGTACGGCCCGAGCACGCGGCCAGTACGGCCCGCTCCAGCTCCGCGGCGCCCTCGCTGCCCGCCTCCGCGGTCGACTCGTCGAGCACCACCACCGGTGCCCGGCCCAGCACCAGCCGCGCCAGGGCGATCTGAGCCACCTTCGTGACGTCGAGGCGCTCACCGCCCTCGCCGACCATGGTGTCCAGCCCGTCGGGCAGCGCGTCGACCCATCCGTCGGCGCCGACCGTGCGCATCGCGTCCATCAGCTCGACGTCGGTCGCCTTCGGCGCGGCCAGCCGCAGGTCCTCGGCGAGCGGACCGGAGAACACATGGGTCTCCTGCGTCAGGATGCTCACCAGGGCCCGCGCCCCGGCCTCGTCCAGACCGGCGAGGTCGGTCGACCCGACGCGCACCGACCCGGCCTCCGGGGTCCCGATGCCCGCGATCAGCGCGGCCAGGGTCGTCTTGCCCGCACCCGTCGCCCCCACCAGTGCGAGCGAACCACCGGCCGGGATCGTCAGGCTGACGTCCCGGAGGACCGGCTCCTCGGTACCGGGATAACGGAACGTCACCCCCTCCACCGTCACCGAGCACGGCTCGACATGCGCGGGCACCACGGTCGCGTCACCCACCAGACGGTCCTCCGAGGACTCCCCCAGCACCCCGACCAGCCGGGTCAGGCTCGCGCCCGACTTCTGCGCCTCGTCGAAGGTGAACATGATCGAGCCCAGCGGGGTGAACAGCCGGTGGAACAGCAGCGGGGCCGCCGACACCTCGCCCAGCGTGGCGGCATCGGTCTCCAGCAGGGCGTATCCCACCACGAGGATCAGGACCAGCCCGATGAACTCGGCGCGGTTCTCCCGGCCGACGAACCGGCCGAAGAACCGGAACACCTCGATACCGAGTTCGCGCACCCGCCACGACTCACTGGTGACCTTCTCGCGGAACGCGTCCTCGAGGCGGTACGCCCGGACCGTGTCGATCCCGTTCAGGCCGCTGATCAGCGCCTGCGCACGGTCGGCCTGGGCCACCCGCTGCTTCTGGTAGAGCGGGGCGGACCGGGGGAGATACCAGCGCAGGGCCAGTGCGTACGCGGGCAGCGCGCCGGCGCCCGCCAGGCCGAGCCGCCAGTCGAGGCCGAACATGCCGACCGTGGCGATGACGACCAGTACCCCCGCCGAGAACACCGTGGGGATGGCCGTGCGGACGCCCTTGGAGATGACGGCGACATCGTCACCGACCCGGGAGAGCACGTCTCCCCGGCCGACCTGCTCGATCCGCGCGCTCGGCATCCCGAGCACCGCCCGTACGGCGCCTTCCCGCAGCGTCGCGAGCAGGTCGGCGCCCAGTCGCCCGATCAGGTAGGTCGACACCGCGGTGGCCGCCGCGCCGAGAAGCGCGGCGGCCACCATCAGGGCCCCGATCGTGACCAGGACCGACCGCGACTCGCCCTCGACCACTCCGTCGACCACCCTGCCGAGCAGAAGCACCGGGAGCACCTGGAGCGCCGCCCCGGCCACCGTGGTGACCACGGTGGCGACCGTCAGCCATGGCACCTCGCGGCAGTGCGCCGCGACCCATCGGGTGGCCTCGCGTCCGGTCGCCGTGCGCAGGGTCGCCGGGGCGACGCGCGTGTCAGTGGCGCTCACCACCTAGCCGGCCGACTTGACGAGCTCGTCGATCGCGTACGGCATGGACAGCAGGGTGCCCTGGGAGATGGCCGCGCCGACCGCCGGGCCCTCGCTGTCCAGCAGGTACGACACCTTGCCCTTCTTCACGGCGTCCAGGTTGCCGAAGAGCTTGAACTTCTTCAGCGCCTCCGTGTCCGCCTTGTCATTGATGACGAAGATGCGGTCGACGTCGACCAGGTCGATGCGCTCAGGGGAGAGCTGGGTGTAGAAGCTGCCGTCCGCGACCTTGTCGATCTCGGTCTGGTACTTGAAGCCGATGCCCGTCACCAGGCGTCCGCGTACGTCGGTGGAGGTGAACGGCGACACCTTGCCCTCGTACCAGGACAGCGCGACGGCGGTCTCGTCCCCGAACTCGGGGTGCTCCTTCTTGGCCGCGTCGAGCTGGGCCTGGACGGCCTCCACCATCTTCTGGCCCTCTTCGGCCTTGCCGACGGCCTTGGCGATCTGCAGCGCGTTGTCCTGCCACGGCGCGCTGAAGGGCTCCTTCTCGGCCTTGGTGCGGCCCACCGTCGGAGCGATCTTGGAGAGCTTGTCGTAGGCGGCCTGGTCGACCTCGGAGTAGACCGCGATGATCAGGTCGGGGCGCAGGGCCGCGATCTTCTCGAAGTTGGGGCCGGAGTCACCGTTCTTCATGATGACCTCGGGCTTCGTGTCGCCCCACGCGTCCTTCACCCAAGGCCACTGGGTGTTGATGTCGGGGCTCTGGCCCTCCGGGTTCGGGTACTGGTCGGTCATGCCGACCGGCTTGATGCCGAAGGCCAGGACGGTCTGGTCGTCCGTGTAGCCGACGGTGACGACGCGCTTCGGGGCCTCGGTGATCTTGGTGGACCCGAAGAAGTGCTCCACGGTGACCGGGAACGCGCCGGCCGAGGCGGCCTGGGTGTTGTCGCTCTCGCTCTGCTTGTCCGCCGAGTCGGAACCGCATCCCGCGAGGAGACCGACGCCGAGAGTCGCGGCGGACACTATCGCCGCAAACCGCCGCCAAGGCTTCATAAGCGTCGTTCGATGGAGGAACATCCGAGATCCCTTACTTTCGCGCCATCCGCTGCACCCCTGTATAAGGGCAGGCAAACCTTACCTTGCGGAGATGAGGTTAGCCTAGCCTAACTTTGGCTCATTTTTGACGTGGCTGGGTCGAGTTGCACATGAGCGCGGCCGATCGGCACGATGAGCGGCCGGTCGCCCACCGGGTCGTCGATCACCTTGGCGCGCAGTCCGAACGCATCCTGCAGCAACTCGGCGGTGATCACGTCACGCGGGTGACCCTGCGCCAGGATCGAACCCTCCCTCATCACAATGAGGTTGTCGCTGTAGCGCGTGGCCAGGTTGAGGTCGTGCAGCACCATGACCACGGCGCACCCCGACTCGTGCAGGTCGTCCACCAGGTCGAGCACGTCGATGGCGTGCGCCAGGTCGAGATACGTGGTCGGCTCGTCCAGCAGCAGCAGATCGGTGCCCTGAGCCAGCGTCATCGAGATCCAGACACGCTGGCGCTGCCCGCCGGACAGCGAGTCGACCGGGCGGTCGGCCAGGTCGGACACCCCGGTCATGGCCAGCGCGCGCTCCACGACGGCGGCGTCGTCCGACGACCACTGCCGCAGCCAACTCTGGTGCGGATGGCGGCCCCTGGCGACCAGGTCGGACACCGTCAGCCCCTCCGGCGCGACCGGGGCCTGCGGCAGCAGGCCGAGCTTCTTCGCCACGTCCCTGGTCCTGAGCCCGGCGATGTCCTCGCCGTCCAGCACGACCGTTCCCCTGGCCGGCTTGAGCAGCCGCGACAGGGTCCGCAACAGGGTCGACTTCCCGCAGCCGTTGGGGCCGATGATCGTGGTGATCACTCCTGGCGGGATCGCCACGTCGAGGTCGTCGATGACGGTCCGTCCGCCGTACCCGACCGTGACACCCCTGGCTGCCAGCCGCGAGGCGTCGTCAACCCCGGACCCGGCCCCGGACTTGACCTCGGTGATGGACTGAGCGGCCACAAGCCCCCCTTTATTTAGGTTCGCCTAACCTTTGTATCAGTTATCGGAGGTTGGCCCGCACCAGCAGGTACACGAGGAAGGGGCCGCCGATCACGGCGGTGACCACACCGACCGGCAGACTGACCGGCAGCGCCGTGCGCGCGACCAGGTCCGCGCCGATCAGCAGCAGCGCCCCCACCAGCCCGGAGGCCACCATCGGCGGTGTCGGGCACCGCGCCAGACGCATCGCGACCTGAGGCGCCACCAGCGCGACGAACGGGACCGGGCCCGCCGCGCTCACCGCCACACCGGCCAGCAGGACCGCACACAGCAGCAGGATCGCCCGCACCGTCGAGTACCGGACACCCAGGCCCGCGGCGACCTCGTCGCCGAGGTGCATCGGCTTGAACTGGAACGCGACCGCCGCCACGACGACCATGAGCGCGACCGTGCCCCAGAGCGCCACCCGGACCTCGTCCCACGACCGGTTGTCCAGCGAGCCGACCAACCACACCTGGGCCCGGGCCACGTCCCTGATGTCGGCCTTGACTAGCAGCCAGGTCGTGATCGCCTGCATCACGGCGCTCACCGAGATACCGATGAGGATGAGCCGGAAGCCGTCGATCCCGCGTCGCCACGCCAGGAAATACACGAGCAGACCCGTACCGAGACCGCCCGCGAGCGCCGCCGCGGACAGGCCCACTGAGCTGACGATCGCCGCGGCGGTCCCGCCCGACACGGTCACCAGGAACACCGCGACCGCGCCGGCGCCCGTGGTGATCCCCAGAATGTCCGGGCTGGCCAGCGGGTTGCGCGCGATGGACTGCGTGATCGCCCCCGAGATCCCCAGCGCGATCCCCACGACGAGCCCGGCCAGGGCCCGCGGCATACGCAGGTCCATGATCACGAACTCGTCGACCTGCTCGCCCCGGCCGAGGATCGTGGCGATCACCTGGGGCAGGCCGATGGGGAAGTCCCCGACACCGATGGACAGACAGAACACCACGAAGGTCGCCGCCGCCAGCAGCAGCGTGACGAGGACGATCCAGGGCCGCCACACGAACGACACATGGCCGAGCCGAACGCCCGGCGCCACCGATGGCTTCACGTCTGCCCCGTCCGGCTTCACGTCTGTCCCGTTCATGCGTTCTTGAACTTTCCGCGCCACACCAGAACCGCGAAGAACGGGGCGCCGAGGA
This sequence comes from Streptomyces phyllanthi, assembly GCF_009377205.1. GTDB lineage: Bacteria > Actinomycetota > Actinomycetes > Streptomycetales > Streptomycetaceae > Streptomyces > Streptomyces phyllanthi. The sequence continues at coordinate 31,370 of NZ_VJZE01000006.1, forward strand.
GCGCGACGACGATTCCCGCGTCCAACTCGCCCGGCCGCACCACCAGGCGCCCCACCATGTCACAGACCAGGAGGACGAGTGCTCCGAGCAGACCCGCGTACGGCACCAGCCAGCGGTAGTCGGGCCCGGTCAGATACCGGGCCACATGGGCCACCATGAGCCCGAGAAACGCGATGGGGCCGCACGCCGCCGTCGCCGCGCCGGCCAGCAGGGTGATGGCGACGATGCCGACGGTCCGGCTGAGGGCGATGTTCACTCCCAGCCCGCGCGCCACGTCGTCACCCAGGTTGAGCAGGTTGAGGGCGGGCAGCGTGGTCAGTGCCAGCACCAGCCCGACCGCGACGAACACGGCCACCGGCCAGATGACGTCGAATCCGACACCGGCCACGGAGCCCGCGTTCCAGAACCGCAGCGCGTTCAGCGACGCGTTGTCCGTCAGCGCGACCGCCGTGGTCATCGCCGCGAGGAACACCGTGACCCCCTGCCCGGCCAGGGCGAGCGTCAACGGGTTGCCGGCCCCGCGGCCGATGCTCGCCAGCCCGAACACGACGACACCGGCGACGGCGGCCCCCAGGAAGGCGAACCAGACGTACTGGAACGGGTTGGAGAACCCGAACACGGCGATCACCGTCACCACGGCGAACGAGGCGCCGGAGTTCACCCCCAGCAGGCCCGTGTCGGCGATCGGGTTGCGCGTGTACCCCTGGATCAGCGCCCCGCCGACCCCCAGGGCGATGCCCGCCACGACCGCGAGCACCGTCCGGGGCACCCTCACGGTCTGCACGATGAGCCTGATCTCGGTGAGCCGCTGGTCGGCTTGGTCGGTGTCCGGCGCCGGGAACAACCCGTGCCACACCTCGGCGGGGCTCAACGCGCGCGCACCGACGGCCAACGACACCGCCCCCGCGGTCACGAGGATCACCACAAGCGTGACCAAACCCACAACCCGTCGCCGACGGGCCTCCGTTGCCCCCCTGGCCACGGGGCGCTCAACTGCAGTCGTGCCCATGTCGACGTACGTTATCCCTTTGATCCACTGGGACGCGGGTCGGTGGGGCCACCCGAGCTCAGGCAGGGGTGTGCCCACAACTCCGCCTCCGCTCTGGTCCCTTGGCAGAGCGGACACGGACGTTCCCTGCACAGGGCCGCCACGCCTGCCGGGGGCGGTGCACCAGGCGGGGCGCGGCGGTGTGTGGGAGATCAGGTGGGCGGACTAACGGGCCGTGCTGCCGATTTCGTCGGCGACCTGCCGGGCCTGACCGGAGGCGGACTTGGCGCCCCGGTCGAGGAGCGAGTCCAGGATCTCGCCGACTCTGATGGCGGTGTTGGACAGCAGGGACGACGTGATGCCGTGCGTGTGCTCCGTGCCGCCCTGCAGGTAGATGCCGCAGTGCAGGTCGGGATCCGTCGCGATGCGGTAGTCGCGCTCGACGCGGACGCGGCCCTCGTCGTCGCGGAGGCAGCGGTCCGCGACCTCGCCGAGGAGTCCGATGGGGTCGGCGGGGGCGTAGCCGGTGGCCAAGACCACGACATCCGCGTCCAGGAGCGTCTCCTCGCCGGTGACGAGGGACCTCACGGTGGCACGGGCCTTGTCGGGCGTCTCCTTGACGTCGACGAGCCGGGAGACGTTGAGGAAGCGCAGCCGCTCGGTGCCGAGGACCTTCTCCTGGTACATCTGCCGGTACAGGTCGTCGATCAGGTCGATGTCCACCACGGAGTAGTTGGTGTTGCCGTGGTAGTCCATCAGCCGGCGCTTGACGTCCTCGGGCGCGGCGAAGTACTCGTCGACCGCCTGGGGGTCGAAGATCCGGTTGGCGAAGCTGCTGTCGTCGGCGGGGCTGTAGCCGTAGCGGGAGAAGACCGCGCAGACCTCGGCATCGGGGAAGCGGCGGTGCAGGTAGGCGACGTTCTCGGCGGCACTCTGCCCGGCGCCCACGACGACGAACCGGGAGGGTGAGGTGCCCTCCAACCCGTCGACCTTCGCCAGCAGTTCGGAGTTGTGCCAGACGCGGTCGCCGCGCTCCACGCCCTCCGGCATGAGGGGACGCAGCCCGGTACCGATGACGAGGTTGCGGGCCCGGTGGACCTCGAGGCCCTCGCCCGAACGGACCGTCACCTCCAGGTGGTCCACGGTTCCGTCACGGACGACAGGCGCGACACCGACGACCTCGTGGCCGTAGGAGACCATGTCCTCGACCTTGGCCGCGGCCCACTCGAAGTACTCGTGGAACTCCACCCGCAGCGGGAAGAGGTTCTTGTGGTTGATGAAGTCGATCAGCCGGTCCTTGCTCTGCAGGTAGCAGAGGAAGCTGAACTCACTCGCCGGGTTCCGCAGCGTCACCAGGTCCTTGAGGAAGGACACCTGCATGGTCGCGTCGTCGATCAGCATGCCGCGGTGCCAGCCGAAGCTCGGCTGCTGCTCGAAGAAGTGAGCGGTGATCGCCTCCTGCCTGTCGGCACGTGCGTTGTGCTCGCTGAGTGCGATCGCCATGGCCACATTGGACGGTCCGAAGCCGATACCAATGAGGTCGTGGACCGGGCTCGCGTCACCAGGAAGAACCTGTGACATGTCACTCCCATCGTGCGGGGGCAGTCGCCTGTCAGGCGTGGGGCAGGTACGAAAGGTGGGCACGCCGACGGAGCGGCAGCCGACAACTTAGGTGAGCCTAAGCTAAATCCGCAAGGCTGTCGATAGGCCGAAACGCCCAACAGGGCACCAGCGCCCCCCAACTGGGGTATCAGAGACCCCCATTGCAAACTAAGGTAAGCCTTGCTTTACTTGCCCCTGGTCAATCCCTGCCTTGAGGAGGAACCCCATGCGGGTCGTCATGTTCGGTTACCAGACCTGGGGGCACCGCACCCTGCAAGCCCTCCTGGACTCCGAACACGACGTGGTCCTGGTCGTGACGCACCCCAAGAGCGAGCACGCGTACGAGAAGATCTGGAGCGACTCCGTCGCCGACCTCGCCGAGGAGCACGGCGTCCCGGTGCTGATCCGCAACCGCCCTGACGACGACGAGCTGTTCGAGCGTCTCAAGGAGGCCGACCCGGACATCATCGTGGCGAACAACTGGCGCACGTGGATCCCCCCGCGCATCTTCGACCTGCCGCGCCACGGCACGCTGAACGTCCACGACTCGCTGCTGCCGAAGTACGCCGGCTTCTCCCCGCTGATCTGGGCCCTGATCAACGGCGAGCCCGAAGTGGGCGTCACCGCGCACATGATGAACGACGAGCTCGACGCCGGCGACATCGTCCGGCAGGAGGCGGTCGCGGTCGGACCCACGGACACCGCCACCGACCTCTTCCACAAGACCGTCGACCTCATCGCCCCGGTCACGATCGGCGCGCTCGACCTCATCGCCTCCGGGCAGACGGAGTTCACCCGGCAGGACCGGTCGCAGGCGAGCTTCTTCCACAAGCGGTCCCTGGAGGACAGCCGTATCGACTGGACCTGGCCGGCAGCGGACCTCGAACGCCTGGTCCGCGCCCAGTCCGAGCCGTACCCGAGCACCTACACCTTCCACAAGGGAAAGCGCCTCGAAGTCCTGGCGGCGGTCGTCTCCGAGGGCCGGTACGGCGGCACCCCCGGCCGGATCTTCTACCGCGAGGGCGAGGGCGTGGTGATCGTCGCCGGAGCCGACGCCCGTACGGGCCGCAACCACGGTCTGGCCATCACACGCGTACGGACCGAGGACGGCCGGGAGTTGCCCGCGGCGGAGTACTTCACCTCCATGGGCGGTTATCTGACCAGCCGCCCCTGACACGTCGGCCCCACCCGGTCCCCTGGGCCGGCCGGACGCCGTCGCCGTGCGGATCCTCCCGTCTTCCGCACGGCGACGGCACCTCCTCGGCCTCGGCCCCTCGGCATGTCGGCCCCGGTACGGTCCCGGGGCCGACAGGGCATCGCCGCCGTACGGATCACCGGTCCGTACGGCGGCGATCGTCTTCCGTCCCCCGCGGTGGCCGACCGGCTGTCAGGCCGCTTCCTCCAGGGCGTCCTCGGGCTTCTCGGCGCGGTGTGGCTCCGTATGCCCGGGAAGCACCACCAGGAGCGTGCCCAGCACCAGACCCAGTGCGGGCAGGACGGGGAACCGGCCGTCGGGTGCGAAGCCCTGTACGGCGAATCGGGCCAGAGCGGCGACGCACGCGGTGAGGCCCAGCCACAGCGGCCAGGAGCGGCGCAGGTCGGCGGGCGGACTGATCCGGTCGTACAGCGCCCCCAGCCCGCGCTCCAGGGGCCGCAACGCTCCCACGACACCGGCCAGGACGACGCCCAGCACCAGCAGCCAGGGCACCCGCAGCGCCCACCACGCCCCGGATCCGAAGGCGGGCTGAGGCGCCAGCCCCGTCAGGTAGAACGCGGCTGCGACGACCAGCACCGGCAGCATGTGCCACAGATACAGCGTCATACTGGCGCCGCCCACAGGGCGCACCACACGCCACACCCGCTCCCGTTCCAGCAGCCGCCGGACGGCCGGTGCGGCGAGGAGGCACAGGCCCACCTGGGCCACCGCCCATGCCAGCATCGCCGCGGACGGTGGATCGGTGTTGCTCGGGTCCTGCCCGGTCACCAGGATCAGGCTGACCGGGAAGGGTCCGGGGCCGACCAGTGCCGCGAAGGCCAGCCCTCCGCACGCCGCCATCGCGGGCGCCACCGCCCGGCGTCCGGTCAGCAGGCCGTCCCGCCAGCAGAAGCCCAGCTGGTAGGCCACGCCCCACACGAGCACGTAGTTGAGCAGCCCGACGTACGGCGCGTGCACCGCCACCACGAGCGCTCCGACCACCAGGGCGGTCACGCCCAGACCCAGGGGGACGGCCGGCCCCCAGCGCCGGTGCGCCGCGTACAGCGCCGGTGTCAGGGCGCTGAGGAGCAGGTACACCGGAAGGAACCAGAACTGCATGGCCATGGCCCAGCCCACCATCGCGAGCACGCCCGGATCCACGCCGACCGCCGCGCAGATCCCGACGGCGAGCAGCACCAGAGCGCTGTACACACCCGCCGGAAGCAGCAGCCGTACCGCCCGCCGCGCCACCCATCCGGCCGGCGTACCGCCCGCGGCGCGGGCGCGTGGCCAGGAACCGCCCGCCGCGTGCCCGCCGGCCAGGAAGAACAACGGCATGATCTGGAAGCCCAGGGTCAGCCACTGGGTCCAGGGAACGACCGCCAGCAGCTCCGGCGCGGTGATCTCACCGCCGGGTCCGCGCACCAAGGCGGTGATCAGCCAGTGGCCGAGCACCACGAGGACGATCGCCCAGGCGCGCAGGAAGTCGACGTAGCGGTCTCTGCTCATACGTCGTCATACTGCCCCGGTGTCCGCGGTATCCGGGCGGGAAGACCGTGCCGCAACCAACTCGTGCCCGGCACGACACCCTCCGCCGACCGGGAAGCCGAGTTCGCGAAGTTCCCGGGTGTCCCGTACCCCCGTGTCGGTGACGAGGCCGCCGAGTCCCGCGGCCACACACGCGTTGGCCAGGACGTCGCCGAAGGAGCCCACCTCGGCGTACTCGCCGGCGGACACCACGATGACGTCGCCGGGCCGCGCGTGGCGGAGTACCTGCTCGAACTGCTCGACCAGCGCCGGGTCGGGCCGGTCGCACTGCGTCGATCCTCGCCGCGCGCTCGGCGTTCCCCGATCTCGTCACGACCATCGACGAGATCGTGGCGGAGGGCGACCGCCCGGCGGTGCGCTGGCACAGCTCCGGTCGGCACGAGAATTCCTTCCTCGGCGTACCGCCGACCAAGCGGTCCGTCCAGGTCGACGGGGCCGCCTTCGCCCGCTTCGAAGACGGCCTGGTGGCCGAGGAGTACGTCACCTGGGACCCTCGTACGCTCCTCGCCGCACTCGGCATCATCTCTGTAGGGGAGCATCGATGACCATGACGTGTCGTGGACGCGGAAGTCAGTGACCGCACACCGCTGGTCTACAGCGCCCGGGGTTTCTTCGACGGCGGTGCGCTCACCGCTCTACGTTGATCCCATGCATCGAGCCGATCGAGGGAAGGCCAGATGAGTAAGGCGAAGCAGGCGGCCGACAACGGGAGTGCGCAGGGCCGGGTGATCACTGAGATGCGTCGCCGCATCATCAGCGGTGAACTCCCGGCGGGGGGCAGCCTGTCGGAGATCGCACTGGCCGAGTCCTTCGGTGTCAGCCGCACTCCCGTGCGCGAGGCGCTCAAACAGCTGCAGACCGAGGGGCTCGTCGAGATCCGGCCCCGTGTGGGGACGTTCGTCACCGCGCCCTCGCGCCGCGAGATAACCGAGTTGTTCGAGATGAAGGAGCTGCTCGAAGGCGCGGCCGCGAGGCTGCTGGCGCGGCGGGGGCGGGTACCCGAGCTCGACCGCCTGGAGGAGAACCTCGTCGAGGCCGACGCCGCCGTCGCGGCCGACGACAAGGCGCGCTACGCCGAACTCGTCGAGGAGTTCCACGACCTGCTGATCACCGGCGCCGACAACGCCAAGCTCGAAGCGCACTACCGCATCCTCATGAACCAGCTGGCCTACTCCCGGCTCGTGATGACCTCGCTCAGCCAGCCCGGCCGCGCCCTGCAGTCCGACCGCGAGCACCACAACGTCGTCGAACTGATCATCGCCAAGGACGGAGACAGCGCGGAGCGGGTGATGCGGGACCACGTCCGCGCGAGCCGACTGGCCCTGATGGCCGGCCTCGCCGCCCTGGGCAACGCCTGACGTCCGGCCCGGCCACCACCGTGCCGGGTACCACCCGACGCGCAGGCACCCGCGGGAGCTTCCAGCGGGGTCCGGCTGTGACGGCCGGACCCCGGGCGGCACGGGGTGTCAGGCGTCGGGTGTCAGGGAGCCGTCTTCGAGGCGGCACCGCGAAGCCGGCACTCTCCTCGGCCTGGCACGGCCGACACGTGCCACGGTACCGACGACCGCCGTCCCACCATCACCGCTGCCTGCCTGCCTGCCTGCCTGCCTGCCTGCCTGCCTGCCTGCCTGCCTGCCTGCCTGCCTGCCTGCCTGCCTGCCTGCCTGCCTGCCTGCCTGCCACAGGAGCCTGAGCACACCCACACCCACACCACACCCACGCGCCTGGCGCGGGACGTGTCATTCCCCGCGCTCGTCCGCCGGTGGCAACTGGTCGTCCGGCACGACATGGACCGCGGCCTCCTCGGCACCCGCCGCTCCGCCGTCGATGCCCTGGTCCTCGGCGACGAGTTCCCTGGTGGTGTCCGTGTGCGCGCCCTCGTCCGGCGCCACAAGGCGGCCGGCGCGGCCCGTACCGGCCTCCGGGTCGCGTGGTTCGCCCTCGCCGTCGGGCAGGTCGCCGATACCGTCTCCGGCCGGCTCCTCCACGTCGGGAACCTCCTGTCGCAGTCTCTCGTCGAGGGACTCACCCTCATGCTGCTCGGCCGCCGTGATACCCGTTTTGGTGACGCCCAGCGGCTTCTCCGGCGGGGAGTAGCCCTCATCCAGCATGTCGTCGTACGTGCGCTCGTCCACCGCGTCCTGGAGATCCAGCGGAGCGGCGTCCTCCTGCTCCTCGTTGCCGCCAGTGGGCTGGTAGACGTCGTCCGCCATGTTCTCGTCGCTCATGTCCGCCTCCCGGGCCGGTGATCGGTTTGCCGCTTCCCCTGGGGAGTACCGAGTACCCGCCGCGTGATGCACCCCTTCCGCACGACGACGGTCACACTCGGGCAGGACGGTCGCCTGCGCGGCGGAACGCTGGAGGCGCCTCCGCGAGGCTTGCGGGGAAGGCTGGGTAGGCGGTCTGTCCGGCAGTGGCGAGACGCGGAGGACGGTATGGACTGGGGTGTGTTCGCACAGCAGATGGCGTCGATGGCGCGGGACCTCTTGGCCCAGGAATCGGTCGATGCCACCCTGCGACGGATCACCGGCTCGGCCACCGAGCTCGTGGAGGGCTGTGACGCGGCCGGCATCCTCACGCTGAGCGGCGGGGAAGTGGAGACGCTCGCCCCGACGGACAGGCTGGTCATCGACAGTGACCAGCTGCAGGAGCGCCTGGGACAAGGGCCGTGCTTCGACGCCGCCCGCGGTTCGGTGAGCGAGCGGGTCTTCCGCATCACCGACTTCACCCGGGAGCAGCCGCGCTGGCCCGCGTACGCCCCGCAGGCGCGCGCCCTGGGCGTCGGCAGCATGATGGGCTTTCTGCTGTTCACCGAGGACGAAGCCCTCGGCGCGCTGAACCTCTACTCCCACCATCCCGGTGTCTTCACCGAGGCCAGTGAGCTGGCCGGCTGGCTGCTGGCCTCCCACGCCGCGGTCGCGTTCTCCAGTGCCCGCACCCAGGCCCAGCTGGAACAGGCCGTCGCCACCCGTCATGTCATCGGCGAGGCCATGGGCATTCTCATGGGCAGCCACCACCTCACCGAGGAGGAAGCCTTCGACGTCCTGCGCCGTTTCTCGCAGGAGAACAACGTCAAACTCCGTGAGGTCGCCCGCCGGGTCTGCGAACAGGGCAGCCTCTCCTGACCTCGCGCGGGCTGCTCCCCCGCCCGCGCGGGCCGTGGTCCGCGGGCCCAGGACGCCCCGCACCCGCCGATGCGCCCGCTCGTCACGGACTCGTCAGTACCTGGGGGGACAGATTCTTGATCATGGTGTTGGTCCAGCGCATCTGCCGCAGGGTCCGCGGATGACACGCCGACGCCACGGCGAGGAGCCCGTCGTCCCCGGTGGCCTGCGCGATCTGGGCGAGCATCTCCCAGTGCAGGGAGTTCTCCGTGGCGCCCAGGTGCAGTTCCCGCAGATCGCGCAGAAGCAGCAGACCGGGCTCGGGGCGATGGCCCACCGCCTGGACGGCCTTCTCCCTGAGCGTCGACAGCACTCCCCCGGACGGTGCCCCCGCGGAGTCGCCCAGGTCGAGGCCGTGCTCCTGGGCGGTGTCGGCCAGGCGCCCGACGTGTTCCCGGGACCAGCGGGCGAGGTCGGTGGCCACGTGGTGGACCTCATGGTCGGTGCGATGGCGCTCGGCCACGGTCGTCAGCTCCCGCGCGAGGTGCCTCTCGCCATGGTGGAGAGCGCGCAGAACGAGGGTGGTGCCGTTCATCCGGCGTCCTCCTGACGGCTGGGCCGGGCATCCTCACGGCCGTCCCGGTGGGCGTCGGCCGACTGCCTGACGAGGGCGGACGGTCCACCGGTGGTCGCCGGGACGGCGTGGGCTCCGGAGGGGGCGGACGCGGCGGTGGTCGGGGCGGGGGCACTGCGACCGCCGCCGCGTTCCACGAGGCGCAGCGCGGCTGCGGCGGTCTTGAACAGTGGCTGTTTGGAGGCGGGATCCCAGTCGGTGACGGTCGTCTCGTTCGCGGCGCGCCCGGGGGTGTCGCCGTCCGGGCCGTGTCCGGCCTCGGTGTCCCAGTAGCCGTAGTGGAAGGGGACGAACAGCAGTCCCGGACGGATGCCGGTCACCCGCAGTCTCCCTCGCAGGGCGCCGCGCGGCGTGGTGACCTCGACCAGATCGCCCTCGTCGAGTCCGAGCCCGGCCGCGTCCGTCGCGGACGCCTCCACCCACACGTCGGGAGCGGCCTCGTTCAGCTGGGGCGCCCGCGCGGTCTTCGTGCGCGTGTGGAAGTGGTAGATGGTCCGGCCCGTGGTCAGCTGGAACGGGTGGTCGTGGTCGGGTGCCTCGTGCGGCGGCAGGTACGCGGCGGCCTTGATCATGGCCTTGCCGTCGGGGTTGAGGGAGCGGTATTCCACGGCGTCGTCCGACGCTCCGGTCACCAGGTCCTTGCCGTAGGACTCGCAGACGTCGGGATGGGCCCAGCTGATCGTGTCGGTGTAGAGGCGTTCCGTACCGTCCGGGGCCTGTTCGTTGCACGGCCACTGGATGCCGCTCCCACCGCGCAGCCTGTCGTAGGTCAGGCCCGTGTAGTCGCACGGCCGGCCGGCGCTGCACCGTTTCCACGCCTCGAACGCGGACTCCGGATCGTGCCAGGTGACCAAGGGCCCGCCGTCCTTGTCGCGGAAGCCCATCCGGGCCGCGTAGTCGAGGAAGATGTCGAGGTCGGGCCTGGCCTCGCCGGGCGGTTCGACGGCCTTGTCCGACAGATGCACCGTACGGTCGGCGTTGGTGAACGTACCGGTCTTCTCGCCCCACGTCGCCGCGGGCAGGACCACGTCGGCCAGCTGAGCGGTCTCGGTGAGGAACAGATCCTGTACGACCACGAAGAGGCGGTCCTGCGCCAGGATCGAGCGGATGCGGGACAGCTCCGGCAGCGACACCGCCGGGTTGGTACCGCTGATCCACAGCATCCGGACCGAGCCCTGCTCCGCGTAGCGGAACATCTGCATCGCGTGTGTGGGCGGGGCGTAGTGCGGAATGGTCTTCGGATCGACGTTCCACACGCGCGCCAGGTCGGCGACATGGCTGTCGTTCTGCCAGTTGCGGAATCCCGGCAGGTCCCCGTCCGCTCCGCACTCGCGCGTGTTCTGGGCGGTGGGCTGTCCGTTCATCTGCAGGACGCCGGCGCCGGGCCGCCCGAGCATGCCACGGATCAGATGCAGGTTGTTGATCTGCACGGCCGCGGCTGTGGCCTGGTGGGACTGGTAGACCCCCTGCAGCACCGTGGACAGGAGCCCGTCGGCCGTACCGAGGAGTTCCGCGGCCTCGCCGATCCGGGCGGCCGGTACGTCGCAGATCCCGGCCGCCCACTCGGGGGTGCACTCCTTCACCCGGGACGCCAGCTCCTCGAACCCGACCGTGTGGGTCGCGACGTAGTCGTGGTCGACGCGATCCGTACGAATGATCTCGTGCAGCAGCGCGTTGAGCAGGGCCACGTTCGTACCGCCCCGCGGAGCCAGATGCACGGTCGCCTCGCGGGCCACCGGCGTCGGCCGCGGGTCGACACACACCAGACGGGGCGGATCGCCGCCCTCCAGCCTGTCGAGGATCCGCATCCACTGCACGGGCTGCGTCTCGGCGATGTTGTGCCCGAACAGCGCGATCACATCGGCGTGGTCGATGTCGTCGTAACTGCCGGGCTGCCCGTCGCAGCCGAAGGACTCCTTCAGCGCCTCGGCGGCCGTGGACGTGCACAGGCGGGTGTTGCCGTCCAGGTGGTTGGTGCCGATACCGGCCCGGGCCAGCACCGTGAGCGTGTAGTACTCCTCCAGGAACAGCTGGCCGGTGGTGTAGAAACCGATCGACCCCGGACCGCGTTCGTCCAGCAACTCCCGGGAGCGGGCGACGATCCGTTCCATCGCGGTGCCCCAGTCGCACTCCACCAGACGGCCGTCCCGGCGGACCAGGGGCCTGGTCAGCCGGTCCGGTGAGGCGTTGGCCTGCCAGCCGAACAGGTCCTTCGGCCCCAGCCGGCCACGATTGACACGATCGTCCGCCCGGCCCCGCACACCGGCCATGCGCCCGTCCACGACCGCGATGTCCATGGCGTCCCCGTCGGAATGAAGAACCGACGCGGTCTGCACCCACCGCCGCACCTGCTCCGGCTCGACACCCGCGTCCAGATATGTGTCCACGCGCACAGGCCACGGCTCATGGCGACCATACGGAGTACGGCTGCCCCATGGCCGGGCGATCCGGTCCACCGAAGCGTCCACGCCTACCTCCCAGCGACACCGACGGCACCGGACGCGCCGCGCGTCATCGGTACCCCTTGCCGCAGCCGTCTAACAGCCCCGGGGCACCACTCCGACTGCCGGGCGGGCCGTACGAGACGGGAGATGCGGCCCTCGCCGGGTGCCGTCTCGAGTTCTAGGCGGCCGCCGTGGTCCCCGGCGACGGTGGCCGCGAGGCGAGACCAGGCCGCTGCCGCCGGGGAGCGAGCGGGAGGGGCCGGCCCGCCCGGCTCAGCCCCGCAGCGGTTCCGCCAGTCGTCCCAGCAGTCCCGCGACCAGGGCGGTCTGGGCGGGCACCGTGTCGGGGTGGATGAACTCGCCCTGGGCGTGGGCGCCGTCGCCGACCGCGCCCATGCCGCACAGCACCGGCAGGCCCAGGGCGGCGACGAAGTTGGCGTCGCTGGCGCCGCCGACGGCTGCGTCGGGCAAGCCGTCGCGGCCCTGCTCGCGGGCGACCTCGCGGGCGAGGTCGAGTACGGGGGCGGATGCGGCGTTGAGGGTCATCGGCGGCCGGTTCCAGGCGTGGTCGATGTGGATACGGACACGGGGGTCGCTGACCTCGATGGCGTCGAACTCGGCGTCCACGCGGTCCTGTTCGGCCTCGCTGCCGACCCGGATGTCGACGCTGGCGGTGGCCTGCCCGGCAACGACGTTGGTGGCGGAACCGCCCTTGATGAGTCCGGTGTTGATCGTGGTCCCCTTGTCGGGCGCGGCGACGGCCGCGGCGGCGACCACGAACTCGGACAGCGCGGTGATCGCGCTCGCCCCGTCCTGAGGCGCGAGTCCGGCATGCGCCTCGACGCCGGTGGCCGTGACCCGGAAGATCCCGGAGCCCTTGCGGGCGGTCTTGACCGCGCCGTGGGCGCTCGGCTCCAGCACCAGCGTGACGTCCACCTTCTGCGCGACCTCCTCGATCACCGGGCGCGAGGAAAGGGAGCCGATCTCCTCGTCGCCGTTGAAGAGGAAGGTGACGGTGGGCACGGGCGCGCCGTTCTCCCGGGCCAGCTTCAGGGCCCAGATGCCCTGGGCCAGGCCGGTCTTCATGTCGAAGATGCCCGGCCCGCTGAGCTTCTCCCGACCGTCGCCGGACGCCTCCGGCTGCTCCCATCCGGCGAGGGTGCCCGTCGGCCATACGGTGTCGTAGTGGCCGACGAGGGCGACATGCCCGGCACTGGTACCGGTGTAGGTCAGGGTGAGGGTGTCGCCGTACGCGCCGCCGGGATGGCGCTGTTCGTGGTCGGGCTGCCCGAGCCGGTGGACGGCCAGCTCGCGCAGGAGGTCCAGGCCCGCCGCGAGGGCGGACAGGTCGTAGCTGCTGGTCTCGTGGCGGACGAGGGTCAGGATGTCGGTGACGATCTCCGACGAGGCGTCCTGGGCGCGGGCGGTGAGGGCGGCAGCATGCGATGCGGTCATGGTCTGCTTTCTCATAGGACGGTGTGGGGGTGCGATTCCTGGTGGTGCGGGGTCAGCCGATGCCGAAGGGGATGCCCAGCAGGTACCAGGCCACGAAGAACGCGATCCAGACGACCCAGACGACGGCGGCGATCGGGATCGTGAAGGAGGCCAGGGTGCCGATGCCGGCGGACTTGCGGTACTGCTGGACGAAGCCCAGCGCCATCACGAAGTACGGGCTCATCGGGGTGACGCAGTTGGTGACGGAGTCGGCGACGCGGTAGACGGCCTGGGTGGTCTCGGGCTCGATGCCGATGAGCATCAGCATGGGCACGAGCACCGGTGCGGCCAGCGCCCACAGCGCGGAGCCGCTGGTGATGAGGAGGTTCATGAACGTGATCAGCACGGCGACGCCGACGAGCACGGTCCAGCCGTGCAGGTCCAGGTCGCGCAGGGTCTCCGCGCCCTTGACGGCGAGGATGTTGCCGATGTTCGTCCACTTGAAGTAGGCGAGGAACTGCGAGATCGCGAAGAAGAGGACGAGGATCGGCGCCATCGACCGGGTGCCGTCGACCATCGCGGCGATGATGTCGCGAGCGGCCGAGAAGGTGCCGGTCATCCGGCCGTGGACGGTGCCGAGCAGGGCGAAGAACACACCCAGGACGAGCGCCATCCCGCCGATCAGCGGGGAGTCGACGATGCCGCCGCCCTCGCCGCGCAGAGGTGAGGACGCGGGGATCGTCGCCGCCGCGAGGAACGCGGCGAAGCCGAGGGCGACCAGCCCGGTGACGCGCAGGGCTCGGCGCTGCCGCCCGGTGACCTCGATCGCCTCCCGTTCGGTGGCGCTCAGTTCGGCGACCGGCTCATCGGGCTCCAGGTCCGAGCGGCGGGCGATGACCTTGTCGACGACGAGGGTGATCACCAAGGCCACGACGACCGACGAGCCGAGCCCGAAGAAGTAGTTCGCGACCGGGGTGACCACGTGGTCGGCGTCGACGGTGTGGGCGGCGGCGGTGGAGATCGACGACAGCAGTACGTCGGTGGTGGTGAGCGACGGCGAGGCGTCGTATCCGGCGGAGATCGAGACGTACGCGACGATGCAGCCGAGCACCGGACTGCGGCCCGCCGCACGGTAGACGAGTGCGCCGAGCGGGATGAGGGTGACGTAGGCGGCGTCACCGGCAACGTGGCTGACCATGGCCGTCATCGACAGGGCGAAGGTGAGGTACCTGCCCGGCACCCGAGCGACCATACGGCGCAGCAGGGCCGAGAACAGTCCGCTCTTCTCGGCGACGGCGATGCCGAACATCACGGTGAGGATGGTGGCCAGGGGCGGGAAGGCCGCGAAGTTGTCGACGGCCCCCTCGACGGCCATCGTCAGGCCGTCCTTGCTGAGCAGGCTCAGCACCCTGATGGTCTCGTGGGTGCCGGGGTGCTCGGCGCTGACGCCGACCGCCGCCAGTACGGCACTGAGGACGGCGACGACCCCCGCGAGTATCCAGAACAGCCAGAAGGGGTTGGGGAGTTTGTTACCGACCTTCTCGATGGCCGCGAAGCTCCGGAACGCGGTGCGCAGGACTCTCGACTGTGGCTCGGCCGGCTGGGGCTGAGGCTGGGCGGAGGTGGCACTCATCGGTACCTCTTCCTGCATGCGAGGGATGTTCCTGCATACGATGGCATCAGAGTGAGAGATTCTCTAGCCCCTGGACGTAACGGCGGGATGAATCGGCAGTCTAAGGTGGGGCACCATGACCCGTCCTCTCCTCGACGAGCTCGACCGGCGCCTCATCGGCGCGCTGCACCTGGCGCCCCGGGCCACCTGGGACGACATCGGCGGGATCCTGTCCGCCGACGCCGGCACGCTCAAACGCCGTTACGACCGGCTGTACGAGGCCCGGATGGTCCGTGTGATCGGGCAGGCCGACTGGGGCATGCACTCCACGGCGATGCCGGTCCACGTCTTCCTCGACATCACCGGCGAGACCCCGCTCGCCGTCCTCCACCGGCTCCGCGACCTGCCCCACCTCCAGCTCCTGGCGCAGATCTCCGGCGACTACCCCCTGTACGCCGTCGTCCACGCCCCCTCAGAGGCGGCCACCAGCGAGGCGATCGACCGGATGTTCTCCATCCCCGGCGTCCGCCGCGTCAACGCGCTGCCCGCGCTCAGCACGCTGCGCCGGGGCATCACCTGGGACCCCCAGTTCCTGACCGGCACGGAACGGGCCGAGCTGCTCAAGCTGGCCGGCGCGCGGCCGGAAGGCACCGCGACGGCGAAGCCCCCCGCCAAACCCCTGAGCGAGGCCGAGCGCACGGTCGTCGCCCGACTCATCCAGGACAGCCGGGCCTCCGCCGCGAGCATCGCCCGGGCCGCCGGACTGGCCACCTCCACCGCACACCGCGTCGTCCGCCGGGTCCTCGACGAGGGATGGGTCAAACCGCGCCTGGAGGTCGTGTCGGAATGGCTGGGCTTCCAGACCCCGTTCATACTGCGCCTGCGCGTGGCCCCGGGCGAGACCCCCGACGTCATGCGCCGCATCGACCAGCTCCCCCAGACCCGGCTCGCCGCCCACGTCGCCAGTGACATGTCCGTCCTCGCCACCGGCCTGGTCACCGACCGCTCGGCCCTGGCGCGCTTCATCGACGACGAACTGGCCAGGATCCCCGGCATCATCACCGTCAGCGTCGACGTCATGCTCGCCGAGCCGCGCCGCTACTGGCTGGACCGGGACCTGGCCTCGGGCCTCGGCGCATTCCACGCGCCGAGGCTGCTGTGAGCCCCCATAGCGAGGAAGCGCCGACGAGAAAACGTCGGCGGGCCGGGCCACCTGAAGCCACCGTCAGGTCGGCGAGCACCGCCATACCCGCGGCTGCATGGCGGCTCCCTGCGAGCAGCAGCGTGCGCGCCGCTTGGTGGCGACAGCCCGCCGGCGTCCGCCGACACCACGTCGGCGTACGCTTCGACCGTGGCTGACACCGAACCGATGCGGCTTCCCGACATGCCGCTGCACGATCCGTACGTCGTCGCCGACAGGAAGACCCTCACCTACTACCTCTACACGTCCAACGACCCGTCCGTATCGGGCGTGGACGGCACCGGCACGATGGTCTACCGCAGCCACGATCTGCGCGACTGGACGCGGCCCGCCGTGGTCTTCCTGGCCGCCGCGCAGAAGGGAATGTGGGCGACCGACGGCGGATGGGCGCCGGAGGTGCACGAATGGCGCGGCAAGTACTACCTGTTCACCACACTGCACAACCGGGACAGGCCACTTCCGGTACCACCACCCAACCAATGGGGCACACCGTTCCGGGTCCCGAACCACATGCGCGGCACGGTCACCGCCGTGTCCGACTCGCTGCTGGGTCCCTTCACGGTCATCGACCCGTCACGCCCCACCCCGCCCGAGAACCTCATGACCCTCGACGGCACACTCCACGTCGACCCGTCCGGACAGCCCTGGATGGTGTACGCGCACGAGTGGCTGCAGACCATCGACGGAACCATGGAAGCGATCCGGCTGGCTCCGGACCTGTCCGGGACGATCGGAGATCCGGTCTTCCTGTTCAAGGCCTCGGACGCGTTCTGGATCGGCGAGCAGATCCCCAGCGGCGCACCCCACCAGATCCCGCCCTATGTCACGGACGGCCCGCAGCTCTACCGCACCCCTGACGGATCCTTGCTCATGCTGTGGTCGACGTACGAGAAGAACGTGGCCGGCCAGGACGGCACCGTCGGCGGCGGCTATGTACAGACCTATGCCGTCTCGGCATCCGGCACCATCGAGGGGCCGTGGCAGCAGCACCGGCCGTTGGTCCGCGACGACAGCGGTCACGGCATGCTGTTCCACACCTTCGACGGCCGGCTGATGATGGTCCTCCACCGCCCCTTCGACAACGCTCGGGGGAAGCTGTACGAGATGGAGCTCCTCGGACACGAGCTACGGGTGCTCCGCCACCGCACCGACCTCGACGGTGGCGGATGACGCGCTCGGCGATGACCGGAGCGGCGACGGAGGGCGGGGCCGTGGCCGAACGCGTCGGTTCCACGGCCCCGCTGGTGTCGGTCCTCCGGTCTCAGAGCGCGGAGGAGGATGTCGATTCGGTGGAGACGGTCCTGTCCGAGGACTCGGAGGGACCGATACGGATCTCGAAGTCGCCGTCGTACTTCTCGTGGCCGGCGATGACGGCTGTCTCGATGGCTTCCTTGCCCATCCGCCCACGGATGATGAGCGGGTCCTGGCGCAGATCGCGGGTGAGTGCGAGGCACAACCCGACCATCACCAGGGTGAAGGGGGCCGCCGCGAGGATGGTGAGGTTCTGCAGCCCGGTGAGCGCGTCGCCCTTGCCGCCGCCGATGAGCAGCATGATCGCGGCGACCGCCCCGGTCAGCACGCCCCAGAACACCACGACGGGCCGGGTCGGTTCCAGGGACCCGCGCTGCGAGAGCGTCCCCATCACGATCGAGGCGGCGTCGGCGCCGGAGACGAAGAAGATCCCGACGAGGATCATCACCACGATGCTCGTCACGGTGGCGATCGGGTACTGCTGGAGCACGTCGAAGAGCTGGCCCTGGGCCGTCGCGGCGTCGCTGAGGCGCTTTTCGTCCTGCAGGTGCATCGCCGAGCCGCCGAAGATCGCGAACCACAGCAGGCTGACCGTGCTGGGCACCAGGATGACCCCGCCCACGAACTGCCGGATGGTCCGGCCACGGCTGATACGCGCGATGAACATGCCGACGAAGGGCGTCCAGGAGATCCACCAGGCCCAGTAGAAGACCGTCCAGCCGGCCAGCCAGTCGGCGACTCCCTCACCGCTGGACGCCTCGGTACGCCCGGCCATCTCGGTCAGATCACCCAGGAACGCACCGATGGAGGTGGGCAGCAGGTCGAGGATGAAGATGGTCGGGCCGACGAGGAACACGAAGACCGCCAGGGTCACCGCCAGCACCATGTTGATGTTGGACAGCCACTGGATGCCCTTCTCGATCCCGGACACCGCCGAGGCGACGAACGCCACCGTCAGCACCGCGATCACGACGACCAGCAGTCCCGTGCCGACCGATCCCAGCCAGCCCAGTCCGGTGAAGCCGCTGCCGATCTGCAGGGCGCCGAGCCCCAGGGAGGCCGCAGAGCCGAAGAGGGTGGCGAAGATGGCCAGGATGTCGATGACCCGGCCGCCCCAGCCGTTCGCCCGCTTCTCACCGATCAGCGGGGTGAAGACGGCACTGATCAGCTGCCGGCGTCCACGCCGGAAGGTGCTGTAGGCGATGGCCAGACCCACGACCGCGTACATCGCCCACGGGTGCAGCGTCCAGTGGAAGAGGGTCGTGGCCATGGCGGTCTCCATGGCCTGGGCGGCGTCGGCCGGGTCGGTGCCCGGCGGTGGCGTGATGAAGTGCGACAGCGGTTCGCTCACGCCGTAGAACATCAGGCCGATGCCCATACCCGCGCTGAACATCATCGCGATCCACGAGACCGTACGGAACTCCGGCTGCTCACCCTCCTTGCCGAGGGTGATCCGCCCGTAGCGGCTCATCGCCAGCCAGAGGGCGAAGACGACGAAGCCCGAGGCGGCGAGGACGAACGCCCAGCCGCCGTTTCGGATGGTCCCGTCCAGCAGCGTCCCGGACACGCTCTCCAGCGTGTCGGTCGCCGTTGCTCCCCATATGACGAAGGCGAGGGTGAGGGCCGCGGCGACGCCGAAGACGACGGGGTCCGTCCGAGGGCTGGAGGTGGTCGCCGGGCTTCCCGGC
The DNA here is from genome assembly GCF_009377205.1 of Streptomyces phyllanthi. Classification (GTDB taxonomy): domain Bacteria; phylum Actinomycetota; class Actinomycetes; order Streptomycetales; family Streptomycetaceae; genus Streptomyces; species Streptomyces phyllanthi. The sequence goes on from NZ_VJZE01000006.1 coordinate 50,071, forward strand.
AGATCTGCCTCGACGGGATGGCTTCGGCTCCCGTCCGCTGCGGGTGTTGTTTTTGTCATGCTCGTCCTTTCACAGGCGGCAGTGGGGGCTTTATCGGGGGTCGGTCAGCAGTTCACGTCGGCGGCCTGCCGGCCGTGTCGGACGGAGTCGGACTGCCCGCGCGGCAGTCCGGCCCGGGGCGTGCAGAGGGAAAGTCGTACAGAGGGACAGGGGGTGGCCTCAGGCGCTGAGCATCTTCTGCAGCCACGTGTGGAAGCCGCCGATGTGGTGCTCGCTGGGGACGAGGACACCGCCCCTGGCGTAGGCGCGGGAGCTCATCCCCGGCTGGGTGCGCTCGCAGGCATCGAAGTCCTGCAGGTTGACGCGGTGAAAGAGCTCCACCGACCGGTCCACGTCCTTGCCGCTCTCCACGACATGGGGGAGGTAGAGCCAGTCGCACTCCACGACCGTGCGGTCGTGCGCCACCGGGTACATACGGTGGAAGATCACGTGGTCGGGCACGAGGTTGATGAAGACCTGGGGCTTGACCGTGATCGCGTAGTAGCGACGGTCCTGCTCCTCGGCGACGCCGGGGATGCGGTCCAGGCCCTCGGAGCCGTCGACGGTGAAGCCCTGGACCTCCTCACCGAACTCGGCGCCGTGGCCGACGTAGTACTGAGCCGCGTAGCCGTCCGCGAACTCGGGCAGGACCTCCGTCAGTTCCGGGTGGATGGTCGCGCAGTGGTAGCACTCCATGAAGTTCTCGATGATGAGCTTCCAGTTGGCCTTGACGTCGTAGGTGATCCTCCGGCCCACCTGGAGGTCATCGATCCCGTAGCGCTCGATCGACTCGACGTCGCCGAGCCGCTCGATGATCGCGCCGAGCACGTCGTCCTCGAAGGACGGCGGGGTGTCGGCGAGGCACACCCAAACAAAACCGAGCCATTCCCGGACGTGGACGTTGATCAGGCCGTACTCGACCCTGTCGATGTCCGGCATCGACGTCAGGTTGGGCGCGGCGACCAGCTTGCCGTCCAGACCGTAGGTCCAGGCGTGGTAGGGGCACTGGAAGGCGCGCTTGACCTCGCCCGACTCCTCCGTGCACAGCTTGGCACCGCGGTGCCGGCAAACGTTCAGAAAGGCCTTGATCGAGCCGTCCCGGGAGCGGGAGACCAGCACGCTCTCCCGCCCGACCTGGTAGGTGCGGAACTGACCGGGCTTGGCCAGGTCGGAGGCGCGGGCCGCGCAGAACCACATGGCCTCGAAGATCCGCTCCTGCTCCAGGGCGAAGATCTCCGGGTCGGTGTAGTGCTCCCCGGACAGCGTGGAGATCAGGCTGGAGGGCAGGTTCGTCAGGGTCATCGTGTCACCTTCGGGAAGACGTCAGACGCGCACACGGCGGGGGTCGAACAGGGCGATGGAGTGCTTGGTGGTGCCTTCGGTGGCCAGGTCGGCGAGGATCTCGCCGACCACGGGTACGAACTTGAAGCCATGGCCGGAGAACCCGCACGCCACGGTCACCCGGGGGTGGTCGGGGTGCTGGGAGACGACGAAGTGCTCGTCGGCGGTGTTGGCATACATGCAGGCCGCGGCCTTGAGGAAGCTGCCGGGCAGGGTGGGGATACGCGTGCGCAGGTACTCGGACATGGCCGTGATCTCGTCCGGGTGGATCCGTCGGTCGAGGCTGTCCGGGTCGCTGGGGACGCCCTTGCGGAAGAAGGCGACCTTGGCGCCGCCTTCGGCTCCGTCGAGGGCGGGGAAGCCGTAGATCCGGGTGCCGTCCGGGTCCTCCCAGATGTAGACGGGGTGCCGGTCGGCGGAGAACGGGCCGACACCGCTCTCGGGCTGGAACCAGTACATGACCTGCCGTTCCACTGTCACGTTCACGCCCAGGTCGGGGAGGAGCTTGGAAGCCCACGCCCCGGGGGCGATGACCAGCCGGTCGGCGGTGTACGCGCCGCGGTCGGTGACCACCCAGGCCTTGCGGCCGGGTCCGTCGGCCTCCCAGCCGAGCACGCCCTCCGCGAAGTGAAGCTCGGCGCCATGGGCCTGGGCCAGTTCCAGGTGGGCGGTGACGGTCGCCTCCGGCAGGGCCACGCCCGCTCTGCGCTCGTGGAAGCCGACGTCCTCGGCGGCGGGGCGGAACGTCGGGAAGCGCCGCCTGATGTCGGCGGCGGTGAGGACCTCGTGGTCCAGGTCCCATCGCCGGGCGCTGTCCAGGGTGCCGGCGAATGCCGCGCTGCTCTCGCGGCCGATCATCAGGCCGCCGGTTTCGATGAAGACCTCCCGTCCCGAGTCGACCGCGAGCTTCTCCCACAGTTCGTGGGCACGGAGCAGCAGGGGAACGTAGGCGGAGTCCTCGAAGTAGGCCTGCCGGTAGATGCGGGATCCACCGTGGCTGGAGCCGAGGTTGTGGGCCGGGCCGAAGCGCTCCAGGCCGAGCACTCGCCGGCCGCGGGCGGCGAGGTGGTAGGCGGCCGCGCTGCCCATCCCGCCCAGACCGACGACGATCACGTCGTACGAAGCGGGCATGTCCATCTCCTGGATCTTGCTGACGATGCGGTGGTGGTGCGGGGTGCCTCGGGGCGGTTCGGCGCCGGATACGGGACATCCCGGGGTCCCCGGGCGGTGACGTCCGTCCAGCCGCGCGCTGTCGGTTCGTCGCTGGGCGCGCAGCCGACGGTGCCGGCACCGATGACGACCACCTCCGGCCGTGCCGCCATGGTCTTCCTCCAGATGGTGTGCGTGAGGGGCGGATCAGTGTCCGCGGGCGACCCAGGCGTCGAGGTCGGGTGCTTCGGCTCCGATGGATGTCGTACTGCCGTGTCCGGTGTGGACGGTGGTCTCGGCGGGGAGGGTGAGCAGCCGGTCTCGGATCGAGGCGATGATGGTGCCGAAGTCGGAGTACGAGCGCCCGGTGGCGCCCGGGCCGCCCTGGAAGAGGGTGTCGCCGGAGAACAGGGCCTCCAGCTCCGGCGCGTGGAGGCAGACCGCTCCGGGAGAGTGCCCGGGGGTGTGCAGCACGTACAGTTCCGTGCCGGCGACGGCCAGCAGCTCGCCGTCGACCAGCTCCCAGTCGGGTTCCCGCTCCGGGTGGACGGCCTTCCACAGCACCGTGTCGGCGGGATGGAGCAGGACGGGTGCGCCGAAGCGGGCGGCGAGCTCCGGGGCTGCGTTGATGTGGTCGTTGTGGGCGTGGGTGCACACGATGGCGACCAGGCGCCGGGTGCCGACCGCCGCGGCGATCGCCGCGGCGTCGTGCGCGGCGTCGATGACGATGACCTCCCGGTCGTCGCCGACCAGCCAGACGTTGTTCTCCACCTCCCAGCTGCCGCCGTCCAGTTGGAAGGTGCCGGAGGTGACCAGGTGCTCGATCCGCGCGGTCACAGGATCACCACCGAGCGCAGGACCTCGCCGCGGTGCATCTTCTCGAACGCCGTCTCCACCTGGTCCAGCGCGATCTCCTCGCTGACGAAGGCGTCCAGGTCGAGGCGTCCCTGCAGGTAGAGGTCGATCAGGGCGGGGAAGTCCCGGGAGGGCAGGCAGTCGCCGTACCAGGAGGACTTCAGTGCCCCGCCGCGGCCGAAGACGTCCAGCAGCGGCAGCTCCAGCTTCGTCTCGGGCGTGGGTACGCCCACGAGGACGACCGTGCCGGCCAGGTCGCGGGTGTAGAAGGCCTGCTCGTAGGTCTCGGGACGGCCCACCGCGTCCACGACGACGTCGGCGCCGAATCCGCCCGTCAGGGCGCGGATGGCCTCGACGGCGTCGGTCCGGGAGGAGTTGACGGTGTCGGTGGCGCCGAAGGACCCGGCCCGCTCCAGCTTCCGCTCGTCGACGTCGACGGCGATGATGCGGCTCGCGCCGGCCACCTTGGCGCCGGCGATGGCGGCCATGCCCACGCCTCCGCAGCCGATCACGGCGATCGAGTCGCCCCGGCCGACAGCGCCGGTGTTGACCGCGGCACCGAACCCGGCCATCACGCCGCAGCCGAGCAGGCCCGCCGCGGCGGCTGATGCCGCCCTATCGACCTTGGTGCACTGTCCGGAGGCAACGAGCGTCTTCTCGGCGAACGCGCCGATGCCGAGCGCGGGGGCGAGCGGCGTACCGTCGAGCAGCGTCATGGGCTGGGTCGCGTTGTGTGTCGAGAAGCAGTACCACGGCTTGCCCTTGCTGCAGGCGCGGCACTGGCCGCAGACCGCACGCCAGTTGAGGACGACGAAGTCGCCGGGCGCGACGTCCGTGACGCCTTCGCCGACCGCCTCGACCACCCCTGCGGCCTCGTGACCGAGCAGGAAGGGGAACTCGTCGTTGATTCCGCCCTCCCGGTAGTGGAGGTCGGTGTGGCAGACACCGCACGCCCGGACCTGCACCAGCGCCTCACCCGGGCCGGGGTCCGGCACCAGGATGTTCTCCACCGAGACGGCAGCGCCTTTCTTCAGGGCGACGACGGCGCGTACCTCGTGGGTCATGTGTCGAGCTCCTCGCTGAGGAAGCGGCCGAGCAGGTGATTCGGCCGGACGTTCTGTGACGGGCGGGGCGCCGGATCAGGTGGGAGATCGGCGGGGGAAGGGGAGGGTGAGCCCGGCATAGCCGCCGAGACCTCGCATGTTGCGTATGATGCACTGGCGCTCGCTATGAGCAACAACAATCTCTGTCCCCGCAGGGACGGCTGTCAAGAGGTCGGCAGGAGCGGAGTTGCCCGACCGCGATCCGAGTCGGCGGCAAGGCCCGCCGGGCCGGTGGGACACCCCGCCGAGAGCGCGGCGACACCGCCCACAGCCTTGACGGCCCCCCGTCGCGCACCCATCATGTTGCGCCTAGCGATTCCTGTTTCTCATTGCACAACACGCGCGGCGCATGACGGCCGCCCGGCGGTTCCGGCTGCCGCGGCCCGTCCCCTTACGGAGACAAGGAAATGAGCATGACCATCAGCCTCAACGCCGGATCGCCGCGCGCCGGGCGCCGACGGGTGCGAGGACAGGAAGGATCCGTTCCTCGACGGCCACGCCGCGAGTAGATCGCCGCATCCCGCCCGTTCGCGGTACGTCACCGTGTCCCGCCCGTTCGCGGTGAACGGCAGACGGACCACGCCCAAGCGCGAGTCGGCCGGAAGGTGCCGCCGAGGTTGGCCACCCTCCCGCGCCGCCGTCGGCCACCACCGGGAGCCGGCGGAACGCCGGCAGTGGAGAGCCGCTCCGAGACCGCGCTCCCCGGGCCGTCCGCGACCAGGAACCGACCGAAGAGAGACCCAAGGACGGCACATCATGCATAGCGCTGCGTCATGAGCAACAATCCGCAGGGGCGGCAAGGGCTTCCGGAGAAGTCGGACGCTCCCTTCCACGCAGAGTCTCCGGTGCAGTCGGTGGACCGCGCTGTGGGCATCCTCGAACTCCTCGGGCGCCGGGGCCAGGCAGGTGTCACCGAGATCGCCGCTGAACTGGGAGTGCACAAGTCGACGGCGTCCCGGCTCGCCGCCACCCTGGAGCTGCGTGGCCTCATCGAGCAAACGGACGAGCGAGGCAGGTACCGCCTGGGCCTCGGTCTGGTCCGCCTGGCGAGCGCCGCAGCAGTCCGACCGGACCTGTCCCAGCAGAGCCGCCCGGTCTGCGAGCAGTTGGCTTCGCAGGTCGCGGAGACCATCAACCTCGCAGTCCTGGACGAGGACGCCGCCGTCAACATCGACCAGGTGCTCGGCCCCTCCACCATCACCACGCACAACTGGTTGGGGCGGCGTACGCCCTTGCACGCCACCTCCAGCGGCAAGGTACTCCTGGCGCATCTCCCCGAGTCCGTGCTCGAAAGCAGGCTCGCCACTCCTCTGGAGAGCCACACGCCGCGCACCGTCACCCAGCCGGACGTCCTGCGGGCGCAGTTGCGGCGCGCCCTCGGGGATGGCTGCGCCTACAGCTTCGAGGAGCTCGAAACAGGCCTCAACGCCGTGGCCGCACCCATCTTCACCTTCAATGGGCAGGTGGTGGCCGCCCTCAGCGTCTCAGGGCCCTCGTTCCGGCTGACCGAGGAGCGTCTGGTCGACATCTCCCCCGTGGTACGGGCCGCGGCCGGGGAGATCTCCGCCCGGCTGGGCCATCTTCGCTCCGGCTGAGTGCGGGAACTCAGGGCCTGCGGGCCACCCACCGGTCGGGCTCGGCGAGTTGGAGCTCAACCGCATCCACTCAACCGCATCCGCTCAACCGCGCCTACTCAACCGCGCCTGCTCAACCGGCCTGCTCAACCGGTACGCCCCCGACGCCACCGCGAGCAGCCGGGACGCCTTCAGCTGAGTCTCGGCCCACTCGCGCTCGGGGTCGGAGTCCCAGGTGATCCCCGCACCGGTGCCGAAGCGCAGTACCGGCCCGCCCGGCGCGCCGCGGTCGATCCAGAAGGTCCGGATGCCCACCGCGAGCCCGCCCGTGCCGCGGTCGGCGTCGACCCAGCCGATGCCACCGCAGTACGGGCCGCGGGGCACACTCTCCAGCGCCGCGATGACGCGCAGCGCGCTGGACTTGGGGGCTCCCGTGACGGACCCCGGCGGGAACGTTCCGGCGAACAGCTCCGGCCATCCGGCGCGTTCGGCGAGCTCGCCGCGGACGGTGGACACGAGGTGCACCAGGCCGGGGTGTTCCTCGACCTCACACAGGGCGGGGACGGTCACGGAGCCGGTGGCGCAGACGCGTCCCAGGTCGTTGCGGACCAGGTCCACGATCATCACGTTCTCGGCGTGGTCCTTGTCGAGGAGGTCCTCGGCGGTCCGGCCCGTGCCCTTGATGGGACCGGACTCCACCGTACGGCCGTCGCGGCGGAGGAAGAGCTCGGGCGAGGCCGTGGCCACCTCGATTCCGTGCGCAGGGAGACGGACCGTGCCTGCGTACGGGGCTGGATTGCCGCGCGCCAGCAGGGCGGCGAGGGCGTCGACGTCCGCGTGCTCCGGGTCGGGCAGCGGCGCGGACAGGACCCGGCACAGGTTCGCCTGGTAGACCTCGCCGGCCGCGATGTACTCGCGTATGCGCCGGACCCCGGCTGTGTAGGCGGCCCGGTCGAGAGAGGACATCCAGGTGTCCGGTGCCGGGCCGCGCCACGCCCCGGGCTGCGGAGCGGGCACGGGCGCACGGCGTACGTCACCGAAACGCGCGCACACCAGGCGCCCCTCGAAGTCCGCGACCACGGCCCAGAAACCGGCGGAGTCGAGGGCCGCGGGATCGCTGGTCACGTCCCGGAGGTCGGTGGCGACGAGTCCGCCGAAGCGGGCCAGAGGGGCGAGATCGTGCACGGTTCCGCTCATCGGGCGCGCCGAGCGTCAAGCACTCGGGGACGCGCCGACGGAGGCCGCTTCCAACCGGACGACGATGGACTTCGACGTGGGGGTGTTGCTGATGGCTGCCGTGGAGTCCACGGGTACCAGGACGTTGGTCTCGGGAAAGTAGGCGGCGCAGCAGCCTCGGGGCGTCGGGTACGAGACCGTTCGGAAGGCCGGTGCCCTGCGCTCCACGCCGTCCCCGTACTCGCTGACGATGTCGACCAGGTCCCCGTCGGCCAGCCCTCGTTCGGCGAGGTCGTCGGGGTGCAGGAAGAGGACCCGCCGCCCCTGGTGGATGCCGCGGTAGCGGTCGTCCAGGCCGTAGATGGTGGTGTTGTACTGGTCGTGGGAGCGGAGCGTCTGCAACAACAGCCGGCCCGGCGGGACGTGCGGCCTCTCCAGCACGTTGGCGGTGAAGTTGGCCAGGCCGGTGGAGGTGGTGAACCGGCGTTCGTCGCGCGGGGGGTGGGGCAGGGCGAAGCCGCCCGGCTGCCGTACCCGGGCATTGAAGTCCTCGAAGCCGGGGATCACGCGTTCGATGCGGTCACGGATACGGTCGTAGTCCGACTCGAACTCCTCCCACGGCACCGGGGAGCCGGCGTCCCCCAGAGTCGCCCGTGCCATGCGGCAGATGATCGCGACCTCGCTGAGCAGATGCTCGGACGCGGGCTTGAGCCGCCCCCGGGAGAGGTGCACCATGCCCATGGAGTCCTCCACCGTCACCAACTGCGGCCCGGTCGGCCGCAGGTCGGCTTCGGTTCGGCCGAGGCAGGGGAGGATGAGTGCCTGCTCCCCGGCGATGACGTGCGATCGATTGAGCTTGGTCGAGATCTGGACGGTGAGGCGACAGCGCCTGAGCGCCTGTTCGGTCAGGTCGGTGTCGGGGGCCGCGGCGACGAAGTTGCCGCCCAGGGCGACGAAGACCCGCACCTGGCCGTCGCGCATGGCGCGGATGCTCTCCACCGCGTCGTGACCGTGGTGCCGCGGGGGCGTGAACGCGAACTCGCTGCCGAGCGCGTCCAGGAACGCGTCACCGGGTTTTTCGTAGATGCCCATCGTCCGGTCGCCCTGCACGTTGGAATGGCCGCGTACCGGGCAGAGGCCGGCGCCCGGACGGCCGATGTTGCCGCGGAGCAGAAGGAAGTTCACGACATCGCGGATGGTGGGCACCGAGTGGTGGTGCTGGGTGAGCCCCATCGCCCAGCAGACGACGGTCTTCTCGGCGGCCAGCACGTGGCGGAAGGCCTCCCGGATCTCCTCCTCGGGCAGGCCGGTGGCCTCCAGGATGTCGTCCCACGACGCCTTGCGGGCGTGCTCGGCGAACTCCTGGAAGCCATGCGTGTACCGGTCGATGAAAGAGGTGTCGAGGACCGTGCCGGGGGCTTCGTTCTCCGCCTCCAGCAGCATGCGGTTGAAGGCCTGGAACAGCGCCTGGTCTCCGCCCAGCCTGATCTGCAGGAACTGGTCGGCCAACCGTGTGCCGCCGCCGAGGACGCCGGAGGGCCTCTGGGGGTTCTTGAACCGGAGCAGCCCTGCCTCGGGCAGGGGGTTGACCGCGATGACGCGGGCGCCCCGGCGCTTGGCCTCTTCCAGTGCGGAGAGCATGCGGGGGTGGTTGGTGCCGGGGTTCTGGCCGACCACGAGGATGAGATCGGCCTCATAGAGGTCGTCCAGGCTGACGCTGCCCTTGCCGATGCCGATGGTCTCCGTCAGAGCCGATCCGCTCGACTCGTGGCACATGTTGGAGCAGTCCGGCAGGTTGTTGGTGCCGAACATCCGGACGAAGAGCTGATAGACGAACGCGGCCTCGTTGCTCGCCCGTCCGGAGGTGTAGAAGGCGGCCTGATCGGGGTGGTCGAGCGCGGCGAGTTCCCGGGCGATGACGGCGAACGCGTCGTTCCAGGAGATCGGCCGGTAACGGTCGCTGCCCGCCGGGCGGTACATGGGGTGGGTGAGACGTCCCTGCTGCCCGAGCCAGTAGTCGGTGCGGGGAAGCAGCTCTTCCAGGGTGTGGTCGGCGAAGAAGTCAGGGGTGACGCGGCGGACGGTGGCCTCCTCGGCCACCGCCTTGGCCCCGTTCTCGCAGAACTCCGCCCGGTGCCGGTGCTCCGGCTCGGGCCAGGCGCAGCCCGGACAGTCGAAGCCCTTTTTCTGGTTGACCTGGAGCAGGGTGAGCAGACTGCGGCGGGCCCCCATCTGTTCGCCGGCGTGCCGCAGCGAGGAGGTGACCGCGGGGATTCCGGCGGCGTATTCCTTCGGGGGGCCCACCCGCAGACGGGCGTCGCCGGGGTCCTCAGCAGGTGCCTTGCGGGTCATCTTCTGCGCCACTCCGCGGTGTAGGGGAATCAGGGCCATTCCATCGCCGGGCGTCGCGGCCGGTCGTTCCGGGAGCCGCCACCCAGGCCACAGGCGGTTGCGAAATACGCAACAGTAGCGTGATGCGCAACTTCCCTAAGGAAGCCCGACCGGCGGGCCCCTGTCAAGACCACCCCTTGACCCGACCGCCCTCCGACTCCCAGGATGTTGCGCATCGCTCACCGCGTTGCGCAATACGAAGCATCGGAGGAAATCATGCCCCCTCGTCCGCAACCCGGCCGCGAGTTCGTCCTGGCCCTCTCCTGCGCCGAACAGGCCGGACTCGTCCACGCCGTCAGCGGCTTCCTCGTCCAGCACTCCGGCAACATCCTGGAGAGCCGGCAGTTCGACGACCGACTGCACGACCGCTTCTTCATGCGGGTGCACTTCGAGATCTCCGACCCCGGCACCGGACTGCAGGAGCTGCGTTCCGGTTTCACACCGGTGGCGGAGGCGTTCGGGATCGCCTGGCGGATGCACGACGCCTCGTCGCCGACGCGCACGCTGCTGATGGTGTCGAAGTTCGGCCACTGCCTGAACGACCTGCTGTTCCGCATGAGTGCGGGCGCCCTCAACATCGACGTCCCGGCAATCGTCTCCAACCACCGCGATCTCCAGCCGCTCGCGGAGAGTTACGGCATCCCCTTCCACCACATCCCGGTGACCCGGGAGACGAAGACCGAGGCGGAGGGGCGGCTGATGGAGCTGGTCGACGAGCTCGGTGTCGACCTGGTGGTACTGGCCCGCTACATGCAGATCCTCTCGGACGACCTGTGCAAGCGGCTCGACGGCCGAGCCATCAACATCCACCACTCCTTCCTGCCGAGCTTCAAGGGGGCACGGCCGTACCGCCAGGCGCACGAGCGCGGCGTGAAGCTGGTCGGAGCCACCGCCCACTACGTCACCCCGGACCTGGACGAGGGGCCGATCATCGAACAGGACGTCGTCCGCGTGGACCACGCGCACGACCCGGACGAGCTGGCCGCCGTCGGCCGGGATGTCGAGGCGAAGGTGCTGGCCCGGGCCGTGGAGTGGCACAGCCAGAGCCGCGTGATGACCAACGGGAACCAGACCGTGATCTTCCGCTGAGCTCGCATGCGAGCCGCCGGACGCGGCCTTCACACCCGGCCGTCCGGCCAGGGCACCCGCCCCGCGCGGCCCCCGACAGTCGGGGTCACCGGGTCCGCTCAACCGGGTCCGCTCAACCGGGTCCGTTCTCTTGACAACCCTCTCGCCCCCGGAAAACATGTTTCGAATAACGAATCATGTTGCGCTATGCGAGACAACTTTCCGATTCGACTTCCCTTCCCCGTCCCCAACCGGGAATCCGCCCCGGTCGACGGCTCCCGCCCCTGCCGGGCACCCGCAACGGAGGTTCCCCATGATCACGGTGTGCCGGATCGAAGACCTGCCGCCTGGAGAGTCCATGCGTGTCACCGACGGCGTTCCAGCCCCCATCGCGCTGTTCAACGCCGACGGCGCGGTGTACGCCATTGACGACACCTGCACGCATCAGGACGCCTCACTGGCCGACGGCTGGCTGGAGGGCTGCTTCGTCGAATGCCCCCTTCACGCGGCGTCGTTCGACCTCCGCACCGGTCGGCCGACGTGCTTGCCGGCCAAGGCGCCGGTCCGTACCTACCCGGTCACCGTGGAGGACGGCCACGTCCTGCTCCACGTCAGCGTCGGGGAGCCCGTGTGAAGACGATCGCTGTCATCGGAGCCTCACTCGCAGGCCTCAGTACGGTGCGCGCACTGCGCACCGAGGGCTACGACGGCGACATCGTCGTCGTGGGCGAGGAGCGCCACCAGCCCTATGACCGACCGCCGTTGTCCAAGGACTTCCTCAAGGGCGATATCAGCGCCGACGCACTCGCGCTCGGCAGCGCGGAGGAGTACGAGGAGCTGCGGGTACGGTGGCTGCTCGGACGGCGCGCGGTCGGCCTCGACCCCGCGGCCCGCGCCATCACCCTGTCCGACGGCCAGGAGCTGCACGCCGACGGCGTGGTCATCGCGACCGGCGCCGGCGCCCGGACGGTCCCGGGCGCCGACGGGCTTGCCGGCATCCACACCCTCCGCTCCCTGGACGATGCCGAGGCCCTGCGCGCGGATCTCCTGAACGGTCTGCCCCGAGTCGTCGTCATCGGCGCCGGCTTCGTCGGAGCCGAGGTTGCCTCCACCGCCCACCGGCTCGGGCTGCAGGTCACCGTCATCGAGGCGCTCGACGTGCCACTCGAGCGCGCCCTCGGCCGCGAGATGGGCCTGCTGTGCTCCTCCCTGCACACCGATCACGGAGTGCGCCTGCAGTGCGGAACCGGCGTGACCGGGTTCAGTTCGGGGAACGGCCGCGTCACCGGGGTGCATCTGGCCGACGGGCGCCTGGTGCCCGCCGACGTCGTCCTGGTCGGAGTCGGCGTGCGGCCCGCCACCGACTGGCTGGCCGGTTCCGGCGTCCACGTCGACGACGGCGTGGTCTGCGACACCGGATGCGCGACCAACGTCCCTCAGGTGGTGGCTGTCGGTGACGTCGCCCGCTGTCCTCACCCCTTCACCGGGCGCCACGCACGCATCGAGCACTGGACCAGTGCCATGGAGCAGGCCGGCACCGCGGCCCGCACCCTGCTCTCCGGCACATCCGCACCGCCTCCCTCCCGTCCCCCCTACTTCTGGTCCGACCAGTACCGGATACGCATTCAGCTCGCCGGGCACGTCCTCCCCGGCGACCGGCCCGAACTGCTCGACGGCGACTACGAAAGCCGTTCCTTCACGGCCGTTTACCGGCGCGAGGGCCACCCCGTCGCGGTTCTCGCCATGGACCAGCCGAAGCTCTTCAACCGGCTCCGCCGCACACTTGTCCCGGCCGTCGCGGCAGCCGCCCCGTGACCCGGCCAGAGCCCGCGGCACCGCTTCCGCGGCTCGCGACGAGCATCCCGCAGCACCCGCGACACACGCGGTACACGCGGTACACGCCTCGTACCGTCGGCCGGCCGTTCGGGCCGCGTGCCGAGCACATCGCCGGCGCGCTCCCCGCCAACGCGTACACCGCGCACTGCGCCCCTCCACAGGGAGCCGCTGATGCCTGTTCTCACCTCTTCATGAGATCCGGTGCCGTTCGAGGCCGGGTGCGCAGCCACGTGCCCGGCAAGCCCTCGCGCATCCCCTCGCGCATCCCCTCGCGCATCCCCTCGCGCATCCCCTCGCGCATCCCCTCGCGCATCCCCTCGCACTGACAATCCCGTCCTGCTGCTTCCAGGAGACCGGCGTGGCCATCAGCGTCTTCGACCTTTTCTCGATCGGCATAGGGCCGTCCAGTTCGCACACGGTCGGCCCCATGCGGGCCGCGCGCATGTTCGTCGAACGGCTGAAGAAGAACGGCCTGCTGGAGCAGACGGCGTCCGTCCGGGCCGAACTGTTCGGCTCGCTGGGGGCCACCGGCCACGGTCACGGCACACCGAAGGCCGTCCTGCTCGGCTTGGAGGGCCACGCGCCGGAGACCGTGGATCCGGCAGCGGTGGAACGGGAAGTCGAGCGCGTTCGCACCACCCGGCGCCTGCGCCTGTTCGGCGCCGAGTTCGGCACGGCCTGCGAGATCGACTTCGACGAGGCGACTCAGCTGGTCCTGCACCGCCGCCGCTCCCTGCCGTACCACGCCAACGGCATGACGCTCTCCGCCTACGACGCCGAGGGCCTGCCGGTGCTGGAGAAGACCTACTACTCGGTCGGCGGCGGCTTCGTCGTGGACGAGGAAGCGGTCGGTGAGGACCGCATCAAACTCGACGACACCGTGCTGAAGTACTCCTTCCGTACGGGCGACGAACTCCTGCGCCTGGCCCACGAGACGGGCCTGTCGATCTCGGCACTGATGCTGGAGAACGAGAAGGCCTGGCGCACGGAGGAGGAGATCCGCGCGGGCCTGCTGGAGATCTGGCGCGTCATGGAGGCGTGCGTGGCCCGCGGCCTGTCCGGCGAGGGCATCCTCCCCGGCGGGCTGAAGGTCCGCCGCCGCTCCGCGGCCACCGCCCGTCAACTGCGCACCGAGGGCGACCCGGCGGGCCGGGCCATGGAGTGGGTGACCCTCTACGCGATGGCCGTCAACGAGGAGAACGCCGCCGGTGGCCAGGTGGTGACCGCGCCGACCAATGGCGCCGCAGGCATCATCCCGGCGGTTCTGCACTACTACCTGAACTTCGTGGCCTCCCACGCCTCCCAGGAGGAGAGGGAGGAGGGCATCGTCCGCTTCCTGCTGGCGGCGGGCGCCGTCGGCCTGCTGTTCAAGGAGAACGCCTCCATCTCCGGCGCGGAGGTCGGCTGCCAGGGCGAGGTCGGTTCCGCCTGCTCGATGGCGGCCGGCGGGCTCGCCGAAGTGCTCGGCGGCTCCCCGGAGCAGGTGGAGAACGCCGCCGAGATCGGCATGGAACACAACCTCGGACTGACCTGCGACCCGGTCGGCGGCCTGGTGCAGATTCCCTGCATCGAGCGGAACGGCATGGCCGCGGTGAAGGCGGTCACTGCCGCCCGCATGGCGCTGCGCGGTGACGGGCGCCACCACGTCTCCCTCGACAAGGTCATCAAGACCATGAAGGAGACCGGTGCCGACATGAAGATCAAGTACAAGGAGACCGCCCGCGGCGGCCTCGCGGTGAACGTCATCGAATGCTGAGGGCCCGACACCGCGCGAACGTCCGACTCACAAGAGGCGCGCCCCTCATGGACCGGCACGATGCGGCCCGCTGAACCGCAGCGGCCCGGCCCGCAACAAGCGACCACACGTCACCGCGCCCTTGTCGAGCGCGGTGCCGGCCCACCGCCGACGGACGGGTACGGGGCTGCCCGGCCTCTCAGGTCCGCCGTGCCCGGCCGCCGGGAGACGACCCGGCCGTGGAGGGCGGCGTGTGAGGCAGGGAGGCCGGATCGGGCCAGGACGGCCCGTCCCTCACGCAGCCCGACCGCCCGATGCCGGCGATCGGCGGCCGGCGGCCGGGCGGCGCATGAGATCAACGACGACAGGAGTGAGGCCATGGGACGGGTCACCAAGCGACGCCGCGTACTACGGATACGGGAGGGTGCCCCGAGCGTCCGCCCGGACACCCTCGTCGCGGAGGAGCCACTGGAGATCCGGCTGGGCGGCAAGCCGCTGGCCATCACCATGCGCACACCCGGCGACGATTTCGCCCTGGCCGCGGGATTCCTGGTGAGCGAGGGCGTCCTCGGCCTGGCCGAGGAGCTGGCGAACATCGTCTACTGCGCCGGCGCGGCCACGGACGGAGTGTCCAACACGTACAACGTCGTGGACGTCCGGCTCGCCCCGGGAGTCCCGACGCCCACCATCACACTCGAGCGCAACGTGTACACGACGTCCTCGTGCGGCCTGTGCGGGAAGGCCAGTCTGGACGCCGTACGCACCACGGCCCGCTGGCCGATAGCCGACACTCCTCAGCTCCGGGTGGAAACCGACTTGCTGGCCGCCCTGCCCAGCCGGCTGCGGGCCGCGCAGCAGGTCTTCGACCGGACCGGCGGGCTCCACGCGGCCGCGCTGTTCTCCAAGGAGGGCGAGCTGCTGGACCTGCGCGAGGACGTGGGGCGGCACAACGCCGTGGACAAGCTCATCGGCCGCGCGCTGCGGTCCGGCGACCTGCCGCTGTCCCAGCACATTCTCCTCGTCTCCGGTCGGGCGTCGTTCGAGCTGGCGCAGAAAGCGGTGATGGCCGGCATCCCGGTGCTGGCCGCGGTATCCGCGCCATCCTCCCTCGCGGTGGACCTGGCGACCGAGACCGGGCTCACGCTGGTCGGCTTCCTGCGCGGCGACTCCATGAACGTGTACGCGGGCGAACAGCGCATCACCCTCCGGCCCGAGGCCGCGGGACGGCGAGGCCGGACGCTCTCGGCACCGATCGCGTGAGTTCACCATGGCCCGGCAATCCCAGGACAGCCGCATCCCGAACGGAACGCACTCCACAAGCCGCCCGCCCGCTACTCGTTCGGAACCGTGTACCTCCGGCGGCGGAACGCTCACGACCGCGCCGCCGCTGCGTCGTCCCGGGCTCCACCCGCGGCCCCGCCGGGTGGCGATGCTGAGCGTCCACACCTCCCCCCTGCACCAGCCGGGCACCGGCGACGCGGGCGGCATGAACGTCTACATCGTCGAGCTGGCCTCTCGCCTCGCCGCGATCGGAGTCGAGGTGGAGGTCTTCACACGAGCCACCTCCGCCGACCTCCCGCCCACGGTGGAACTGACGCCGGGCGTCCTCGTACGGCACGTGGCAGCCGGCCCGTACGAGGGGCTCGCCAAGGAGGACCTGCCTGCCCAGCTGTGCGCCTTCACGCACGGCGTCATGCAGGTGTGGGCCGGTCACCCACCAGGCCACTACGACCTCGTCCACTCCCACTACTGGCTCTCCGGCCAGGTCGGCCGGCGCGCGGCCGAACGGTGGGGTGTCCCCCTCGTCCACACCATGCACACCATGGCCAAGGTCAAGAACGCCTCGCTCGCCGAGGGCGAGACACCCGAGCCCGCGGCCCGTGTGATCGGCGAGACGCAGATCGTCCGGACCGCCGACCGGCTCATCGCCAACACCGGCAAGGAGGCGGACGAGCTCCTCCTCCACTACGAGGCCGACCCGGCCAAGGTGGCCGTAGTCCACCCGGGTGTGAACCTGGACCGTTTCCGTCCGGACCCCGCCGGCGTCGCGGCCGCCCGGGCACGGCTGGGCCTGCCGCCGGATGCGCTGATCCCCCTGTTCGCAGGTCGCATCCAGCCGCTCAAGGCGCCGGACGTCCTGCTGCGCGCGGTCGCCCGGCTGCTGGACGATCAGCCCGAACTGCGCAAGCGGATCGTCGTGCCGGTGGTCGGCGGGCCCAGCGGCAGCGGCCTGGCCAGGCCGGAGGGGCTGCAGAAGCTCGCGGCCCGGCTCGGCATCGCCGACGTCGTCATGTTCCGCCCACCGGTCGGTCAGGCCCAGCTCGCCGACTGGTACCGCGCGGCGTCCGTCCTGGTCATGCCGTCCCACAGCGAGTCCTTCGGCCTGGTGGCCGTCGAAGCGCAGGCGTGCGGTACCCCGGTGATCGCCGCCGAGGTCGGCGGCCTCCCGGTAGCCGTCCGGGACGGCGTCAGCGGCTTCCTGGTGCCGGGGCACGACCCGGCGGACTACGCGCGGGCCCTGAGAGCCTGTGTCATATCCCCGGCCGGGCGCGCGACGCCTGGCACGCACACTCGCCGCGTTGCCGAAACGCCCACGTGACTCCGCCACGAGGGCGCTCCGGCGCCTTGCGATCGCACGCACCAGACGCCGCGCGCTGATCCGACCGGGGATATGACACAGGCTCAGCCGCTTCACGGACGACGGCGGACTCTCCGTCCGCATGGGCGCCGCGGCGGCCCGGCACGCGCACTCGTTCGGCTGGGACACCGCCGCTTCGGCGGCGGTGGACGTGTACACGGCCGCGATGCACCGGCGAAGTCGTCAACGTGCCCGCTCGGCGGTTCCCACCGGCGGCTCGCCGGCGGACCCCTCCGGTCGCGCTCCTTGACCGAGTCCCTGCTGCCCGCGGGATGCGCTTTGCAAGGAGTTCCTCGCGCCGCCACCATGGGCCCACACCTTCACCCGGGGGCGCCGCCCGCTTCTGACACCGCCGCGCCGGTGTGCATCTTGTGCGCACGGGCCACCTGCTCGATGCGTTCCACCGGTGCGCCGGCGGCGATGAGGTCGAGCAGTTCGGCGTGCTCGGCGACCGAAGACCTGGAGCGGTCGGGGACGTAGCGGAACACCGAGCGGCGGATGGTGTCCAGTCGGGCCCACTGGGTCTCCAGCAACCCCTGGATGTGCTGGTTCGGGCAGCGCTCGTAAAGGGCGAAGTGGAACTCGCGGTTCAGTGCGGAGAACCGGACCGGGTCGAGGTCGTCGAGCGACGCCTGCATTCGGTCGTTGATCTTCCGCGCGCGGGCGAGGTCGGCGCGCCGCAGGTGGGGTGCGGCCAGCGCGGTAGCGTACCCCTCCAGCAGTGCGACCACATGGACGGTCTGTACGAACTCCTGCTCGTCGAACGTGGCCACCCGGGCGCCGACGTTGCGCTGGAACTCCACGTACCCCTCGGCCTCGAGTCGGCGTACCGCTTCGCGGACGGGGACCGGGCTGACCCCGAGCTCGCGCGCCAGCTCGTCGAGGACGAGCCGGTGGCCCGGGCCGTAGACGCCGCTGGTGATGCGTTCCCGAAGGGTGGCGTAGGCCAGCTCGACCCGGGAGGCGCTCTTCGGAGGCGGTGAGCCGGCGTCTGGCTGACGGGCAGTCATGGGGTCAATCATATGTGAATTACCCTTGCCGCCCCTTGGCGTCATATGTGTGATCATATGCGATCTGCCTCAAGGGCCTGGTTTCAGGTGGATGGCGCGCAACCTGGGCAATAGCGGAAGTGCTCGGCCGTTCCGGCCACGTTCGTGTGCCGGGCCAGGGCGGCGCGCGCCGCCGCCACGTCGGCGTCCGAGGCGTCCGCCACGTCGTGTGGGCATCCATCGGCGGGCTCAGCAGTCATGATCGGCCTTCCTGACACGGCTCGCGAAGGGTCGGTGTTACGCGTTGCGCGGCGGTGCGCGAGCACCTCATGCTTCGACCGAGTGTCGTGCGGCCGTACGGGTGTCGGCTTGTCCCACCGGAACCGGTGCTTGTCGCCAGGTGACCTGCTGAGGGGGTGTCAAATGTGGGTAATATCATATACGATTCCCCGGTCTTACCCGGTACCTCACGGGACCCGAGGTGGCCATGACCGTGCTGGTGAGCACCGCTGATGTCTCCGTCCGGGAGCGCGAGGAGGCCTGGCGCGAAGCCGTCGCCCAGGTGTTCGTCCCACTCGACTTCACCTTCTCCGATCCGAGCACCTTCCGCGGCGAGATCTCCGCCGATGTGCTGGGCAGCGTGGCGGTGTGCCGGGTGACCGCCGGTCCGCATCGCGCACTGCGCACCGAGCGGCAGATCGCCCGTACCGAGGAGATGCCGTACTACAAGGTGAGCATGCCGTTGCGCGGCTACGTGCTGGTCTCCCAGGACGGCCGGGAGGCTCCGCTGCTCCCCGGCGACCTGGCGCTCTACGACACCAGCCGGCCCTACGAGGTGTCGTTCGACGACACCTGCAGGCTGCTCGTGCTGATGTTCCCGCACCGCGAGCTGCGCCTGGGCTACGACGCGGTCAGCCGGCTCACCGCCCGCAGGGTGTCCGGCCGCACCGGCATCGGCGCGCTGGTGGTTCCGCTGCTGGTGAATCTCGCCGCGCGACTGGACGAGATCGGCGGCGCCCAGTCGGCGCGGCTGGCCGACAACGTCATCGACCTGCTCAGCACGCTGTACGCCGACCTGCTCACCGTCGCCGGGCACCGGCCGTCCGACCCCAGGCGCACCCTCATGGCGAAGATGCGCTGCTTCATCGAGGACCGCCTGGACGACCCGGACCTCGATCCGGAGACGGTCGCGGCGGCCTGCCACATCTCCGTCGGGTACCTGCACAAGCTGTTCCGGGCCGAGGGCACCTCGGTGTCCCGCGTGATCCGGGAGCGCCGGCTGGAGCAGTGCCGCCGTGACCTGGTCGCGCCGGCCAGCCGTGACAAGGCGGTCAGCGCGATCGGGGCGCACTGGGGCTTCCTCGACGCCGCTCACTTCAGCCGGGTCTTCAAGGCGACGTACGGGGTCTCGCCCCGCGAGTACCGGCTGAGCCGGGACCCGTCCGGGACCGTGGAGATGGCGGCGACCGCCGCAGACCCCGGGGTCTGAACCCGCGTGTCGCGTCGACGCCCAGCGGCTGGGCGGTCAGACCCTGGCCGAGCGTGCGGGACGCCCCTGTTCAGTCGGCCGTGTTCATCTCGGTCAGCAGGCGGTGGCGGTTCAGCTCCGGACCGGACAGCTCGGCGGCCACCCGGCCGCGCCGGAACACCAGGACCCGGTGGCACAGCGAGGTCAGTTCGTCGAGGTCGGTCGAGCACAGCAGCACCGCGGCGTCCCCGCAGGCGTGCCGGATCAGCTCGTGCATCTCGGCCTTGGCGCCGACGTCGACGCCGCGGGTCGGATCGTCGAGCAGCAGAGTGGACGGTGCGGCCTCCAGCCACTTCGCCAGCACGACCTTCTGCTGGTTCCCGCCGGAGAGCAGCCCGGCGGGCTGCTCGACGCCGGAGGTACGGACCGCCAGCCGGGCAACTCGGTCGGCGGCCCTCCGGCGCAGCTCCGATCGGCGCAGCAGGGCGCCGTCGCGGGCCAGGGCGACCGAGCGTACCTGCGCGACGTTCTGCCAGATCGGCTTGTCCGGCATCAGCCCGAGCCGGCGGTCGCCGGAGACGACGGCCACTCCGCGGCGTACCGCCTGGCGCAGACTGCGCGGCGGCGCCCCGGCCGAGGCCCGGTGCGGCAGCCGCAGCTTGGCGGCGGACGCCGTGCGTACCCCGGAGATGACCTCCAGCAGCGCCTGGTGGCCCGCGCCCGCCACTCCGGCCAGCCCCACGATCTCGCCGACCCGCGCGGTGAGGCTCACCCCGTCGAGTACGCCGGGCACGGTGACGCCGTGCACCTCCAGGCCCGCGGCCGAGGGCGGGGCCGACGCCGGTGCGGATGCCGGATGCGGAGCGGGGTCCGGGGCCGGGCCCTGGGTGTGCGAGGCGAGTTCCGTCTCGGCGAGGAGCTTGTCGCCCAGCATGGCCCGCACGATGCCGTCGATGGTGAGGCCGGCGCGGTCGGCCCCGGCCATCACCACCTGACCGTCCCTCAGGATGGTCACCTGGTCGCTGAGTTGCATGACCTCTTCGAGGAGGTGCGAGACGAAGACGACCGCGACCTGCCGTCGGCGCAGTACGTCGAGTACGTCGAGCAGACGCCTGCTGCCGCTGTCGTCCAGGGCGGAGGTCGGCTCGTCGAGGATGAGCACGCGCGGCTCGGTCAGCAGCGCCTTGGCGATCTCGACGAGCTGCCGCTGGGCGAGGGTCAGCTCGCCCACGGGGGCGCGCAGCGGGACGTCGAGGCCGAGTTCGGCGAGGACGGGCTCGGCCCGGGCGGCCATCGCGCGCCGGTCGAACAGCACGCCACGGCGCAACCGCTCCCGCTTGGTGAACAGGTTCGCCAGGACGTCCAGGTCCGGAAACAGGTTCAGCTCTTGGGACACCACAGCGACGCCGTGACGCGCCGCGTCGGCGGTGTCGGAGAATCTCACGGGGACACCGTCGAGCAGGATCCGGCCGCCGTCCGGCTCGACCGCCCCGGCGAGGATCTTCACCAGTGTGGACTTGCCGGCGCCGTTCTCGCCGAGCAGCGCGTGCACGGTGCCCGGCGCCACCGAGAAGTCCATGGGGCGCAGCGCCACCACACCGCCGTACGACCGGTGCACGCCGGATGTCTCGAGCACATTCATGTCGGCTCGCTTCCTCCTGTGAACGTGGCCGTGCGGGGCCGGCGCACCGGACCCGCACGGATGGATGTCAGTCGGCCTGGTCCAACGGGGCCAGCGGCGGGTCGGCCAGCTGCTTGTCGATCTCCTTCTTGAACCACTCCTTGCGCGACTCCGGGCTCTTCTGGCGGGCGAGGATGTCGTCGATGTTGGACTCGTCGATCAGCAGGTTGCCGGAGTTCCACCAGCCCTCGGGCACCGCCTTGCAGGTGCGCTTGGCCTCGATCAGCAGATGCATGGCGATGTAGCCCTTCATCCAGTGCTCGGGCGAGGAGAGCGCGAAGAGGCTGCCGTCCTTGACCGCCTGGAGCGCCTCCGGCGGCAGGTCGGCTGAGGCGGCCAGGTAATCGCGGCCGGTCTGCTTGGCGATCAGCGGCAGCGACACGCCGTCCTGGCCGCCCACCCCGATGAACGCGGTCGCCTTGGGATGCGACTGCACCACGCTCTTCCACGCGTTGAAGTTCTCGGTGGGCTCGGACTTGGTGTCCAGCGGGCCGACCAGCTTCGCCTTCGGCAGCTTGGCCTTCAGCACCTTCTGGACCCCGTCGAGCCGCTGCACGAGCAACTGCAGCGAGGGGATGTCGTTGCCCAGCACGACCTGACCGTCGGCCTTCGGGTTCTGCGCCACGTACGCCTCACCCAGCAGTTCGCCCAGCTTGGTGTTGCTGTTGGCGACGAACGTCTTGACCTTGGTCCCGGGCGGCGGGCCGGCGTCCACGGCGACGACCGGCACACCCGAGTCGGTGGCCGTGTTGAGCGGCCGGACGAACAGGTCGGGCGTGACCGTCATATAGGCCACCCCGTCGGTCGCGGTGCGCGCGGCCGCCTGGAACAGCGACACCTGCTTGGGCCCGTCGATGCCGGTGGGCGCGGTCAGTTGGAGCTTGACGTCGCCGTCGTCGTCGGCGGCCGCCTGGGCGCCCATCGCCATTTCCTGGAACGGGTTCTGCGTCGTGGAGGCGTACACGAACGCCATGTTCAGCTGCTTGTCGGCGGTGTCACAGGACCCGCCCGCGGAGCTGCTCTTCGCCCCTGTGTCGCTGCATGCGCTCAGCACCAGCAGCGAGGCCATGGACAGCGCACCGGCGGCCACGGCCTGCCGGTGACGGGTGCCCGCGGCTCGGCTGAACGGTTTCATAGTGTCTCCTTCGGAGGGTGGGCAGCGGGCGGAAGGCTGCTGCCGGGTTCAGCTGGTGGCCGTCCTGGTGGACCTGTGCGCCGCTCGGCGGCGACGGACGAGGCTGTCGACTCCGACAGCGAGCAGGATCACCAGGCCGGTGGCGAAAGCGCTCCAGTTGGCCGGCACGCTGAAGTAGGTGAGGCCGGTCGCCACGATGTTGAGCAGGATGGCGCCGACCGCCGCGCCGAACACGGTCGCGCTGCCACCGCGCAGCGGGGTGCCGCCGATGACCGCCGCCGCGATCGCCTGCAGTTCGAAACCGCCGCCGATGTTCGGGTCGCCGGAGGTGAAGAACGCCAGACCCAGGACCGCCGCCACGCCGACGAGCAGACCAACCAGGATCAGCACCTGGGTGCGTACCCGGGTGACCGAGATACCGGAGAACCGGGCCGCCTCGGGGTTGGATCCGATGGCCAGCACCCGGTGTCCGAACGGGGTGTGGTGCAGCGTCACACCGACCACCAGGGTGATCACCAGCAACACCAGGATGCTGAACGGGATGCCGAGCACCTTGCCGCCGACGACGGAGAAGAACGAGTCACCGATGGGGAGGTTGACCACCTGGGTGCCGTCCGTCAGGCCGATCGCCAGGCCGCGGAACACCGACAGGGTGGCCAGGGTGGCCACGATCGTCGGGATCCGCATGACCGCCACGATCGTCGCGTTGACCCCGCCGAGCACGCCACCGAGCACGATCCCGGCGGCCGCCGCGAGCCAGCTGTTGAAGCCGGCCTGGACGAGCATGGCGACGGAGATCAGGCACAGTCCGAACATCGAACCGACGGACAGGTCGATCTCACGCATGGAGACGAGGTACGCCATGCCGGCCGCGATCAGGCCGACGTACGTGGACGCCTGGAGGGTGTCGAGCAGCTGGTTGGGCTGCAGATACGTCGGACGCAGCGCCCCGATGGCGAACAGGAGCACGAGCGTGGCTCCGATGACGCTGACGGACGGCGCGCGGGCCAGCCGCTGCAGTGTGCCGATGGGTGAGTGGCTCGGCCGCCGGCTCTGCTCCGGCCGATGCTCCGGCCGTTGCTCCGGCTCGACGCCGGGCTCCGCCGTACCGCGCTGGGCCATGTCGTCGGTGGTCACGTCCGTCCTCATCTCTCATCCGGCCGGAGAGCCCGAACCGAACGGAAAAGCCGATGTCATGAATGACCTGATCCAGTGGCCGGGCCGCCGCGGCCCATCAGCAGGGCTGCACCGGGTCCCGGTGCAATGAGGCTGCGGCAGACCGGGCTCCGCCGACTTGTCTGAGCGTCGCCAGGCCTTGTCGGCGAATGCACGAAACGCGGTACGGAACACCGTCCCCGCCGCGGCGTGCCTAGCGTGTGCCCGTCCCGCCATCCCCCGTGC
>NZ_VJZE01000700.1 GCF_009377205.1 Streptomyces phyllanthi
TTCCCCGCCCGAGCTCACTCCCGGGAATCTCGATCACCTCGATCCCCTGCTTGCGAAGATGCGTGTTCGTGGTCGCGTTCCGCTCGTACGCGACCACCACCCCCGGCTCCACCGCGAGGACATTGCACCCGTCGTCCCACTGCTCCCGCTCCGCCGCGTGCACGTCCTGCGTAGCGGTCAGCACGCGTATCTCGCTCAGCCCGAGCGCGGCGGCGATCGCCCGGTGCATGTGCTCCGGCGGATGGTCCGTGACCTTGAGCTCCTTGTCCCCGACCCCCGGTTCGATGGTGTACGAGCGGAGCATCCCGAGCCCCGCGTACTGCGTGAAGACGTCCCCGTCGACCATGGTCATCACGGTGTCCAGGTGCATCAGGGCCCGCCGCTTGGGCATGTCGAGCGCCACGATCGTCTGCGCCGACCCCGCGGCGAACAGCTTGTGCGCGAGCATCTCCACGGCCTGGGGCGTGGTCCGCTCGCTCATCCCGATGAGCACGGCGCCGTTGCCGATGACGAGCACATCGCCGCCCTCGATGGTGGACGGGTAGTCGGCCTGCCCCTCCGACCAGACATGGAACGTCTCGTCGCGGAAGAGGGGGTGGTGCCGGTAGATCGCCTCGAAGTGCACGGTCTCCCGCCGGCGCGCGGGCCAGCGCATGGCGTTGATGGAGACCCCGTCGTAGATCCAGGCGGAGGTGTCACGGGTGAAGAGGTGGTTGGGGAGCGGCCCGAGGAGGAAGTCGTCGAGTTCCATGACGTGGAAGCGCACGGAGGTCGGCTCCGGGTGGCCCTCCAGGAACTCCCGTTTGGTCATCCCGCCGATCAGCGCCTCGGCCAGCCCTGACCCGGGCAGCGCCTCGAACGCGGCCCGGAGATGGTCCGTGGCGAGCGGCCCGTACTCCTTCTCGTCGAAGACCCGGTCCAGGATGAGCTCACGGGCCGCCGGGACCGCCAGCACGTCGGTGAGCAGGTCACCGAAGAGATGGACGACGACCCCGCGGTCACGGAGCACGTCCGCGAACCCGTCGTGCTCCGCCCGCGCCCTGCGCACCCACAGCACATCGTCGAAGAGGAGGGCGTCCTTGTTGCTGGGGGTGAGCCGTTTGAGCTCCAGATCCGGCCGGTGCAGGATGACGCGGCGCAGCCGCCCGGCCTCGGAGTCGACATGGAATCCCATGCCTCCATCCTGACCATTCGGGCGCGCGTTCACCCTCCGGTGGGCCGGATCGCACGGACACGGGAGCCCCTCCCCTTTTCATCCTCTTGACGATAAGCACCCCCACCTATTATCGTCCAAGTGACATAAACGAGCGGCGAGGGGGACTCTTCATGGCTGACATCACCAGACGCCTCGGCTGGCGGCATCTGCGCGGCGCACCCACCACCCACATCCGCCACCACCGCTCGGGCCGCCTGGTGCACGACGGGCCGGGACTCAGCTTCTGGTACCGCTCGCTCACCGCCGCGCTCTCCGAGGTGCCGGTCGACGACCGGGAGCTGGCGATGACGTTCCACGCCCGTACGTCCGACTTCCAGGACGTGGCGGTGCAGGCGACGGTGACGTACCGGATCAGCGACCCGGCGATCGCGGCAGCACGTCTGGACTTCTCCATCGACCCCGACACGGGTGTCTGGCGCGGCGCCCCGCTGGAGCAGCTGGCGACGCTGCTGACGGAGACGGCCCAGCAGCACGCGCTCGACGTCCTGGCCCGTACGCCGTTGTCCGCCGCGCTGGTGGACGGGGTCGCGGCTGTACGGGAGCGGATCACGAGCGGACTGGCGGCCGAGCCCCGGCTTCCCGCGACCGGGATCGAGGTCGTGGCGGTGCGCGTGGTGGCGCTGCGCCCCGAACCCGAGGTGGAACGCGCGCTGCGTACCCCCGCTCGTGAGCAGATCCAGCAGGAGGCGGACCGGGCGACCTACGAACGCCGTGCCGTCGCCGTCGAGCGAGAGCGGGCCATCGCCGAGAACGAGCTCGCCAGCCAGATCGAACTCGCCCGCCGCGAGGAGCAGTTGGTCGAGCAGCGGGGCACGAACGCGCGGCGCGAGGCCGAGGAGCACGCCGCCGCGGACGCGGTGCGTGCCGGGGCGGAGGCGGCACGGACGGTACGGCTGGCCGAGGCCGAGGCGCGGGCCGCGCGTGAGGTGGGCCGGGCGCGGGCGGAGACCCAGGCGGCGTGGCTGCGTGTGCACGCCGAGGTGGACGTGGCGACGCTGCACGCCCTGACGGGGACACGGCTCGCGGAGAACCTGCCGCGGATCGAGAGCGTGACGGTGTCGCCGGACGTACTGACCGGGCTGCTGGCGAAGCTGGGCGGCGGATCCGACGGGGAGCGGGGAGCGTCGGCGTGAGTCTCGCGCCCCGGGTGGTGCTGGTCCATCGCACCACCGAGTACGAGGAGTTGGTGGCCCGTCACGGAACACACGGGCAGGCGGCGTTCTTCCTGCGGTCGCGGGGGCGGGACATCGGGGAGGTGGCGGAGCGGAGCCGTCGCGACCGCCGGGCCCTGGCGGAGGTGGCCTCGAAGGTCCCCCTGACATGGCGTCAGGCCTCCGTGGAGCGGGCCGACCTGGACCGCTTCCTCTTCGCACCCGAGGACGTGGTGGTCGTGGTGGGGCAGGACGGGCTGGTGGCCAACGTGGCCAAGTACCTCTCGGGGCAGCCGGTGGTGGGGATCAACACCGATCCTGTCCGCAATCCGGGAGTGCTGGTGCGCCACGGGGTGCCGGACGCGCCGAAGCTGCTCGCCGCGGCGGCGGACGACGGCACGCCCTTCGAGGAACTCACCATGGTCGAGGCAGTCGCCGACGACACGCAGCGGCTGGTCGCGCTCAACGAGATCTATCTGGGCGCGGCCGGGCACCAGACCGCCCGGTACCGCCTGGGGCACGAGGACGACGGGGGTGTCGTCGAGTCCCAGGCCTCGTCGGGCGTGCTGGTCGGGACGGGGACCGGGGCGAGCGGGTGGCTGCGGTCGGTGTGGCAGGAGCGGTCCAGTGCGCTGCCCCTCCCGGGGGCGAGCGAGTCCCGGCTGCTGTGGTTCGTCCGCGAGGCCTGGCCGTCGCCGGCCACGGGGACGTCGCTCGTGGCAGGCGAGCTGGCCGCTCCGGCACGGCTCCGGCTCACCGTCGAGTCCGATCGGCTCGTTGCCTTCGGGGACGGGATGGAGTCCGACGCGATGGAGCTGACGTGGGGGCAGACGGTACGGCTGGGGG
>NZ_VJZE01000701.1 GCF_009377205.1 Streptomyces phyllanthi
TCACAATTAAATGTGTATACGAGACAGACTATGGAGGACACGGATATGAGGGCGCTGTGGTTCAGCTGGGAACCGGCCGGATTTCGGCTCCGGTCCGGGCCTCGGCCCAAGGCGCCGGTCCGGGGCGTCCGCCCAGGCGGCCGGGCCGGACACCCGCCCGGACCGGCCGCCCGACCCGGTGTCAGCTCAGGTGCAGCTGCTGGCCGGGGTAGATGACATCGGCGTCGTCGACGATGTCCTTGTTCAGCTCGAAGATCTTCTCCCAGCCGCCCTCGACGTTCTCCTTCTCGGCTATACGGCTGAGGGTGTCACCCTTGACGACCTTGTACTCGCCGTCGCCCTTCTCGACCTTCTTGCCGGTCGGGGTCTCGACGGTGGCCCGCTCGGAGGAACGCGAGGCACGCGTCTCCTGGGTGTCCTGCTGGGCGCTCTGCCCGGAGGGACCGCTGGAGCCGCTTTCGGGGGCGGAGGCCGCGGCACCGTCGTTCGGGGCGCTGGACAGACCCTTGCCGCAGACCGGCCAGGCACCCTTGCCCTGACCCGCGAGCACCTTCTCGCCGATCTCGATCTGCTGGGCCTTGCTGGCCTGGTCGGCGGTGGCGGCGTACTGCGTGCCGCCGTACCCGGCCCAGGTGGAGGCGGAGAACTGCAGGCCGCCGTAGTAGCCGTTGCCGGTGTTGATGGACCAGTTGCCGCCGGACTCGCACTGGGCGACCGCGTCCCACTCGGAGGTGGTGGCGGCGGAGGCGGTGCCGGCCGCCATCAGCGGGGCGGCGATGGCGGCGCCGGTGACACCGGCGAGCGTGGCTAGCTGGACAGCCCGTCGAGAAGCGGCCGGACGGCGGTGCTTGCCCTTGCTGGAACGCAGCATGGAGTGATCCCCTCACCGACGCCTGCGAGGTGAGCTGTCGGGTTCGGGCCGGTTGAGTTGCCCGGCCACGCGGAGTGCGGATGGCTTCCGCTTCCGCGAGGCTTCACCCCAAGCCGCCCCCGGTCGTCCTTCGACTCCCGGGCGCGGCACCTACCTTGGGTCCCCCGCTCCTGCCTACGGCGCTTGACGCGACGACTGTTCCCGTGCGGCCGTTGGCAGGATTCGGCGTGACGACCACAGGGGCCCGCGGTGGCGAGCGGTCACGACCGTAATCACGTGATCCGTGGAAACACAAAGACGATCGGGGCTTCTGTGACTCATCTCCCACCGGGATCAAAACGGGCATTCCCGGCCAAATGCGGTGTCAATTCCCGCTACTTTTCGCCCGTTTCAGCACTGACGTCCAGCGTCTGACCGGGGAGGATAAGGTCCGGGTCAGAGCCGACCGTCTTCTTGTTCTCCGCGTAGAGCTCGGACCATCCGCCGTCCATGCCAAGGGAGTCGGCGATGACCGACAGGTTGTCCCCTTCGCGGACGGTGTACGAGCCGTCCGCGACATCCGCGTCCTGGGCCGAGTCGCCGCTCCGGGAGGCGTGCCGCCCGGCGGAGCCGCCGACTCCGTCCGCAGGGGCGCCGGTAGCGCTCTCGTCGGCGCTGCCGCCCCGGTGACGACCCGTCCCGGACGCCGTGTCGGCCCCCTCCGAGGAGCCTGAGCCGCTCCCCGAAGAACCGTCACCCTGCCCGGAGTCATCCGGGTCATCATCCTTTGTGCCGTTCGCGCCCGAACTGTCCGATTCCGAATCGCCCTCGCTGGTGTCGACCAGTCCGGTGTCGGACTTGGTGGAGTCTTCGGCGGCATCCGAGGGCGAGCTGGAGGAGTCAGGGGAGTCGGAGGAGCCGGAAGAATCCGAGGATTTCGAGGAGTCGGAGGAGTCGGAGTCGGAGGAGTCGGGGGAATGGGACGACTTGGTTGATCCGGACGAATCCGACGAGTCATCCCCCACACCCGTGTCCACATCAGCGGAACCGGTGTCCTCCCCAAGGCCGGAGGTGAGTCCGCAGGTTGGCCACGCGCCGACCCCCTCGTCGGCGAGGATCCTCTCGGCGACGGCTATCTGCTGGGAACGGCTCGCCTGATCGGGGCTGGGCGCGTACTCGAGGCCGTCGTTCTTCTCCCAGTCCTCCTGGGACAACTGGAGCCCGCCGTAGTACCCGTTGCCGGTGGCGGCGCTCCAGGAGCCGCCGCTCTCGCACTCCGCGACCTTGTCCCAGGTCGTTCCGCTGGCCGCACTGGCGCCGGTGGCACCTAGGAGCGGGATCGCGATGGCTGATCCGGTCACTCCCGCAGCGACGAGGAGAGCCGGAGCCTGACGGGGGCGACGGTGACGACCGTTCCCGGAGAGCATGCGGTTGCCTTTCACACGACAGCAGTGGTCAGCGCGACGGATGTGGCGAACCGTCGCGCTGCTGCGTGAACGTATCGGCAGGCAAACGCTTGTCACAAGTCAATGCAGCGCAGATCACGTGAAGATCACAGAGCTGAGAAAGTGTCAGGTCAGAGCGGTGTGGGACGTATACGTGTCAGCCTCCGCCCCCGCCACGGAGGGCTGACGCGTGTCACGTCCGGTGTGCCGGCCGAACCGGTGTGAACTCCACAGGAAGCGTGCGCAATCCCCGCATAATCAGCCCCCCGCGCCACCTCAAATCAGCAGGATCCGCCGCGAGTCGCAGGTCGGGGAGGCGGGTGAGGAGGGTCGCGAGGGCGGTCCGGCCCTCCAGCCGGGCGAGCGGGGCGCCGAGGCAGTAGTGGACGCCGTGGCCGTACCCGAGGTGCTGGTTGTCGCGGCGGCCGAGGTCGAGGACATCGGGGCCGGCGAACCGTTCGGGGTCCCGGTCGGCCGCCGCGAGCACGACGAGCACGGGGTCGCCGGTGGCGATGTCCTGGCCGCCGATGGTCAGCGGCCGGGTGGCGAAGCGCCAGGTGGCGAGCTCCACCGGGCCGTCGTACCGCAGGAGTTCCTCGACACCGGTCTCCAGGAGTCCCGTCTCCCCGGCGGCGAGGGAGGTCTGGAGGCGGGCGCGCTGCTCGGGGTGGGTGAGAAGGGCGTACGTCCCGTTCCCGATCAGGTTGACGGTGGTCTCGAAGCCGGCGAACAGCAGGATGAACGCCATGGCCGCGGCCTCGTTCTCCGTGAGGTGCTCGCCGTGGTCGGAGGCAC
Organism: Streptomyces phyllanthi; assembly: GCF_009377205.1. Classification (GTDB taxonomy): domain Bacteria; phylum Actinomycetota; class Actinomycetes; order Streptomycetales; family Streptomycetaceae; genus Streptomyces; species Streptomyces phyllanthi. The sequence continues at coordinate 3,091 of NZ_VJZE01000701.1, forward strand.
GGATGAGTCCCGAGATGAGGTCCTCGCCGGAGGTTGGGGTGTCGGGAAGTGCCTCGCGCTTGCGGTGGATGAGGTCGGCGAGGTACCCGCGCATCTTCTTCACGGACCTGTCTCTT
>NZ_VJZE01000702.1 GCF_009377205.1 Streptomyces phyllanthi
GGTGAACTCCTCGTGCCTGAGCGAGCGTACGAGGAGGTCCCGGTTGGTCGTCGGGCCGTGGATCACCGCCCGTTCCAGGGCGCCCGCGAGGGTGCGCAGGGCTTCCGCGCGCGTGGGGGCGTGGACGACGGCCTTGGCGAGCATGGGGTCGTAGTGGACGCCGATGTCGTCGCCGTCGGTGTAGCCGGTGTCGAGGCGGATGCCGTCCGGGACGGTGAGGCGGTGCAGGGTGCCGGTCTGGGGGGTCCAGGAGTGGGCGGGGTCCTCGGCATACAGGCGGGCTTCGACGGCGTGGCCCCGCGCGCGCGCGGGGTCGTTCTCCAGGGCGTGGCCCTCGGCTGCACGGATCTGGAGGGCGACCAGGTCGAGGCCGAAGAGCGCCTCCGTGACGGGGTGTTCGACCTGGAGGCGGGTGTTCATCTCCAGGAAGTGGGCCCGGTCTCCGGAGACGAGGAACTCGACCGTGCCCGCGCCCACGTAGTCGACGGCTCGGGCGGCCCGTACGGACATCGCGTACAGGGAGTCCGTCAGTTCGGGGGACAGGCCCGGTGCCGGGGCCTCCTCGATCACCTTCTGGTGGCGGCGCTGGAGGGAGCAGTCTCGGGTGCCGAGCGTCCACACCGTGCCGTGGGTGTCGGCGAGGATCTGGACCTCGACGTGACGGCCGCCCTCCAGGTAGGGCTCGACGAAGACCTCGCCGTCGCCGAAGGCGCTGAGGGCCTCGGCGCGGGCCGCCGTCAGCTCCGCCTCCAGGTCCTCCAGGTGTCTCACGATCCGCATACCGCGACCGCCGCCGCCCGCCGCCGCCTTCACCAGGACCGGCAGGTCGGCCTCGGTGACGTCGGTGAGCGGTTCGAGGCCCATCAGCTTCTTGGCCCGCGTCTTGGACGCCATCGCCTCGATGGCCTCCGGGGATGGTCCGATCCAGACGAGGCCCGCGTCGAGGACGGCGCGTGCGAAGTCCGGGTTCTCGGAGAGGAAGCCGTATCCGGGGTGGACCGCGTCCGCTCCGGCGTTCAGGGCGGCCTTCACGATCAGGTCACCGCGCAGGTACGTGTCCGCGGGCGCCGTACCCGGCAGCCGTACCGTCGCGTCGGCCACGCGCGCGTGGAGGGCGTTCTCGTCGGCGTCGGAGTGCACGGCGACCGTTCGGATTCCCGACGCGTGGCAGGTGCGGAAGATCCTGCAGGCGATCTCGCCCCGGTTGGCGACGAGCAGACTCGAAATCATGGACCTCACATCCGGAAGACGCCGAAGCCACCGCGCGCGCCCTCGTAGGGCGCGGTGTGGATGGCGGACAGGCACAGGCCGAGGACGGTGCGGGTGTCGCGCGGGTCGATGACGCCGTCGTCGTACAGCCGCCCGGACAGGAACATCGGCAGTGACTCGGACTCGATCTGCTGTTCCACCATGGCGCGCAGGGCGGCGTCCCCTTCCTCGTCGTACGGCTGTCCCTTCGCGGCCGCCGACTGCCGGGCGACGATGGAGAGGACCCCGGCGAGCTGCTGCGGGCCCATGACGGCCGACTTGGCGCTGGGCCAGGCGAAGAGGAAGCGCGGGTCGTAGGCCCGGCCGCACATGCCGTAGTGGCCGGCGCCGTACGAGGCGCCCATGAGCACGGACAGGTGAGGGACGCGGCTGTTGGAGACGGCGTTGATCATCATCGCGCCGTGCTTGATGATGCCGCCCTGTTCGTACTCCCTGCCGACCATGTAGCCGGTGGTGTTGTGCAGGAAGAGGAGGGGGATGTCCCGCTGGTTGGCGAGCTGGATGAACTGGGCGGCCTTCTGGGACTCCTTGCTGAAGAGCACCCCCTGGGCGTTGGCGAGGATGCCGACCGGGTAGCCGTGGAGGGTCGCCCAGCCGGTCGCGAGGCTGGTCCCGTACAGCGGCTTGAACTCGTCGAAGTCGGAGGCGTCGACGACGCGGGCGACGACCTCGCGCGGGTCGAAGGGGGTCTTCAGGTCGCCGGGGACGATGCCGAGGAGTTCGTCCTCGTCGTACTTGGGGGGTGCGGCCGGGCCCGGATCGCCGTACGCCTTGCGGTGGTTGAGACGGGCGACGACGCGGCGCGCCTGGCGCAGGGCGTCGGGTTCGTCTACGGCGAAGTGGTCGGCGAGGCCCGACACGCGCGCGTGCATGTCGGCGCCGCCCAGGGATTCGTCGTCGCTCTCCTCGCCCGTCGCCATCTTCACCAGCGGCGGGCCGCCGAGGAACACCTTCGCCCGCTCCTTGACCATGATCACGTGATCGGACATGCCGGGGATGTACGCGCCACCGGCGGTGGAGTTGCCGAAGACGACGGCGAGGGTCGGGATCCCGGCGGCGGAGAGGCGGGTGAGGTCCCGGAAGGCGGCGCCGCCCGGGATGAAGATCTCCTTCTGGGAGGGCAGGTCGGCCCCGCCCGACTCGACGAGGCTGATGAGGGGCAGCCGGTTGGCGAGCGCGATGTCGTTCGCCCGCAGGGCCTTCTTCAGGCTCCAGGGGTTGCTGGCGCCGCCGCGTACGGTCGGGTCGTTCGCGGTGATCACGCACTCCACGCCCTCGACGACCCCGATACCGGTGACGAGCGAGGCGCCCACCGTGTAGTCGCTGCCCCAGGCGGCGAGCGGGGACAGCTCCAGGAAGGGTGTGTCGGGGTCCAGGAGCAGCTCGATCCGCTCCCGGGCGAGCAGTTTGCCGCGCTTCCGGTGCCGCCCGACGTACTTCTCGCCGCCGCCCGCGAGGGCCTTCGCGTGCTCGGTGTCGAGCTCGGCGAGTTTGGCGAGCATGGCCTCGCGGTGGGCCCTGTAGTCGGGACCGTTGGTGTCGAGGGCGGAGCTGATGACCGTCACAGGAGGTTCTCCGGGATGTCCAGGTGGCGGGAGCGGAGCCATTCGCCGAGTGCCTTGGCCTGGGGGTCGAAGCGCGCCTGGGAGGCGACGCCCTCGCCGAGGATTCCCTCGACGACGAAGTTGAGGGCGCGGAGATTGGGCAGTGCGTGCCGGGTGACGGTCAGGCCGGCCGTCTCGGGCAGGAGTTCGCGGAAGCGGTCGGTGGTGAGGGTGTGGGCGAGCCAGCGCCAGGCGTCGTCCGTGCGGGCCCAGAGGCCGACGTTGGCGTTGCCGCCCTTGTCCCCGCTGCGGGCTCCGGCGACCAGACCGAGGGGGGCGCGTCGGGTGGTAAGGCCGAG
>NZ_VJZE01000703.1 GCF_009377205.1 Streptomyces phyllanthi
CCACCCAGCACCCGCACCCGCCACGTCACGTCACGTCACGTCACGTCACCGCCGTACGAGCCGGAACACCCGTATCTCCCGCTCCACCCTCGCCTGGTACGTCGCGTACGGCGGCCAGACCGCCAGCATGGCCTTCCAGACGGCCGCCCGCTCCTCCCCCTCCAGCAAGTGCGCGGTCACCGGCACGTCCTCCCCCTTCCAGCTGATCTCCGCGTCGGGGTGGACGAGGAGGTTGGCCGTCCAGGCGGGGTGGGTGGTCCGCCCGAAGTTGGAGCCGATCAGGATCCAGCTGCCCGGGTCGCCCTGAGAGGAAGCGGTCCGCGCCGGATCCGGGAAGCACGCCAGCGGCGTCCGACGCTCCAGCCCGCTTCTCGCACCGGTCGACGTGAGCACCGCCCCCGGCAGCATCTGGGCGCTGAGCAGCACCCTTCCCCGGGTCATCCGGTGGACCGCGCGGTCGAGCGCGGGAATGACGTGCGGGGCGAGGCGCGCGAAGGTCCGGGTCGAGGACACCTTCTGCACGAACCGCCTGCCCGCCCGGCCCACGTTCTCCTTGATGACGACCGTCGGTGTCAGCCGCATCAGACCGCCACCTCCCCCTCCGTGAAGAGTCCCGCCAGGTCGGCCGCGTGCGCCCGCAGCCGGTGCGCGGGGCCGAAGAGCAGTTCGTCGCCCGTGGCCCGCTTGAAGTACAGGTGCGCGTCGTCCTCCCAGGTGAAACCCATGCCGCCGTGCAGCTGGACACCCTCGGCCGCCGCCACCCGCAGCGCCTCCAGCGCCTCGGCGAGCGCCGGTCCGCCCACCCGCTCCCCGTGAGCCGTCGCCCACGCCGCGTAGTACGCCGCCGAGCGCGCGGCCCGTACCCGTACGTACACGTCGGCCAGCCGGTGCTTCACCGCCTGGAAGGACCCGATCGGCCGCCCGAACTGCTCCCGCTGCTTCACATACGCGACCGTCCGTTCCAGCGCCCGGTCGGCCGCGCCCACGGCCTCCGCGGCGAGTACGGTGGCGACGGTGTCCCCGGCGGTGACCAGCGCCTCCCCCACCCGGCCCGCGCCGCCCTCCGCGTCCTCGCCCAGCAACTCGGCGGGCACATCGCGCAGTTGGACGCGTGCGCAGGGCCGGGTCTCGTCGAGCGCCGTCCGCCGCACGCGCGTCAGGCCCTGCGCGGACGCCCGTACGGTGAACAGCAGCGTGCGGGACCGCGCGTACCCTCCGGCGTGCGCGGCCACCACCAGCAGTCCCGCGCTGTGCCCGTCGAGTACCTGGTCCACCTGCCCGTACAGCCGCCACGCCCCGTCCACAGGCCTGGCCTGCACGCCTCCCGTGCGCCCGCCACCGGCCCAGTCCCCGCGGCCGCCGCCGGTCAGTCCCAGGGCGGTGGCGAGACTCGGGCCGGGTACCGCGAGGGCGGCGGTCAGTTCTCCGGAGGCGAGGCGGGGCAGCAGGTCGGCGCGCTGCCGCACGGTGCCGAGGGCGAGCAGCACGGGGGCGGTGAGGACGGAGGTCGCGAGGAGGGGGCCAGGGGCCAGCGCCCGGCCCAACTCCTCGCTCGCCAGCGCCAGTTCCGTCACCGAGCAGCCGACGCCTCCGTACTCCTCGGGGAGCGCGATCCCCGGCAGACCGAGCTGCTCGGCGAACGTCGTCCACAGACCGCCGTCGTAGCCGTCCCCGGTCCGTACGGCCGCTCGCACGTCCTCCGGGCCGCAGCGCTTGAGCAGCACCTCCCGTACCGTGCGGCGGATCTCTTCCTGTTCGGCGGTGAAGCGGGCGTCCATGGGCGGGTCCCCCTCTGTGCCCCTCTTCTAATTTGACGATCCGTCATATTAGGCCCGGCGTCCGCACGTGCACAGCCCCGCAGCCCACCCAACCTCAACAAATCTGATGTACCGTCAGATACATGACGGGCTTGACGGGCACGACAGGTACGCCGGGCACGCCGGGCACGGTGGGCACCCCCACGGTCACCGGTCGCCGCAAGGTCGCGATCGTCGGCGTCTCCCTCTCCGACTGCGGCCGCGTCGACGAGACGACCCCCTACGCGCTGCACGCCCAGGCCGCCCGCCGGGCCCTGGCCGACTCCGGGCTCGGGCGCGAGGTCGTCGACGGCTTCGCCTCCGCGGGCCTCGGCACGCTCGCCCCGGCCGAGGTCGCCGAGTACCTGGGGTTGCGGCCGACCTGGGTGGACTCCACCTCCGTGGGCGGCTCCACCTGGGAGGTCATGGCGGCCCACGCGGCGGACGCGGTCGCGGCGGGCCACGCGAACGCGGTGCTTCTCGTGTACGGCTCGACGGCCCGCGCGGACATCAGGGCGGGACGGAGGACGGGCAACCTGTCCTTCGGCGCGCGCGGGCCGCTCCAGTTCGAGGTCCCGTACGGCCACACGCTCATCGCCAAGTACGCCATGGCCGCGCGCCGCCACATGCACGAGTACGGCACCACGCTGGAACAGCTGGCGTCCGTCGCCGTCCAGGCCCGGGCCAACGCCGCGGCGAACCCGGAGGCCATGTTCCGCGACCCCATCACGGTCGACGACGTCCTCTCCGGCCCGATGATCGCGGACCCCTTCACCAAGCTGCACTGCTGTCTACGCTCCGACGGCGGCGCGGCGGTGCTGCTGGCCGCCGAGGAGTACGTACGGGACTGCCGTACGGACCCGGTGTGGGTGCTCGGCACCGGGGAGTACGTCTCGCACACGACCATGTCCGAGTGGCCGGACTTCACGGTCTCCCCGGCGGCGGTGAGCGGACGGCTCGCCTTCGAGCGGGCCGGAGTACGCCCGGACGAGATCGACTTCGCCGAGATCTACGACGCCTTCACGTACATGACGCTGGTGACGCTGGAGGACCTCGGCTTCTGCGGGAAGGGCGAGGGCGGGGCGTTCGTGGAGAAGGGGCGCCTGACGCTCACGGGAGAGCTGCCGGTGAACACCGACGGCGGCGGGCTGTCGGCCCAGCATCCGGGAATGCGAGGGCTGTTCCTGCTGGTCGAGGCCGTACGGCAGTTGCGCGGCGAAGCGGGCGAGGGGCGCCAGGTACGCGGGGCGGACGGCGGAGTGCCCCGGCTGGCCGTCGCGTCCGGGACGGGCGGCTGGTTCTGCTCGTCGGGGACGGTCGTGCTGGGGCGGGACTGAGTCCGCCGGGCGCGTGCCACCGGGCCGGTTCTGCGGGCC
>NZ_VJZE01000704.1 GCF_009377205.1 Streptomyces phyllanthi
TGTCCCGGGTCGTGCGCGAAGCCTTGCTGGTCCAACTTCCATACTGTAGACAATATTTCGTCGACAGAGTTTCGGCAGTTCCTCGGTATCCCTCGACCGAACGGAGCTCCCTCGTATGAAAGTCGCAGTTCTCGGCGCCGGGGCCATCGGCGCCTACGTCGGCGCCGCCCTGCACCGCGCGGGCGCCGATGTGCACCTCATCGCCCGTGGACCGCATCTGGCGGCCATGAGGCAGCACGGAGTGCGGGTGCTCAGCCCGCGCGGCGACTTCACCGCGCGCGCCCACGCCACCGACGACCCGGCCGCGATCGGCCCGGTCGACTTCGTCCTCCTGGGCCTGAAGGCCAACTCGTACGCGGCGTGCGGGCCGCTGATCGAGCCGCTCCTCCATGACACGACGGCGATCGTCGCCGCCCAGAACGGCATTCCCTGGTGGTACTTCCACCGGCACGGCGGACCCCACGACGGCCACCGTGTCGAGAGCGTGGACCCGGATGGCGCGGTCAGTGCGGTGCTCGCGCCCGAACGGGCCATCGGATGTGTCGTCTACGTGGCGACGGAGCTCGCCCGGCCGGGAGTCGTACGGCACCTCGAAGGCACCCGGTTCTCCGTCGGCGAGCCCGACCGCACAGTCTCGGCGCGCTGCCTGGCGCTGAGCGAGGCCATGACGGCGGGCGGACTGAAGTGCCCGGTGGAGCCCGACCTGCGCAACGACATCTGGCTCAAGCTGCTCGGCAACATCTCGTTCAACCCGATCAGCGCCCTGGCCCGCGCCACCATGCGGCAGATGTGCCTGCACGGCGGCACCCGCAGGGTCATCCAGATCATGATGAGCGAGACGCTCGCCGTCGCCGAGGCGCTGGGCTGCGAGGTGGGCGTCTCCATCGAGCGGCGACTCGCGGGCGCCGAGCGGGTCGGCGACCACCGCACCTCCACGCTCCAGGACCTGGAGCGCGGCAAACCGCTCGAACTCGACGTCCTGCTCGCGGCCGTCGTCGAGTTGGCGGAGATCACCGGCGTCGAGGTGCCCACACTGCGCACCGTCCACGCCCTCTCGGACCTGCTCGCGCTGAGGAGCGCCGCATGAACACTGAAGAACGCCGTACCAGGAAACGCGACCGGACCCCCAGGACCTACACCCGGCTCACCCATCCGCTTGTCCGGGACTCGCGCGACGAGCCCTTCCGCAGGGCGAGTTGGGACGAGGCCCTGGACCGGGCCGCCCGTGGCCTCGGCGCGGCACGCGGCGCGTTCGGCATGTTCTCGTGCGCCCGCGCGACCAACGAGATGAACTACGTGGCGCAGAAGTTCGCCCGCGTGGTGATGGGCACGAACAACGTCGACTCCTGCAACCGCACCTGCCACGCCCCGAGCGTCGCGGGCCTGTCGGCCGCCTTCGGCTCCGGCGGCGGGACGTCGTCGTACGAGGAGGTCGAGCACACCGACCTGATCGTGATGTGGGGCTCCAACGCCCGCTTCGCGCACCCGATCTTCTTCCAGCACGTGCTGAGGGGGATCAGGAACGGCGCCCGGATGTACGCCGTCGACCCGCGTCGTACGTCCACCGCCGAGTGGGCGGAGAGCTGGCTCGGGCTGAACGTCGGCACGGACATCCCGATGGCCCACGCGATCGGGCGCGAGATCATCCACGCGGGCCTGGCGAACACGGCGTTCATCGAGCGCGCGACGTCGGGCTTCGAGGAGTACAGGGAGCTCGTCGAACCCTGGACGCTGTCGCTCGCCGAGAAGGTCACGGGTGTGCCGGCCGCCGCGATCCGGGACCTGGCGCACGCGTACGCCCGTGCCGAGCGCGCCCAGTTGTGCTGGACGCTGGGCATCACCGAGCACCACAACGGCACGGACAACGTACGGGCGCTCATCAACCTCTCCCTGCTGACCGGGCACGTGGGCCGGTACGGCGCGGGGCTGCAACCCCTGCGCGGGCAGAACAACGTGCAGGGCGGCGGCGACATGGGCGCCATCCCGAACCGGCTGCCCGGCTTCCAGGACATCCTCGACCCGGAGGCGCGCCTGAAGTTCGAGTCGGCGTGGGACACCGTCATCCAGCCGCGTTACGGGCTGAACCTGACGGAGATGTTCGAGGCCATGGAGGAGGGCACGCTCCGTGCCGTCTACTGCGTCGGGGAGAACCCGGCGCAGTCGGAGGCGGACAGCGAGCAGGCCGTACGGCGTCTGCGTCAGCTGGACTTCCTCGTGGTCCAGGACATCTTCCTGACGAAGACGGCCCAGCTGGCGGACGTGGTCCTGCCCGCGACCGCGGGCTGGGCCGAGACGGACGGTACGACGACCAACAGCGAGCGGCGCGTCCAGCGTGTGCGCCGGGCCGTCACGCCTCCCGGCGAGGCCCGCGAGGACATCGAGATCATCTGCGAGCTCGCCGCCCGGCTCGGGCACGAGTGGAAGTACGCGGACGCGGAGGCCGTCTGGAACGAGCTGCGGTCGGTGTCGCCGGACCACTACGGGATGACGTACGAACGTCTGGAGGAGCACCAGGGCATCCAGTGGCCCTGCCCGGACACGGGACGGCTCGAACCGACCTATCTGCACGGCCGGTTGTGGGACCCGGATCCCGGGCGGCGGGGCCGGCCGGCTCCCTTCGGACTCGTGCGGCACGATCCGCCGGTGGACCTGACGGACGAGGAGTTCCCGATCCGGCTGACCACCGGGCGGCGGCTCGACTCGTACAACACGGGTGTGCAGAGCGGTGGTTTCGCCTCGCCGCTGCGGCGCGGTGAGTACGTGGAGCTGTGCCCGGAGGACGCGGAGCGCTACGGGGTCGCGGTCGGCGAGGAGGTCCGGGTGTCCTCGCGGCGCGGCTCGGTGGTGGCCCCGGTGTGGGTCGACACCGCGCTCCGCCCCGGGCTGGCCTTCATGACCATGCACTTTCCCGACGAGGTGGACACCAACCGGCTCACGATCGAGGCGAACTGCCCGATCGCGGGCACGGCGGAGTTCAAGGCGTCGGCGATCCGGATCGAGAAGCTGCCCGTCACGGCCGTGAGGAGCTGAGACAGGACATGGACCTGCACTTCGGTGACAGCGAGCCGACGGACGACGAACGGGCGGCGGTCGACGCGCTGCTCGGCCCGCCCGAGTCCTCCTGGGAGGGCGCCGCCCGCGACGAGACGGTCGCCGCCGACCTGCGG